>CAKVJR010000024.1 GCA_934754855.1 uncultured Candidatus Melainabacteria bacterium
GTTTATTATTTCAAAAAATCGCTTGATGGTGTGCCTGATGACCCGAAAACGCTTTTGCACCTGGCAAATGTGTATTCTTCAATGAAAGATTTTGAGAATGCAAATTTGTATTTTGAACTTGCACTTCAGTATGATGAAAATTATTACGAGGCATATATTTGCATGGCAATTTCGCTTTGTGACGAGGGCAAGGTCAATGAGGCTTATGGTGTTTATGATAAGGCTTTAGAGGTTAATCCGAACCGTTCAAATGCTTATGTTTTGAAAGCGAATTTGATGGTGTCGAACTCGGAATTTGCAGAGGCGTTGAAGTTGTATCGAAAGGCGATGGAGATAGAGCCGAAATCTCCGAAAATTTATATTCATGCGGGCAATACGTCTGTGCTTGCGGGGGATTTAATCGGTGCTATAAAAGATTACAAAAAGGCTGTAAATCTTTTACCTGATGACGAGCAAACTTTGTTGATGTATTACGATACGGTAAAAGATTATGTGAATAAAAAATATGACAAGGAGCAGTTTAGTGGCACAAAATAACACGGTTTATCCGATAGAAAAAATTATTTCAGTTTTATCATATTTCACCTGTGGATTTGTGGGATTATTGTATTTGATAATCGCACTTTTGCAAAAACAGGGATTGCGTTCGTTTTTGAGATATCACGTTTTTATGTCGATATTTTTGTCAATATTGATTTATATTGTTTCAAAAGTTTTGATTTTGGTGATAAATATTTTGGGATATATTCCGTTCGTAAAAGCGGTCGTTTTCTCGTTGACAGTAGCATTACAGAGTGAAATTGTTTCGTTCGGATTTATCAATTTTTCGCTTATAACACTTTTGATTGCACTTCTTTATACGTACCTTTCAATCGGTGCAATTATGGGTAAATATACGTATTTGCCGTGGATAAGCGAGATTATCAGTTATAATATGCGACAATAAAATTGGAGATAGAAAATGAAATTTGATACAATTTTGGTGCAAGGCGGACATAATCCGTCAGAAAATCGAAATGCAATTGCCGTACCGATTTATCAGACTACGGCGTATAATTTTAACGATGTTCAATTTGCTGCTGATTTGTTTGATTTGAAGGTCGGCGGAGATATTTATACGAGAATTTCCAACCCGACAACTCAGGTTCTTGAAGAAAGATTGGCAATGGCAGAGGGCGGAATCGGTGCATTGTGTGTGTCTTCGGGACAATCGGCATCGTTGATTGCGGTTTTGAATATTGCAAAGGCGGGCGATGAAGTTGTTGCGTCGGAGAATTTATATGGCGGAACGATTAATCTTTTGGGCATTACGCTCGAAAAAATGGGCATAAAAACAAGATTTGTTTCAAGCCAAAATCCAGAGGATTTTCAAAAAGAAATTAACGAAAAAACCGCATGTATTTTTGCGGAAGCATTAACCAATCCGTCGATTGCGATTGCAGATATTGAAGGACTTGCAAAAGTTGCTCACAGAAACAATTTGCCCTTGATTATCGATAATACGGTTGCAACTCCGTACTTGTTAAATCCGATTAAGTTCGGGGCTGATATTGTTGTTCACTCGACGACAAAATACATTACGGGACACGGAAACGCTATGGGCGGCGTGATTGTTGATTCGGGCAATTTCGATTGGTATTGTTCCGACAAATTCAAATGTATTACGGATAAAGACCCGAGTTATCACGGTTTGAGTTATACCGAAGCATTTGGCAAGGCGGCATATATTGTTAAAGCAAGGGCTCAACTTTTGAGAGATTTGGGTTGCTGCCAAAGTCCGATTAATTCGTATTTGACGATTATCGGGCTTGAAACGTTGTCGCTTCGTATGCAAAAACATTCGGATAACGCACTTAAAGTGGCAAAATATCTTCAAAATCATAAGTTTGTCAAATCCGTTTGCTACCCTGCATTAGAGGGTAATCAGTATTATGACCTTGCGAAAAAATACTTGCCGAAAGGTGCATCTTCGCTTTTAAGTTTTGTAATTGATGGCGACAGAGCGGTTGCGACGAAATTCCTTGAAAACATAAAAATGTTAATTCACGCAACAAATATCGGCGATGTCCGCACGATTGTAACGTATCCTGCTTTGACAACGCATAGACAATTAACCGCAGAACAATTGGAAGAGTGCGGAATCAGCGAAAGTTTCATAAGACTTTCAGTCGGAATTGAAGATGTGGACGATATCATCGCTGATATTGAGCAAGCACTTGAAAAAGCGATGGCTTAGCACATCGTTTCGTATTCAAGCCAAATATAGGAAAAAGTTTTTTCAATATTGAGGAACGCATCGACTGTTTCGGGCAGGAATTGTGTTCCTTTTTGTTGTTTGAAAAATTCGATTGTTTTTTCGTGAGAAATTGCGGGCTTGTACGGCTTTTTTGTTCTCATTGCATCGTAAACATCAGCAATCGCCATAATGCTTGCCTCTAGCGGGATTTCATCACCTTTTAATCCGTCGGGATAACCTGTTCCGTCGGGGCGTTCGTGGTGTGAGCGGGCAATTTTTTGTCCTGTTCTGATGAAACTGCTTTCTCCGAATGTTTTGATAACGTTGTCTAACGTTTCATCGCCAATGAGGGTGTGGGTTTTGATGATTTCAAATTCAGCGGGAGTTAATTTTTTCGGATTAAGAAGAACTTTGTCCGGAATACCGATTTTGCCGATATCGTGAAGCGGCGATGCCGCAGTGACTTCCGCCAAAAATCTGTCATCAATAATATCTTTGTATTTTAGATTTTTTTGCAATTCTTTTGTCAAAACGAAAGCATATTTTTGCATACGGTCGAGGTGCTTGCCTGTGTTGTCGTCACGGGATTGGGCAAGGTTTGCAAGTGCCAAAATCGTTTCCATTTGCGGGTGATTGACGGTTTTTAAAATTTCGTTCATTTCGTTTGTGAAAGCGGAATTTTTTTCTTGAGCCTTTTTGTGAGTTTTGATGACTTCAAGTCGGTGGTCAATACGATTTTTAATTTCATCTTCGTTAATCGGCTTGGAAATATAGTCGGAAGCACCTGTTTCAAAGCCTGTTTCCGTGATATCTGTGTCGTTTGTGTCACAGAAAAACATAACTTGAATATGGTGAAATTTATTTTCTGACCTGATTTTTTGCAAAGTTCAAACGCATTTGTCGGATCGGATTCGACGTCTATAATCACGATTTCGGGCATGATTTCTTCGATTTGTTCTGTTGCTTTTTCATAGCAATAGTCCGTAAATACTTCGTGACCTTGATTTTGTAATATAATTTTCAAAAATTTCAAATCGACTTCTTTGTCGCCGATAATCATAATTTTAGCCATCGGATTTCCTTTTCACCTCAACGGATTTTATTATAACATATTTTTGATTTTGTGGGTAATTGCGGATTTTTTCGCTTGACAATGCTCTTATAATGAAGTTATAGTAAGGGTATAAGCAGTTTTATAAGGACGAACAAATGATTAAAAATATCGTGTTTGATATGGGTAATGTACTTTTGGAGTGGGTTCCCGAAAATATCGTAAAAAGATTTGTAGATGACCCTGAAAGAGTTGAAAAACTTGCAAAAACAATTTTTGAGTCAGAAATTTGGCACAAATTTGACGCAAATGAAGTTACTGAAGAAGATGTCAGAAATTATGCAAAAGAACAACTCGGCGAAGATTATGCGGAAGATATCGACGAAGTTTTGGATAATTGGCAATATTGTTTGCCCGTTCAAGACAGTATGAGCAGACTCGTAAAATACTTCCATAACAAGGGTTTCGGCGTTTATATGCTTACAAATGCCAATGTGAAATTCGTTGAAATTAAACGTGATTTGCACGTTCTCAAATTTATGGACGGCTACATGGCTTCTTATGAAGTCGGCTGTGCTAAACCGAGCGAAAAAATTTATAAAATGTTCTTGAAAAAATTTGATTTGAGAGCGGAAGAATGTTTGTTCATCGACGATTTGGTTGCAAATTGCGACGGTGCAAGAGCAGTCGGCATGACAGCAGTATTGTTTGATGGCGTTTATGACCACCTCGTAGGCGGTTTGAGATATTACGGACTTGAAGTTTAATTAAACCTTTCGGTAATGAAAAATTGAAAATCCTCTGATAATCTGTATCAGGGGATTTTTTATGAATAATAATAATTTTGCAAATATAATTACTTTTGAAAACAAATCGTGTTGCCCGAAAGTTATTGTTTATTCGGAAGATTTTTATATGTCTTTCGGAAATTGTCAAAATTGCTCTGACGATTGCGTTTGTGACAAATTTAACATGTGGAAAAAACTGTTTTCATTTTAATAAAAAAACGGTTATTATAACAGTGAATTTTACCTGAAACATCGTTGTTGCAAGGCTTTGCAATAGTATAAAGTTGCAAAATGATGTGTCGTTTGAAAATCCGAAAAATTGTATTTGTAAAAAATTTGCAAAAAAAAAGCTCATCTTATATGGATTTAAGATGAGCGCCAACTTTACATTAGCCGAAACACTAATAACACCTATATTTTACATTCAAATTAATTGTATGTCAAGTTTATTTTGAAAAAATTTTAAAATAATTTCAATTTTTACGCTTCTACGAAGGCACTTTTGTCTGCGAGGCAAGCAGGACAAAGAAAATCGTCCGGCAAATCCTCAAACGGAGTATTTGGAGCAATTCCCATTTCAGGGACACCGATTTCGGGGTCATAGACCCATGTGCAGAGAGTGCAAACATATTTTTTCATCGTTAAGCCTTTTCGTTATTGTCTTTGAGACACTTGTAAAATCCGCCTTGGTGGTGAACATAGATACAATTTTTGCCGTCATTTTTTGCTTTGTAAAGGGCATCATCGGCTGTTTTGATAAGGTTTTCGGAATCTGTTGCCGAGGACGGATATTCAGAAATACCGATACTTACGGTTGCTTTTAGGGTAACTTTGTCATCAATCGGGATTTCAATTTTTTCAATATTTTTTCTCAATCTTTCCGCAATGATTGTTGCGTCTTTTGCGGCTGTTTCGGGCAAAATTACCGTAAATTCTTCGCCGCCGTATCTTGCGGGAACGTCGATGTTGCGGCATGTGTTTTTGATTGTCACGGCGATTTCTTTAAGAACTCTGTCGCCGATTAAGTGACCGTATGTGTCGTTGACGTGTTTAAAGTTGTCGATATCCATCATAAGGAGCGAAACGACGTGTTTGTAGCGTGTTGCTCTTGTAACTTCCGCTTCGAGCAATGTTCTGAAGTGGCGGTGGATATAGAGTTTTGTCAAACCGTCTTTTGTTGCCAATTCGTACAATTTTGCGTTATCAATAGCGATTGCCGCCTGATTTGAAAGTGCTTCAATAAATTCCAAATCCTGCTTGTTAAAAAGTTTGTTATTTTTTTTGTTTGTAATGTTGATAACGCCGATTGCCTCACCTTTTGCAATCAAAGGAACGCAAATCATTGATGAGATGTTGTTCATCAAATTTGCCTGTTTAAATCTGGGGTCGTTTTGTCCTAAGTTTGTGATGATTGATTTTTTCTCGGCGAAAACTTTACCCGCAATACCTTCGTTAATCTTGAGTTTTGAGCATTCGATAACGCCGTTGTTGATGTCAAATTCGACTTTCGGGTCTTTCAAACCGTAAACGACTTTGACCTGCAAAGTGTTGTCAGAGATGTCGTAGAGCATTAACGAGCCTTTTTCGGCATCGATTGTTTCCAACGCTCTTCCTAAAATAACTTGGATTAAGCCTTTCAAATCGTCGATGAAGTTGACGGCTTGAGAGATGTTGTACAAAATCGAAAGGTTGTGTAAAGACTTGTGCAAGAACGAAATTTGCGATTGTTGTTCTTCTTGGCGGACAAATTTTACGAGCAACGGTTCAACGCAAGAGAACATTTTGTTCAAAAGCATTAATTCTTCTGCGTCAAACGGTTCGTTGTTTTCTTTTTGACCGATTGAACAAACGCAAAACGGTTCATCGTCTTTGAAAAATACTTTAAAATAAGCGGAGTTGAAATTTTCAAATGCCGAATTTTCCCAAAGAGTCTTATATTTCGGCGTTCCGTCGGGATTCATTGTTTGGAAAAGTTCTTTGCCCGCATAATTCAAAAAATCTGCATATTCTTCATCAAACTCAAAAGTCATACCGTTTTCGGTACAATTGACGGCTTTATAAGTCATATCTTTTTTGACGAAGAAAATTACGTCGTTCAAATTGAAATTATTGGTCATAAAGGAACTGATTTTGTTGAGCAAATCATCAAGAGAATCGGCTTGATTAGCGAGAATATTCAGTTCAAAAAGATTATTCAATTCCAAAAAATTTTTTTGGAGATTATAAATCTTATCCGATAATTCTTGGCTCATTGGCTATTTTTGCCCCTTACTGACACATACTCTGAGTACATTATAGCATGCACCTGAAAAAAACAACAGTAAATTTTATTTTATTTCTGAAAACAGAGCGTTTGTAACGATTTGGGAGTATTTTCCGTAATTATTTGTTGCGACGATTATCACGTTTTTATCATCTTTTGAAGCAACGCCGACAATGCCTTCAGCCCCGTTGATAGGGAGATTGACAACATCTGATTTGAATTTTATAAACGGTACGGTTTGATTAAACGCTCTCATTGAGCCTCTTCCCGTGATTTCAAAATTTTCAAGTCTGAGAACTTTAAAATCTTTTACAAAACCCATAACTTTTTCGTCTGCTTTTTTTGAGTTGAAATCTGCTTTTGTTAAGGTTTCTGTATTTTTAGGTTTTGCCATAAAAAAGTTTTGCGAAGTTGCGGCATGCTTAACATAAACGTAGTTTCCGATTTTCGGGAGTTTGCTTGATGAAACAAGTTCAAATTCCTTGTCTAACTTAGAAAAGTCTGCTATTTGAGCGGCTTTTTCCGCTTTGCTTGTTTGAGCGGGGGAAAGAGGATTGTGGATTAAATCTCGAACAAGGTTTGTTCCGCCGATGGCGATAAACCCTACTGCCGCAAGAAGAATGATGATTATGTTAATAAAATTTTTCAAACAACCGAACATTTCTTAACCTCAACTTGTTATTTCATTGTGATTTGACTAAAATTAGTATAGTCATGACAAAACGAGAAATCAATAACATAAACAGCATAGATGTGGATTTGAGCGAAGCAACCCCGATGCTTCGGCAATATCTTGATATTAAGAGAAAATATCAGGGTATAATTTTGATGTATCGAATGGGCGATTTTTACGAAGCGTTTTTTGAAGATGCACTTGAAATCTCAAAAGCACTCGAAATTACTTTGACTGCCCGTGACGGCGGGACTTTGGGTAAAATTCCGATGGCAGGAATCCCCGCTAAGGCTATTGATAATTATCTTCCGAGATTGCTTGATAAAAATTATAAAGTTGCAATTTGCGACCAAACGGAAGACCCCGCATTGGCGAAAGGGCTTGTAAAACGTGAAGTTACGCAGGTTATTACAGCGGGTACGGTTAATGAAATTAACCTGATAAAATCTGATAAAAATAATTGGCTTGCCTCAATTATTCAGGAGAATGACGTTTTTGGCTTGGCTTATACGGATATTACGACGGGCGAGTTTTTCGTTACGAAAGGGACTTTGACGGAGATTTTGGCGGAATTGGCAAGAGTTAAACCGTCTGAAATCCTTGCTCCTGTTAAAAAACAAAAGGTTTTGCCTTTTCAAATTGTTCCCGATGAAAAATTCGATTTGCCCGAACAAATTTATCTTAATTATAATTGTTCAAAAATTTCTGCGGCCGCTTTTGAGCAAAATTTTGCGGATAAAAATGTCAAAGAATTGTTTAATACCGAGTCTTTGGACGCTTTCGGCTACTTTGAGTTCAAAATCGGATTTAGAGCAGCGGGTGCGATTGTCGAATATTTGCGTCAAACTTGTTTTTCGGCTTTGCCCAAGTTTGATACGATAAAATCTTATAATCTGTCCGAATTTTTGTCGATGGACATTAATACCGCCCGCAACCTCGAACTTTTGTCCACCAATCGTGACAAAGCAAAATACGGAAGTTTGCTTTGGGCAATCGACAGGGTTAACACGAATATGGGGTCGAGATTGCTCAAAAAATGGATTACACAACCGCTCAAAGACCCTGATAAAATCAACGAAAGGCTTGACGCCGTCGATGTTTTGCTCAGAAATAACTCTCTTTCATCAAGGCTTGCATCTCTTTTGGGAAAAGTTTACGATATCGAGCGTTTGTCGGTTAAAATGAGTAATTCTACTGCAAATCCGAGAGATTTTCTTGCGATAAAAGATTCGCTTTTTCTTTTGCCGCAAATAGAAGAAATTTTGTCGGAATATGATAATGATTTTCTTAAAATTTCCGAAAATGTTGACGAATTGACTGAATTTGCGGATATTATTGACAGAACGATTAAAGAGGACGCCCCTGTCGGAGTAAAGGACGGCGGAATTATCAAAGAGGGCGTAAACGGCGAACTCGACTATTATCGTGAACTTTTAGACGGCGGCGAAAAGAAACTCTCTGAAACCGAGGCTGCCGAAAAAGAACGAACAGGTATTAAAAACCTGAGAATAGGTTATAGCAAGACTTTTGGCTATTTTATCGAGGTTACGAATTCAAACTTGTCGCTCGTTCCGCAAGATTATATCAGACGTCAAACTTTGACAAATGCGGAAAGGTTTATTACCGAGGACTTGAAACGCTTTGAAACAGAGGTTTCTGCGGCAAAATACAAGTCAACGGAAACGGAATATAAAATTTTCTCCGATATGAGGGAATATGCCCGAGAATTTTCGGATAAAATCAAAAATGTTGCTCACGATTTTGCGACAATTGACGTGTTGCTTTCGTTTGCTACTGTTGCGGCGGAAAATTCTTACGTTCGCCCGATTATTGATGATGAGGGCGAAATTTGCATAAAAGACGGTCGTCACCCTGTAATTGAAAAGATTTTGCCGATGGGCAAATATGTGCCGAATGACCTTAATTTGCAAGCAAATACAACAAATCATAATGAAACACAATTTATGATTTTGACAGGTCCGAATATGGCGGGAAAATCAACCTATATGCGTCAAAACGCACTGATTTTGATTATGGCTCAAATGGGCTGCTTTGTCCCCGCAAGTTATGCAAAAATCGGCGTGACGGATAAAATTTTTACTCGTGTCGGTGCTTCTGACGATTTATCGCTCGGTCAATCAACTTTTATGGTGGAAATGAGCGAAACGGCATATATTTTGAACAGTGCAACCGAAAAAAGTTTTATTCTTTTAGATGAAATCGGACGTGGCACAAGTACTTATGACGGCGTTGCGATTGCTTGGTCCGTTGCTGAATATATTGCGACGAAAATCAAGGCAAGAACTGTATTTGCGACACATTATCATGAACTTAACGTTATGCCGAAAAAATTTGAGCAAATTAAAAATTTCAGAATTACGATTAGCGAAAAAGAGGGCGAAATCGAATTTTTGAGAAAAATTGTTGAGGGGTCTGCAAGCAAAAGTTATGGTATTCAGGTTGCCAAAAAGGCGGGATTGCCTTCGTCTGTCGTGGAAAACGCCCAAAATCTTATGGTTGAAATGCAAAAAGAATTTCAAAAAGATTTGTCGGGAAGACGAAAAGCAGGTCGAAAAACTCCTGAAATTCCGCAACTTTCACTTCCTTTCGGCGATTAGCCGGCAAGACTTTTGGATTTTTGCGTTCCGAAAAATCTGTAAAAATTTTGCAATTACACCAAAATCGAGTATCATTGTTTTATGAAAAAATCGTTTGCGTTTACACCGAAAATACTTTTGATAATAACGTTTTTGCTTGCGTTAGGCGCATCTTTTTTTCAGTTAAATCCTGCAATTGATACGGGACGAGAACTCTATATCCCTTTGAGAATGCTGAATGGCGAGGTTTTGTATCGTGATATCGTTAATATCTACGGTGCATTGGCTTATCAGGTAAATGCTTTGTTGTATATGGTTTTTGGGGTGAATTTGAACGCTTTGAGAATTTTTGGCGTTTTAAATTCAACTTTGATAATTTGGATTTTTATGTTAATTTGCGGTGAAATTTTTCCTAAAAAAAATGATACCGCTGAAAAGGGCAATTTGTCGGGACAAAACGGAATTTGGCAATTCGCCGTAATTCCTCTTGTTGTCGGCGTTTGCTCGCTTGGAACGTTTAATTATACCCTGCCATATTCGTTTGCGATGACGTATGGGCTTTCGGCGTTTTTGGCATCTGTTTTGTTTTTTATTAAATTTGTCAAAAATGACAATCCTCAATTCGCTTATTATGCTTGCCTTTTTGCGGGTATTGCGGTTGCTTGCAAGTATGATTTTCTGCTTTTTGCATTTTTTCTGTTCGGGTATATTTTGGTCAATAAAAAAATCTCGACGGTTGATGTTTTGATTTCGTTTGCAAGCCTTGTGATTGTGCCGTTTTTGTCAATTGGTGCTTTGTTTTTGCAAGGAATGCAGATGTCGGATTTGCAAGGGGCATTTGCTCTTGTGAAGGCAATCGGACGGACTTATTCTTTGAAATATTTTTATTCTCATTTTTCAGGGGCTTGTCCGTGCTTTGCGGTTTTGTCGTATAGTGCGGTGAAAACACTTATGCTTGTTGCGATTACCGCAATTGTTACTTTTTCAAAAAAATGGTGTCAAAACGATAAATTCTTGCTTGGGCTTGTTTATTCCTTTGCCCTTGCAGGGATTGTCTATGTGGGGCTTTCGGGGTATTCGCTCCTTGCAATTGTGAATGCTTTGATATTTTGTATTTTTTATAAAAAAATTGTTCAAAACCGCCCTCTTTTCGTTTTTATGATTTCGGCAATTTTGTTTTCGTTTAAGACATTTTTTGCCGTGAATATTGATGTTTACGGCACATATACAATGCCGTTGATAATTCTTTCAATCGCTGCTTTTTTGTTTAATGTCGATTATTCTGAAAATATTGAAGTAAAAAAGACCGTAAACTCTTTCGCCTCAATACTTTTGATAGGATTTTTGTTCTTGTGCGGAGCAAAATCCGCTTTGACATTAATTTCTAAAATGCATGGGGTAATTCCTGTTGTTGCAATAAAAAACACGAATAGTGTTATCAAAGCAACAAATAGTGTTTTTGTTTATCGGCAAGTTGCAAAAACGCTTAACGAAGCGATTGAATACGTTGAAAATAACACCAAAGAAACGGATAAGGTGGTTGTAATACCTGAAACAATGTATTTGAATTTTGTCACGAAACGTCCTGCTGACAACATTTTTGACAGTTTAACACCGATGTATTTTGAAACATTTGGGGAAGAATTTGTGATAAATCATTTTGAGCAGACCCGCCCCGAATATTTTATTTTGAATAATCGAGATACGAGTGATTACGGAAAGCGTTATATTTGTACCGATTATGGAAAACAATTTTGCCGATTTATTGAAGAAAAATACACTAATACTGCGACTTTCGGCGATGGACAGTATGTTATGAAGTTATATAAGAGAAATGATTTATGAAAATAGCAATTATTAACCACGGATGTGCGAAAAACCTTGTAGATAGTGAACTTATGGCAGGTTCACTTGTGAAAAACGGACATAAAATCACACTCGACGAGTCGGGTGCCGATGTTGTTTTGATTAACACATGTTCGTTTATTCACGATGCGGAAACAGAGTCTGTTCAATCGATTGTTAAAATGATTGATGAGGGCAAAAAGGTTATCGTGACGGGTTGTTTGCCCCAAAAGTACAGAGAAGATTTGAAGAAAGCATTGCCTGAAGTTAAGGCGTTTTTGGGGACTTCCGAGTTGGATAAAATCGGAGAGGTTGTAAATAAAATTGCCGAGGAAAGTCAGATTTACGAAGTGGCAAAAACCCCTCATTATCATTATTTTGAAGATGTTGAGCGACAACAGATTACTGTCGGTGCATCATCGTATTTGAAAATTGCTGACGGTTGCGATTGTGAATGCGGATATTGTATTATTCCGAAACTCCGTGGTAAAGCGGTTTCAAGACCGATTGAAAATATCGTTGAAGAGGCGAAAAAACTTACCAAAAAGGGCGTTACGGAAATTATCTTGATTGCACAGGACACAACGGCTTACGGCAAAGATTTGTATGGCGAGCCGTCGCTTGCAAAGTTGCTCTCAAAACTCTGCGAAATCAAGGATTTGGGCAAACTTCGCATTATGTACACTTATCCGTCGGGAATAACCGATGAACTTCTTGATGTAATTAAAAATAATGATAAGATTTTCAATTACATTGATATCCCGCTTCAACACACAAGTCCGAGCGTTTTGAAAGCGATGAGGCGACCTGCTTTTGATTATCGTGAATTAATCAAAAAAATCAGGGCGAAAATACCCGATATCGCTCTCAGGACAACGTTTATCGTAGGCTATCCGGGAGAAACGGAAGAAGATTTTGAACATTTGAGAAAATTCATTGAGGACATAAAATTCGACAGATTGGGTGTTTTTGAATATTCTCGTGAAAAAGGCACATATTCCTACGATTTGCCCAATCGTGTTCCTGCAAAAATTAAACATAAACGTAAAAATTGTTTGATGAAATTGCAAAAATCTATTTCCAAAAAAATCAACGAAAGCCTTGTCGGCAAGCCGATTGAGTGTATTGTCGAATACATTACGGACGATGGCGTTGTGACGGCGAGAACGTATAAAGATGCCCCCGAAGTTGACGGCTTGATTTATTTGACATTAAAAAATCCCGAAGACGATGTCGTTCCGGGAGATATTGTTACGGCAACCGTTACGAAGGCTGATGCCTACGATTTGTATGGGGTAATCGAATAATTACAATTGTCTTGATTCGACGCCGTTATATTGCATTTTTTGAAGTTCAAAAGTAAAGGGAAGTTTTTTCTTCTCTTTTACTTTTTGGTCTTCCGATTTTGCACCTTGTTCGGTCTTGTCGGCTTTTTCAACTTTATTTTCTTTGTCAATGGCTTGTGTTTCAGTTGCAGCCGATTCTTTCGCCTTTTCTTCCTGAGTTAATGTAATTTCTTCTAATTGTTCTTCTTCAACATATTTCGGACGTTGAGGTTCTTTAGCGGGTGCTTTTGTCGGTTGAACAACTCTTTTTACGGGCGTTTCGCCTGCTGTCACAGAATGTGTTTCGTCCAAAACTTTTTGGTTAGGCATAGGTGTGTGAGTTTTGGGCGGCAAGTTCGTTTTTAATTTCAAATCTTCTGCACTCGGAGTTACCGAACTTTGAGGAAGCGGTGTTTTAATCTCTTCTTTGTCGTGCGGGAGTTGGAATTCTTGCTCTTGAGGTTCCGCAACTTGCGGTTCTTCTTGAGTTTGCTCAATCAATTCTTTTTTCGGTTCTGTCGGAGCAATTTGTTCTGTTCCTTTAACTTCTTCTGTCGTTTGTTCTTCTTGTTTGATTTGTTTTACGACTTGTTTTTGTGCGTCAATGCTTTCTGCAACAGGCTTTATTTTTTCATCGACAACAACGGGTTTGCCGTTTGGAAGTGCGGGTAAAATAACGGGTTTTGATGGTTCACTTTGAGTAAGCGGTGCAACTTGAGGAGCAACGGGTGTTTCCGTGCTTTTAAATTCAACGTTTTGCACTTCTTCCTTGTCAAAACTAAAATTATAATTGCCTAACTCATACTTAGCGGGCTGTTGAGCTGATGCCGGTAAAATTATCATCGCCGAAACCATTGCTGTTGCAAGTAATTTTTTCATTTTTTCTCCAAGTCGTTTTCTGTCTTTATAAATTTTATTTAATCTATACGAAAAATTTAACTCCCCATTCAGGTAAAGTTACAATTTTTCGATTGTTGTAATGTTCGGATCCAAAAGTCTTCTTCCCAATGTGTCAAATTGGATTGAGCAAAGTGTCTTTTTGCCGTATTTTATCAATTTTTCAACCGTACCCGTCCCGTATTTTGCATGAGAAACTCTCATTCCTTCGGTAAAGTCCGTTTCGCCTGCGGGAGTAACTTCTTTCGGTTCGTAAACGGGAAGTTCATTCGCTTTTGGCAAAGGTCTTTGCTGTTGTTGAGGTTGTTGATTTGCAATTTTTATCTCAACAGGTTTTTGCTCAACTCTTATCCTTGGCGGTTCTTGTTGTTGAACTGGTTGTGAAATCTGTTGTTCAACCGCTTCCTGCTGCTGAATTTGAGGTTGTTCTTCCTGTTGAGAAGTCGGTTCTTGATTTTCTTCTTCAACCTCTGTTTTTTCTTCAACTAGAGGTTCTTCGGAAATTTCTTCTTCTTTTTCATCATCAGAAATTTCCTCTTCATTAATCTCATTTCTTTCATTTTCTTCTTCAATCTCTTGCGGTTCTTCCGTTTCTATAATTTCTTCGGGTTGCTCGATTGAAGAATTTTCTTGTTCTTTTGGTTGGCTATTTTGTTTTTCTTCGACAAAAGAAGCGGGGTTATAAAGCGATTCGAGGTCGTCCAAGTCGTTTTCGGAAATAGTTGCTGCCTCTTTCTTGAGTTGCTCTTCTTTCATCATTTTTTGGATTAATTCAAGATTTGCCTTATCCAAATCGTCCAAATCCTCAACGGTTATTTCATCTTCTCCGTTAAGTCCGACGGTATTTAATTGTTTTTTTATCGATACCAAAAGCGGTACAAACAGGGAGTTTTCGCCGTATAAAATAAATTCATCCGGTTTTAATTTTTCAACAAAAATATCATAACTTTCTGCCGTTTTTAATTTTTCAACAGGGGCAAAAATCGCAAAATTATTGCAATGTGCCTTGATTTTGGTCAGGTATTTAATTTCGTGAGAAATAACGGGAATAAGTCTGACGTTTTGTTTCTCGTAAATGCTCTTCATTGTTGAAGTTCGAGTATTTTCTTCCGTGATATCCGCAATTACGTAAAATTTCTTGAATAATCTTGAAACGACTGATGCGAAAATCAACGGGTAAAATTTTTCGTCAAAATTTGATAAATCAAGTTTAAACGAACCGTCACAGTCGTTTATCATTGAAAATTGAGAGTCTTTATCAGCAAAAATCTTTTTGTATTTGTAGTTCAAAAGTTTGTTGCAAAATGCCATAAGCCCTTTATTTGCCGTGCGTTTGGTTTCTGACATTATAATTTGCAAAAACATTTCAAAAGGAATAAATCCCTTATCAACGCTTTCGATGTATTTTTGAATTTCCAAAATTATGTTTTGAATAACGACTTTGGACTCGGGGGAACAATCGTTCAAATCATTTTCAAAAATATAGTCTAAAGCCTTACTGTCGAGCGGTATTCTGTACTCTTTGCCAAAGGTTGCTCTGTTTGTTGTTTTGATGTTTTGATATTTTCCGTCAAAATCCAAAATTACAGTTCTTGTGTTTGTTTTTTCAAGCGATGAAACGAGCGTTTTGACAATGATTTCGCTTTGTTCCGCCTTATCACAGATTGTGCAGAAACCTGATGACAAAAATTTGAAATCAGTTGCAACGGAAAGTTCAGCGTTTCTTGCATATTCACCCCAAACAACAGCGTTCGTTTTCGGACGGAAAAGACCGATTATTTCTGCTGCATCAAGATAGCCTACTTCTGCATTTTTTGGGGGCGTATGACCGTTATACTTCGTCAATCTGTTCGTTTTATCCACGGAAAGGCAAAATTTTACTGTTGCAATATTGAGGTTTTCGTTTTCTGTGGAAGAAATATCCGTAACCTGCGAAACAATTGTCAATTCTTCATCTTCAATGAATAAAAAGTCAAACAAGAACAAATTTTCTTCATTGCAATTATACAAAATTTCTGCGGTATCGTTTTTAACCTCAAATATCTGCATGTCTAACAGAGTTTCCTTTCGTATTTTTATTATACACAAAAACAGTTTTAGACAAAACTTTTCAGCCTTAAACGGCTTTATGTGTTGAGTTTTATTACATATCTTGAATATGATTTGAAAATTTGGTATCCTGTTTGAAAGGAGCGAGATTATGACAGATACAAATAAGAAAGTTTTTGAGCCTTTTCTTGAAAAGGTTGCGGATATGCCGTTTTGGATTAAAGAAATTATTTACATAAAAATTCGGGAAGAATTTGAACAGGCATATATTTCTGAAAGTGACTTACATGCACCGCTTGATGAGGCATATCAGGCATATCGTCCCGCTCTTACTTATCGTGGTCAAATGGAGTTGGAATCTCACGAAAAAGAAGAAGATCCTCCGATTTACCGCTTTTTGCAACAATGTGCCGACGGCAGTTCGCTTGCGGAAATTACGCTTCATAATTTCTGGACTCTTGAAAGTACTGCTAAAATCCACCTTTTCTGCTTACAAAAAGAATATGTGGATAAGCCGACTTCCGCAAAAATTTCGGCGACGGCTTTATATATTGCGGGAAGAATTAAAATCGGTGAATACTTCAGAAGAATCGGTAAAATTTCAACCGACGAATTAAATACTACCGTTCGCAAGCAAAAAGAATTTGAGGCAAAAGGTCAAAACCTCCACTTTGCCGAAGTTTTAATTCAGTTGGGTTATGTTACCGAGCAGGAAACAAAGGCGATTTTGTATTTGAAAGATGAGTGCAAAAAACGCTTTATTTTCAGTCCCGAAGTTTTGAATAATATCGGCAAGTCCGATACAAATCAGCCCGTTGCAGTCGCTAATGAGTTGAAAGAACTCAGAAAACAACTTTACGATGCAAATGTGAAGTTGGATAATATCCGAAAAATTGTAGAAAAATAGTTATGAAAACTCCAAAGTTTGAACTTTTAAGCAGAAATGTGAGAAACGGTTTTGTCGAAGAATCACATTTCGGAGTTTTTTTGAAATATCAAAACGGAAAAATCATAAAATCTTTCGGACAGGATAACAATTATCCGTTTTTTCAACGCTCGTGTATGAAACCGTTGCAATTTGTGGCGATATTTGATGTTATTGAGGCGTTTGATTTTACCCCGCAGGAGATTGCGGTTTGCTCGGCATCTCATTCGGGAGAGGATTTTCACGTTGAAACAATTTTGGGAATTTTGAATAAAATTGGGTTGGACGAATCTTATTTGCTCTGTCCGCCGCAAGAACCGCTTAATTTTGAGGCAAAAAACAGGCTCATAAAAAGCGGTCAACCTTTTCGTGCAATTCACAATAATTGCTCCGGAAAACACGCTGCAATGCTTGCGTATTGCGTATTAAAAGGTTTTGATGTGAAAAATTACAATGCCGTTTCTCACCCGTTGCAAAATCGTGTTTTGAATTTTGTCGCTGATATTTGCGGAGTAAAACTTGCAGATTGCTCAATCTCCCGTGACGGCTGCACTTTGCCTGTGATTGCGACTCCTTTGAAAAATCTTGCACAAGGTTTTCTTGAAGTTTTTTCAAATGAGAAATATGCAAAATTAAAATCGGCTGCATTGCAGTATCCGTACTACTTTGGCGGACATGGACGAACGGACAGCGAGATAATCGCTTCGGCTGTTTCTAATGATTTGATAGCAAAAGTTGGGGCGGGAAATTTGTGTTGTGTTGCGGATTTAAGCGAAAATGCGTGTTATGTCATAAAAGTTTCCGACGGGGATAATTTTGCCCGTGGTGTTATTTTGACGGAATTTTTGAAAAAATCTGGAAAAATTCACCCTGAAAAATTGCAAAAACTTTTTCCGACAAACATTACGGACGAAATTGGGGTTGAAGTCGGAAATATTGAAGTTTTCCTCTCTGATTTCTAAAGAAAAAAATCTACGTTGCAGAGAATGAAAAAGTGTGTTATAATGTACGTTCGGAGTATCCGGTTTTGTTTTTTTAAGGGCGGGTTTTGTCCTTAGCCGTTGCTCGTTTTTATAAGGATTTTCATTATGAACAATTTGCAAGACATTCAGTACAACATCAAAGAAAAAGAAAAAATGCACATTATTATGGATTATGAGGACGTCATTTCGGGCTTAAACAGTTCTTACAGCACGGATTTGTTTTCTCCAATTTACAAACGTATCTTTGAAAATTTTGCGAAAAAAGAGTTCATAGATTTTACGGTTTTGATTAATAAAAAAGACAAAAAATTTCGTCCGAAATCGATTTATAAAAATACAAATCTCCAATATGCGGATATTGAAGAATTTAAAACGACCTTGGATAGTTTGACCGAAAGTGACCATGAGCCTGTCTATATCGGAAACGACAAGGATATTGTGATGTTTTTCAAAAAAAATAAACTTTTTTCAATCGGTATTGACCCTGAC
>CAKVJR010000025.1 GCA_934754855.1 uncultured Candidatus Melainabacteria bacterium
TGTCGAGGCGAAGCCGAGCAAGCCCGTAAGCAGGAGTTTTCCGATGAAGCGACAAGTGCAAAGCACAGAGCGAAATCGAGGAAAACGACTACCCGAATAATTCAAGATAAGACAAAGTCTTTGATATCGACAACCCGCAGACACGTTTAATGCGAGCGAAGTGATAAACGAGCCAAGTATCTGTTTTCTGTTTCCATCTTTGACAGATTCTTCGGAATTCGTCATCAGAATGACAATGATTTTATTGTTTTATCCAATCGTTGTCGTAAAATTTAAAAACTCACAAAAAAACGCCGTTTCTACTATCGAAACAGCGTTTTCTAATTTTTACAACAAAATTATTTGATTTCGTAAATCCAGCCTTCAGGTGCTTCAAGTCTTCCCATTTGGATACCTGTCAAGGCGTCATACAATTTTTGAGTTACTTCGCCGATACCGTTTTCGTACTTATAAGTAACTTCTTCGCCGTGGTTAACAACTTTTCCGACAGGCGAAAGTACTGCCGCAGTACCGCAAAGAGCACATTCTTTGAAGTTTTTGATTTCTTCATAAGGAATTACTCTTTCTTCGACTTCCAGTCCGAGGTAGTGTTCTGCAACGTAAAGCAATGAACGACGTGTAATTGACGGCAAAATCGTATTTGATTTCGGAGTTACGACTTTATTATCTTTAGTAACAAAGATAATATTTGCACCGCCTGTTTCTTCAACATTTGTTCTTGTTGCGGAATCGAGGTACATATTTTCGTTATAACCTTGATTGTGTGCATCAACGATTGCGTGCAAACTCATTGCATAGTTCAAACCTGCCTTAACATGACCCGTTCCGTGCGGAGCCGCTCTGTCAAAGTCGGGAACTCTCAATGTAATTGCCTCTGCACCACCTTTGAAATAAGGTCCGACAGGAGTACAAATAAGTCTGAATTGGTATTCATTAGCGGGTTTTACGCCGATAATCGCATCAGAACCGAACATAAACGGTCTTAAATACAATGTTGCTCCCGTGCCGTAAGGCGGTACGTAGTCGATGTTTGCTTTAACGGTTTTAAGAACCGCATCAATAAATCTTTCTTTCGGGAATACAGGCATTTCAAGTCTTTGGCAAGATTGAATCATTCTTTCCGCATTCAAATCGGGACGGAAACAAACTGTTCTTCCGTCAATTGTTGTATATGCTTTCAATCCTTCAAAGCAAGTTTGTGCGTATTGCAAAACGCAAGCACATTCGCTCATTGTAATCATATCTTCTGTCGAAAGTTCGCCGTTATCCCATTTTCCGTCTTTGAAATTTGAAACGTATCTGTAATCCGTTTTCATATATCCAAATCCGATATTTTTCCAATCTATATCTTTTTTCATCATTTTCTCCTTATGGAAAATTCTTAACAACAAAATTATACAACAGTCAGAAAATTTTTCATAACAAAATATCTTTTTCCAATTACCAAGTCGGATAAAACTCCATAGGTCTGTCGGTCTTTTTTAATAAGTCTGTTGCATGCCCGAAGAGAGTATTGTTTAATGCCGAAAAAAAATGTTAAATAATAATATCTTTTTCATACTTCCAACTATTCTTAATTCCAGACAGCAGGGCGAGCAATCGCCCTTTTTTTTATTTATTTTGGAGCAAAAATGAGTTATGATAATTTTGGAGAAAAAATATGAAAAAACTTATAGCAGATATTCACATGCACACTCTTGCGAGCGGTCATTCTTACGGTACAATCAGGGAAATGGTTGACGGTGCGGTCGAAAAAGGCTTGCAACTTATCGGGATAACAGAGCATGCTCCGGGGATTCCGGGAACGGTTAATCCAATTTATTTTATGAATTTTCGGGCTGTTCCTAAAAAAATCAAAGGTGTCGAAGTCATACACGGTTCTGAAATAAACGTTTTGAACAACGGGGAACTTTCTCTTGAGCAAAAATACATAGACTTCTTGGATTACGCTATTGCAGGCATTCACTGTCTTTGTTACGAGGACGAAGGGGCAAAGAAAAATACCGAAAATTTGATAAGTTGTATGAAAAATGAAAAAGTCCATCTCGTTTCTCACCCCGATGATGACCATACCCCTTTGAACTACGAAGATTTGGTCAAAGCGGCAAAACAATATCAAGTCGCATTAGAACTCAACAACAGTTCCCTGGTCAAAAAAGAACAACGCCTGAATTGCTACGAAAATTACAAAACAATGCTCGATTTGTGCAAACAATATCAAGTCCCAATTGTTGTAGATTCTGATGCACACGACCCGAGTGCTGTCGGAGAATTGACCTTGGCGATTGAACTTTTGAAATCTTTAAATTTTGACGAAAATTTAATTCTCAACAACGACATTAAAAAATTAAAAACTTTCTTAAATCTCTGATTTGACAAAGTTTAAACCTGAAAATTTTTCGTGCTAAAATTCAACTATGGACAGAGAAAAATTTATAATTTTAATACTTCTATATATTGCGTTTATTGCACTTGGTCTGCCTGACCAACTCTTAGGAGTTGCGTGGCCGACGATGAGAATTGATTTCGGCAAAAACCTTGATGCCGCAGGAGTTATAACATTTTCAGTTACAATGTTCTCCGCTTTTGCAGGATTTATAAACGGTTATATTGCAAAAAAATTTCCCGTTTCAAAAATCCTTGCCGTAAGCGTACTTCTCACCGCAATCGGAAGTTTAGGATATGCTCTTTCGCCAAATTGGCTCTCTTTTCTTCTCTTCGTTATCCCGACAGGACTTGGAGCAGGAAGTGTTGACAGTTCTTTAAACAACTATGTCGCCTTGAATTATTCATCAAGACACATGAGTTGGTTGCACGGATTTTGGGGAATCGGCTCAACAATCGGTCCGTTAATTATGACCTTTGCTTTTGTCAAAAACCTCACTTGGCGTGGCGGTTACGCAATTGTCGGCATAATTTTATTATTAATGTCCATTCTTTTTATGTTCAAACAATTCGGTTTCCCCTACCGACAAACCCAAGATGAAGAAAAATCCGTCCCACAGTCAATAAACATGGTAACTTTAAACACTTTTTTAAGTGCGACATTTTTCTTTTTCTACACGGCAACGGAAGGCGGTGTCGGACTGTGGATTTATTCCGTTATGACCGAACAACGGGGCTTTGATCCTGTTCTTGCAGGAACTTTGGTCGCAATCTATTGGGGTTCTTTAACTTTCGGTCGTTTTATGGTCGGTTTCATCACAAAAAAATTCTGCGACAAATCCATAATCCTTGCGAGCATTTTAATTTCTTTAGCGTCAATGCTGCTCCTTTGCATACCGACACACACGACGACGATTATCGGCTTAGTCACTCTCGGTATGGGACTTTCGGGAATTTACCCCTGCACAATGAACGCCACACACAGCAGATATGAAATTGAAAAAGCAAAAATTTTAATGGGTCATCAAGTCGGTTCGGCGTGCCTCGGATTTGCAATAATGACGCCACTTTTAGGCATAATTATCCAAAGAATAGGATTAAATTATTTACCCGTCATAACGACTTGTTTTACCCTGATTTTGCTCTCAATCGAGTTAAGATTGAGAAAATTGAGTGTATAAATTTCCCAAAATTATAATGAACCTTTTTGTTTAATTATAAGATTTTTGAAATTTTCTTTTGAGCAATTATAGAGATAATCCACGTATTGACTGAGATATTGACGTTTTTGTTCGTATTCGCCCTCGGTCATTTGAATACATTTAACAAGTGCGTTATAAAATTCGTCATTATTTTCGTAAATAACGGAATTTCCGTCATCTAAGCCATTAATGGCGGAGAAACTTCTGATAATAACGCAAGGCTTCAAAAATCCGTAAACCAATTGGAAACAGCCGCTTGTACTTGACGTAATATATCCGAGGTGTTCTTCTTTTGTTTCATCGTAGGCAGTAAGCATAAAGTCTGCCTTTTCGATTTCGTTATACATATCCGAAAACGAAAGTCGTCCTTTGATATCGATGAATTTTTTAATTTCGTTCGGAACGCAATCCAAGTCGCCCTTGCCAATTACAGTAATTTTAAAATTTTCAAATCCTTTTTTAACAAGTTCGGTTGCAGAATGAACAATCAAACTTGTGTCTTTTTTTGAAGCGGAAAATTTGCCGACAACGACAAAATTCGTAATTTCATTTTTCGGTTTTTTCTCGATTTTGCCGAAATAGTGCGGATTTACAACAACAGATTTAGAATTTTTATAATTCAATTTTCTCAATGTAATAATATTTTCATTCCAAGTTCCGTTGTCTGTTGCGGGTTTTGCCTCATGTTCAACAAAAAACAATTTATTTTTATCCGCCTTAGCAAAGAAATTATATGCTTGGTCAAAATCGACACTGTCACAAATTTTTCCGACTGTTGTAACAAGCACGCCTGCGACATTTTCGAGGGTATTATTTTTGAAATATTTTTCGATTTGTTTTCTTGTCATAAAATTATACGAAATATTTTCCTCGCCAAATCTGTCAAACAAACCCTCTTTCAACCTGTCGGGTTCGACTAAAATCGACACGTGATAGCCCAAGTCGAGAAGATATCTTGCAAATCCGGGGACGACTTCTGCATGGCTTTTTGAGCAAGGTTCCCAAATAAAGAAAGTATTTTCCTTAATTATCGGTGTTTTTTCCTGAAAAATATTTTTGAAAAAATCTGCAATCTTACTCATTATCTGCCTGCTCCTTTATATCCGAGAAAAATTCATCGTACAATCTCAAAACTTCCTTGCAATCCAAAAGCCAAAAAGCCTCGCTATATTCGATATTTTTCGTCAAACCTCTGTATTTGTTCAACCCCAAAATTGCCCCGAGATAATCTTTTCTCTCGAGTTGAGATTTATAACATTTTATCATTTCCGCCTTAATTTGGACAACCTCTGTAATATTCACCAAAACATTCGGACTTGTCAGCGTTCCCCAAACTTCATAAAATAAAATTTTTAAATTTGATTTATGTTTTTTCTCCCGCAACATTTTTTGCAAATGGATAAAGCAAGCCCTATGGTCATAGTGCGTATCAATCAAATTCGGGATAAAAATATAATCGTATTTTTCAATTTCGATTTCCGAAAACTTATCGTAAGAGTTGCAAACCTCTCTATCTGCAATTCCCAAATTCTTGAAATTCTCAATTCCCGCAACTTTAAGGGCATTTTCAAACTCAATCTTTCTCGTTTGAACAACCTCATCGGCACTTTGATTTTTAATCCCTTTTGCCCCGTCCGTCAAACAAATTACGTCAAAGTTATTTTTATATTTTGCAAGCACACCGCCCATTCCGATACTTTCATCATCAGGGTGAGGAGCAATGCACAAGGCTTTTTCGCCCTCTTTAATCTTAAAAACTTTTGCCGTAAAATTTATCGTCATTAAATATCTGTTAAACCCGCTCAAAAAACGGTTATAAAATTTTTGAAATATTCTTTTTTTCATAATTTATCTTTCAAACGGTGACGGCGTCGGGAATTTTTCTTCCAAAATCTTAACCATCATTTGTCTGTCATAATCTGTCGTTTTGCGATTATCGTTTATGCAAAGCAATTTCGCTTTTGAATTTTTGATTTTAGTCAAGTTGGATTTTTTCAAACCGAAATATTCCGACTCGGAATTTTTTAATCCAAAAAATTTCAACAAAGGATTTACAGCCGTTTCCCTAATGACAGCCTTGTTTTTCACCGTTGCATAAAAAGAAACAATGACTCTTTGTGTATCATCAGGAGTTCTGAATTTATGATTTAACGTTTCATCAAAATCAGCCTGAAACTCTTTTATACACTCCAATGCAACCGATTTTTCATAAGCATCAATATTGTGATGAGGAAAATATGGCACAGATACATTGAATTTATCCTTTATCATTTGATAAGCCATGTGAACAGAATGTCCGTACAAATGATGATATTCCTTATTTTGAATTTTTTTGCCAACCCGAAAAACAGTTTTTTCCCCGTCAAAAAAGAAATTCTCATCAACTTCATTCCAAAAAAACGTATCATCATTGGCAAGCAAAAAATGCTCGGACAAATCACCGATAAACGGCACTCTGTTCTCAATTACGCAAGAATTAAAAACAGGCAACTTATCATTCGGAATAATCTCTGAATGGTCAACAATTCTGATTTTTTCACAATCCCTATTCAACCACGACGGAACCTGATTATCCGTAACAACAAAAATTTTGTTTATCCACGGAGCAAATTTTTCAACAGAGCGAAGAGAATACCTTAACTCGTCATTATCCTTGAAACGACAATCATCGGCGGATTCTTTGACAACCTTGATATCTGCCGATTTAGCCCGCTTTTCCTGCCAAAGCGGATCTTTATCATCAACCCATAAATATACTAAATCAACTTTCATATCGGTAAAATCCGTTAACCTAAAACTTGCATATAAAATTTATCACACTCAATGACAAATAACAACATCATCAAAAAGTTTGTAAACAAAAGGAGGAACTTAAAAAAGTTTTTTAAGTTCCGCCTCATTTTTTTTTCGGTCTTATCTTTTAAAAAAGACTATCTGTTAAGAGTACCGATTGCCCAGCGTCCGCCCAATGTAAAGATAACACCTGTTCTTCCGCCGTTTCTGACCATTGCTTGTCCAAATCCGGTAAATCTTTCACCTGCCGATTTTTGAACACCGACTCCGTATTCAACATACGCTTTTGTTGATGTTTCAGGCAAGTTAACTTCGTTAGCCTTAACTTTTGAATCATCAATAATGTTCCAAACCATTTGTGCTCCTAAGTAAGGTTGCCAGCCGTTCGGAGTGTTGCCGATGAATTTCAAACCGGGAGCAAGTTGCAATGCGTGCAAACTGTCGTTCTTAATTCTTACGCCGTTACCCAATGTGTAATCATCAAACGGATTGATGAATGTGTATGACATCATCCAACTCGGTTGAACAATAAACTTACCGTCAGCAAGTTCCCAATTGTAACCTGTTTTTGATGCAACACCTGTCGTAAGAGTATTGAAATCGTTGTTTCCGACATCAGTCTTAATATTTGCACCGTGCATACCAACGTTAGCAGTCAATGCTGTGAAGAAGTTTCCTTTGTATGCAGTTGCCGTTAAGCCCAAGATACCACCGTTTTGATAGATTTCATTTCCGTCAAACGCTTGGTGAGAACCGTTATAACCTGCATAAATTGTGTATTGTGTATCCCAATTGCCGACAGTAATTACATCGGAATCTCCGCCGAACAATGCTCCGTACATTGTGTTATCAACGTCAGGACCATTCTTCAAGTCAACTCTTTCTGTTGAAACATAAGGCTTAAACCAAGCACCTGCGTTCTTTTCTTGAACGTACAACGGTGAGAACACTTGTGTTTCATCTCCGTCGTAAGCGTACTTGTTACCATATTTTTCAGCATTACGTTGAGCCTTTGTCTTTAACATTGTTTGGTCAACATTCGCCAATGCAACATTGTAGTTATTAAGTTGTGTATAGTAAAGACCTTGCATTGCCACTGCCGAGCCGAATACAGCCGGATTAAATCCTTCGTAACCGCCCGATCTTGTGAATGAGAAGTCGCCGCTATCTGCTTTATAACCTACGTTGTACTTGTAAATAGGTGATTTTGCAATCAAACCTTCCGTATCACCGACGTATTGAACTTTATCTTTCAAGTTGTCATTTGTCGTGAAGTTGATTGTTGTGTTTTCACCTGTTGCATCTGAAACCAAGTTCAATTTAGTGATATTAAGGTTTCCTGCAACATTCATTGCCGTTGCATCGTCAATTCTGTCCATTGCTCTGTTTGCAAGGTCAACATCAAGCATAAGGTTTGAATCTTGGTTAACATTGAAACCTGCCAATGAGATTGTGCTTGCAACGCCGTTCATAAGGTCTAAAGTACCGCCGTTGAGATTGATTGTATTCAAACCGTGTTCGGCAACAACACCGTGGTTGTCTTGTTCGTACAAATATTTATCGTTTGTATATCTCAAGACACCGCCTTCATTGACATTGTAGTTGATTTCATAATCGTAATTATTTTTTACCAATGTTGTGTTAACTTCTGCCGTGAACGGGTCGAAAATGCCGTTTGCAACAATCGTACCGTTTCCGTTGAAGTAAATATTATTACCGCCATTATCAGACTTAATATTATCGTTAAGAGTAATTTGTCTGTTGTTATCAGCGATGAAATAGAGATTTGAATATTTTGAAGTATTTTCATCACTTTGCAACATAATCGGTCCTGCAACCGCAATATCATTATCTTTTGCCTTAATATTAAGTGTTGATTTATTAAGAGTCAATGAGTATTGATTGTTTTCCGGAAATGAAGTGTTTGCAATATTTGCGTCAACAATGCTCATTACTTTATTTTCATCAATAGTGAGAGGATTTCCCGTAATTGTATTTCCGTTACCGAAAATCGTCATATTTGCATTTGACAAAGATTTTTCTGCCGTAATTTCTTCATTCGACTTCATAAAGTAAGCCAAATCACTGCCATCATTTGCCTTGTCAATAGCCGCAGTCAAACCTTCAAGTTTATCAATATTGATTGTACCTGTTTTATTTTCAATTGTGTAATAAACTGCGTTTTTGTCTAAAGAGTCATTCATTTTGATATCATCAGGTCTGAATGAAACTTTATCACCCAATGTAGTTGTGAATACATAAGAATCTTCAGCCTTTGACAAATCTAAAGCACTGATATTAATACCGCCAATAACGCCTGCTGCACCTTCTTCTTGAGTATTAAACGTATCATTGTAATCAGCCCTAACATTGAGTTCGTTTCTGTCTTGGATAGTCAAACCTTTGAAGTTAACCTCTTGAACAGTATCGTTCATCAAGTCAATGGTTGAGCCGTTCTTCGCAACGATATCGTTATTTTTACCTGTGTATGTTGCATAAGGTACAAATGTTGAATTTTCGTTGAGTGTGATGTTTTGAAGAACTTTTGTATCCGCTTCCGAGTTATCGAAATCGAAATATACGGTATCAGAAATTGCAAGGCTGCCAAGACCGTAAATTCTGTCTTCTTTCAAAGTACCGCCGTTGAGTTCAACGATTGATTGATTATCCGTTTGGATTGAACCGCTTACATTGTAAATGCTGTCAGCCGAAGTTGTATATTTTGCTTTACTTTTAACTTCGATTTTCTTGTTAACATTGGCTTCGTTTTTAACATCGCCTGAAACAATAACTTTGAGATTGTTTTCAACTGACGAATTGATGTCTTTTGTAACCGTACCGCCCGTCAATTCCAACTTTCCGTTACTGATAATATCATCAGCAAGCAAATTGTCAGCGTCAGTTACAATGTTATTTTCAAGGGTAAGTTTACCGCCGATGATTTTGTTGCCAAGAATTCCTTGGTTCAAGGTAACTTCGCCGTTGTTTGTAACTTCTCCGCCTACAAATTCAGCCGATTGTGCAGCCAAAGAACTGTCTGTATTTACAACGATGTATTTTGAACCGATTTTCTTCGTTGTTTTAATGCTGCCGTCGATGTTTGTTGTACCTTCGCCGCTGATAGTGTTTGCGTTAATTGTTTCAACTTCTCCGTCTTGACCTTTCAAAGTCAAAATGTTGTTGTTAACAACTCCATTTGATGTTTGCAATTTATCTGCGTAAATTTCCAACGCACCGTTTTCGTCAATAGTAACAGTTTTTTGAACAATTCCATTTTCATTATCAAATACCAAATTTGTCACTGTTTGAGTAATGTCAGGATCTTCTGATTTAATCGTTCCGATTACAAGGTTACCTTTGTCCCCGACGATGTTTTTAACAGATGTTGCACCATAAAGATTTAATTCACCGTTGTTTTCAATTTCGCCGTTCAACACTGAGTCTGTAACGTATGCTTTACCTGTGTTAACGAGGTCTTTTTCGTTGTTTGAGAAAGTAACATTTTCAACGTACAACTCACCGTTGTTTGTAACTGCCGTTTTGAAATTTCTGATTTCATTAACGTCAATAATATCAAATTCTTGGTTATTACCAGAAACAACAATGCCGTCTTTTTGATTGCCGTCGAGAGAATATTTACCTTGACCGTAAATTGTAAATTCAGCCTTGTTTTCGTGCATTGAACCCAAGCCTGTGCTTTCATCAGAAAGAACATAATCGCCACGTCTGATTGTATATGCTTGTCTGTTTTCATCAGCAACGGCTTCTTCAAGAGTCATTCCGTCTTCTGTTCTTGTAATATTCAAAAGACCTTTGTCGTTTTCATCAACCGCAAATGTATATGTTACGCCATCATCGCTGACATAAGTTCCGTTTGTCGTTGTGTTGTTAACAACATCAGCATCTGTCGTCAAGTAACGAACTTGTCTTACCGTGTCTTTTAATTCGTCTGAACCCCAATCTTCATCGTCGTTCATAACAACAATGTTATCTAAGTCAAAATTGATATTTTGAACAACTCCGCCTTTTTTATCATCGCCTGAACCATATTGATTTGAGCCGATTACGAGATTATCAATTGCATTTGCCATTACGTCATAATCAACTTTGAGATTCAATGTATTATCTGTTGCAGATGAAATGAGGTAAGGAATAGTGATTGTGTCGCCTGCTTGTTCGTTTTGCAAGTCCAAAGTTACATTTGCAGCATTTTGCATAATGCTGTAAGAACCTGTTGCTGCCACCGTACCTAATTTAACGGTTGAAGAACCTGATTGCGGTGCAGAGAAAATAAATCCGCTTGCAACTGGGCTTGATAAATCAAGTTGTCCGTTCAATTCAAAAGTTCCGGGACCGTTGAAATGGATACCTGAAATTTTATCTTCCGAACCGACATATATATTGTCATCAATTGTGATAGTTTTTCCTTCGTATGCAACCAATCCCAATTGTCCGCCTGTAATATACAATGCGTTTCCTTCGTTGCCCGAAATTACGACATCATTGTTTTCTGAAACAATTGTTGCCTGTGAAGCGTAAATTGCTGAACCTTGGCTTGCTTTGTTGTTATAGAAGCTTGTATCTGCTACATTAACACCGCCAGCGGCATAAATAGCACCACCAAAGTTTGTTGCTTCGTTTGAATCGAATTTTGAATTGCTGACAGTGAGATAAGTTTCTGCTGCAATCGCACCGCCATTTTCCGCTTTGTTTTCATTGAATGTTGAATTTTTAACGGTTAATGTACCCAAAGTCACGTTTTCAGATGTTTTTGCATAAATAGCACCACCATCTTTTCCGGCAGTATTTTGAGAAAATGAAGAGTTAGAAATAGTTGATTTAACTGTTTCCGAAGTACCTATCGCTTCAATATAAATCGCTCCGCCGTTTTCTTTTGCCAAGTTTGATGTAAATTTGTTATCTGAAATATTCAAAGCAACTGTTTTATTGCCGTCTGCAATGTGTGCATATACAGCACCGCCGTTGTAGGCACTGTTTCCGACAAATTCACTGCCTGTTACATTCGCCGTGAGTTCTTCCGAACCGAATGAAGTGAGGTTGATTGCTCCACCGTTTCCCCAAGCAACATTTTTGTTATAAGAATTTCCATTGAAATCCATCGTAATTACTCTGCTGCCGTTACCGACTTCTGTGTAAATCGCACCGCCGTTGTTAGCAGAGTTATTATTGAAAACAGAATCGTTGATTGAAGAAGTTACAACGTTGTTATTGTCATCTTCGTGGATAAATGTTAAATTAACCGCACCGCCGTTTTCTGATGCTCTGTTATTGTCAAATTCTGCATTTGAAATCTTTAACGCTTCAATAGCAGCATTTTCAATGTTTTTCAATTCTGCATAAATCGCACCACCATTTACGGCTTCGTTTTCATAAAAAACATATTTACTTTCAGCAGTACCTTGAACGGTCAATTTACCGCCCTTTTCAACATTTACAGAAGCACCGTTTTCTACCGTTGTATTTCTTCCGAACTCAACGTTATCCTCTTCTTTTGCGGGAGAAAGGGTTAAATTACCGCCTGTAATAACTTTGTAAACACCGCTTGTTTTATCGCTATGTCCGCCGCCGTTAATGGTTTGAGCATCTTTGACTTCAATCGGAAATTCTGACGGTTCATCAGCAACCGCAGGTGAAACCGACAATAAGCCCGAAAGCATTATCGCAGCAGATAATAACTTAATCTTACTATGTTCCATTCTTACTATTCCTTCTTCTTGTATCCCTAAATATGTAATTCACTTACAAATTATTAATCCAATTATAATATAAAATCATGGCTTGTAAAACAAATTAAGCAAAAATCATTACGTTTAGTTACTTTCCGCAATATAAAAACGGGATTTACAAATCTTTTATCAAATCTTCAGGCAAAATATCCATTGCTTTCGCTATCGAAAACAACTTTGAAATCTTAAAATCATACTCCCCTCTCTCAAGCATTCCGAGGTAAGAACCCGATATTCCCGCATTAAAAGCAACTTCCTCTCTTGAAAGTCATTTTTCGGTTCTGAAAACTTTTATGCGTTCTCCAATTTTTTTGCAGTATAATTTATTCATTGAACAATTATCAACTTCGCAAGTCGGACTTGTCCACAAGCCCCGCTTGTGATAATATTAGAAAAATGAATGAAGGCGAAGAAAAAGCAATATTTATCGATATAAATCAGGCAATAAAAATTTGTCACAAATGCGAAAATTTTAAGCAATTACCCATTGCGAAACCGAATTTTCCGATATATTTTTGCGTGAATTCAGATGAAAAATTTAACAGGAAAAGCGAAAAATATTTGCCATGCATAATTGAGAATGTTTCTCAAAAATGTATGGCAAATTTTTTAATTGAAAATATTAATTTTTCTAAAAAATCACTTTTTGCACTCGATTAAAACTGACTCGGAGCAACTCCGTTTTTCCAATTTTCTTCGATTTTTTCAAGCGAAATTCCTTTTGTTTCGGGGACTAATGCCCAAACAAAAATTACCGAAATTACGCAAATTACCCCGAAAAGTGCAAACGTTATACCTGTTCCCATTTTTTCCGTCATAACGGGGAACAAAGCATTGACGATGATGTTGCAAATGAAATTTGTTGCAACAGGGAATGTCATAAGGAAGCCTTTTGCTTCAAGCGGGAAGATTTCCGAAACCAATACCCAAGCGACAGGTCCCATTGAATATGCAAACGAGCAAATAAAGCCGATTATGGCAGCAACTGCAAACCATTTTGAACTGTCACCCAACTGAGGTGCACAAATATTTGCAAATGCAAACAAGAACATACTCAATCCCATAATGACCGTACCTGACAACAATAACGGCTTTCTGCCGACTTTATCTGTCAAATACATTGCGACAAATGTCATAAGAAAGTTGACAACACCAATTACGACGGTGATTTTCATAGCCGCTGACGGATCGTCAAAACCTGCACTTTGGAAGATTTTTGGAGCATAACATATAATTACGTTAATACCCGTACAAATTTGTGCAATCATAATACCAATCGCAACAACCAACGGCATAAACATCCATTTTTTAAGAACAACTTTTGCTCCGCTTTCGTCCTTAACGCCCGCTTTAATGTCGGCAATTGACGCTTCAATTTCATCTTTTTCGTCAATTTTTTCAAACACGGCTCTTGCTTCTTCCTCTCTTCCCTTGAGGAGCAACCATCTCGGCGATTCCGAAAGGAAGAAATACAAAACAAGCAAAATAACAGCAGGAACTGCACCTGCCATAAACATTGCACGCCAATTTTCCGTTGCGGTAAATACGTAACCGATTAAATATGACGCCAAAATACCGATTGTAAATGACAATTGGTACAAAGATGCAAACAAGCCACGTTCTTTTTTCGGGGAAATTTCCGAAAGGTAAAGAGGAACGATTGCGTTTGCAAGCCCGCAAGCCACACCATTAATGACTCTTGCGGCAATCAAAACTTCAATACACGGTGCATGCGAACAACACAAGCAACCGATAAGATAAAATAATCCGATTAAACCGATTATTTTTTTACGACCGATTTTGTCCGCCAATGCTCCGTTAATCAAAGCACCCGCAAAACAACCGACCATTACGATTGAAACTAGAATACCCGTCAATTGTGCGGAAAGATTCCACTCTTTCACAACAAACAGTTGAACACCGGAGATAATTCCCATTTCATAACCTGCCAAAAGTCCGCCAAAAGAACCGGCAATGGCGATTAATGCCAAATTGAAAAGAATTTTTTTATTCATTACCAAACTCCTGCTCTCCTATATATTTTAGGATAACACACCCAAATTATAAAACTATATAATTTGCGTTTTTTTTAATTTTTGTAACATCAAATTTTTTAACGCATTTTTGCTTGCTCTAAAAATTAAAAAAGGCGGATTTTTCAATCCGCCTGAAATTTGTTTTCGTTAACTAAGCAACTTCTTCTTGTTTTTCTGCTTCTTGTTTTGCGATTTCTTCGCTTACGTTAACTTCTTTGCCTGCTTGTCTTGCTTCTCTTAACTCTTTGATTTTTTCAGGGTTAAGAACTTTGAGTTCGATAGCACCGAAAGATTCTTTTGAAAGAGTTTCTTTTACATCAACACCGTAGTCATCGTATCTGTTATCGATTTTGCCGTCAACAACTTGTTGTTGGAACCATTCGATGTGTTGTTGTGCTTTTGCAGGGTATTCGGGGTGAACTTTCAACCATTCTGCATAAGACATGTTGCCTCTCGGGTTGTTGCAATCTTTACATTCAGCGATGAAGTTTTGAGTTGCGTTCGGACCACCTAATGATTTCGGGTGGATATGTTCGATTGTTTGCATTGAAGGTTCTAACAATCTTCTTGCAATTGCTTGCGGGCTGCCGTTTGCTTGACCGTATGCCTTTTTAACTTCATCAAAACTTGCAGGAATATTCATTGCTGCGTCGATAACTTTATCATAAGTTACAGGGTCAATTGAATCTGCAACTTTGTTCAATTTTTCTGTAAATTGCATTCTTGCAATTTTACCGCCTTGGATTTTTTCAATTTCTGATGAAATCAATTTTGAAACGGGGTTGTCTTCGCCATAAGTTGCTTTAACAACTGTATCTGCACCTTTTAATGAGTTGATGCAATAGTTTTGAGTTTTTTCTTTAAGACCTTTACCAACCATACCTTTTGCTCTTGCAAGGTCACCGCCGTGTGCTCTTGCTTCTTGAGCAGCAAGCATCATAATAACTCTTTGAGGAGTTCTGAAGAAATCTTTTTCTTCTTCAATTTTATCTGCTAATTTTTCGCCTTTAACATTAGCAAATTCTCTCGCCTTCGTGTCCATTTGGTTTGCTCTGACCATTCTGCCACCACAGCAGCAGCAAGGTACATCGTCAATTTTTTTTGTAATAAAACCGCCTGTGCTTACGGGGAAACCGCCAAATGAAACTGTTGCGGCTTGACCACCCATAAAGTATGATTTCAATGCTCCTTGTTCAGCAACTTTTTGTTGAACTTCAGGTTTTTCTGAAGCAATAGGGTTTGAAACTTTTTTATTTTCAACTGCTTTTGTTGAAATAACATTTACTGAATTAATCGGAGCGATTGCCATTTATACCACACTTTCTTACACACTATGCAGATTTTTGTAAATCCTTACCCTTCCATGAAGTTGGCTGAAAAAATAAATTGCCTTTTTCGCTAAAATTTGCCCCTTTTTCTTCATAAAACTTCACAAAAATCATTAAAATCCACACAGTGATTGAATTTTATTTTTTGGGGCGAAAACCAAAAAGCCGTATTGTTTTTACTAATATTGGTAGGTTAAAATCGGGATAAGATTTTCAGAGATTTTCGTGATTTTTTGTTAAGAATGCCTTTCAAATTCTTGCGGATAAGTTTTGCTCGTTTTATTATAAAGTCGTTATGGATAAGAATGTATTGGGCGGCCACCCTAAAGGCCTTTATTTATTGTTTTCGGTCGAAATGTGGGAAAGATTTTCCTATTATGGTATGAGAGCATTATTGGTATTATATTTAATCCAATATTTGTTCCAAGGAATGGACGAAAAGGTTGCAACGCAGTATGCGGGTAACATTTACGGTTGGTACACGGGACTTGTTTATTTGACGCCTCTTGTCGGCGGATACATTGCGGACAAGTTTTTGGGTCAAAGAAGGTGTATCTCTATCGGTGCTATTGTTATGGCAATCGGTTTATTTACGCTTGCTGCAAGCGGTTGCGAATGTTTACGCAGTTGCTCGGTCATTATTTTCACATTGGGCTTGACCCTGATGATTATTGCAAACGGATTTTTCAATTCCAACATCAGCACAATCGTCGGAATGCTTTACGGTGATGACAAACAAAAACGTGACGCAGGATTTACAATTTTCTATATGGGAATTAACCTCGGAGCGTTCTTCTCCCCTTTAATTTGCGGAACTTTGGCTCAATTATATGGCTTTAAATACGGATTTATGGCTGCGGGAATGGGTATTATTTTCGGTTATATAACATATAAATTGGGCGAAAATAAACTCTTGGGTGAACACGGTTTAAGACCTGTTCAAACGGAAGTTGTCCGTGAAACATCGGAAGAAGAAGATGTTGTCGTAAGAAAGAAACTTACAACTCGTGAAAAAAGAAGAATTTATGCGTTGTTCATTTTGATGACGTTCTCGATTTTCTTCTGGATTTGTTTTGAACAAGCAGGTTGTTCGTTCACGTTATTTGCAGAAAACGAAACGCAAAGATATATCGGCAATTTTGAAATTCCGACGGGTTATTTCCAATCCTTAAATCCTTTGTTCATCATCACAATCGCTCCTTTGATGTCAATGTTTTGGAGTTGGTTGGCAAGCAAAGGAAAAGAACCGACATCTGTCGTTAAATTCTGCATAGCACTTGCTATGGTTGGTTTTTCGGCATTGATTATGGCAACGGCGGCACACTTTACACACGGAACATCGCTTGTATCTCCGTTGTGGCTTGTATTTACATATCTTTGTGCAACACTTGCCGAATTATGCTTGTCACCGATTGGCTTGTCTTTGGTAACAAAACTTGCACCTGTACAATTTGCCTCAATTTTGATGGGAACATGGTTCTTATCAAGTTTCTTCGGAAACCTTATTGCAGGCGTGTTCTCAGGATTTTACGAACACATGTCACACACTTTGTTCTTCTGCATTCTCGCAGGTGCGGCATTCGTAATTGCAATTATCTTGACTGCAATAAGACCTGTATTGCAACTTTGGATGGGCAAAAATTAGTTAAACAAATAAAAATTTCCACACAAAAAAAAGACGGATTTGAAAGTCCGTCTTTTTATTTATAAATTATAATAAATTCTCGATTATCCTTGAAACACAGGCTTCTTTGCTTCTTACCCAATCTCGGTATGAAACTCTCATAACTTTCATGCCCGAACGTTCCAAAATCAATTGTTTTTTGATGGGGGAAATATTTGATTTAACCTCGTCTTTCATACCGTCACATTCGACAACGATTGACTTTCCGTCGGAATTTGTAACGAGAAGGTCACATTTGAAACCGGCAGAAACGTAACCGCCTTTGACGTCGAAACCTTTTTCTTCGAGTGCGGTTGCAACATCTTTTTCAAAATCATTATTGAAAGTGCTGATATAGCCCTCAGTTTGGACGAGATGGCGTTGTGCCTCATAAGTTTTAATATGTTCGATATAATCTCTCATCAAACCTGCCGAAAAACTGTCAGGGTCTTTTGAGAGGAACGAAATGCACTGTTTTCTTGCACGGGTAACAGCGACATTAAACAAATTCGGTTTTTGCAAAAATGCCAAACTTTGTGTAAAACTGTTATCTGCAATTGCCCAAGACATAATGATAATGTCACGTTCGTCCCCTTGGAAAGTATGAGCCGTACCGACATCAATCGAGTGACGTTGAAGCGTTGCGTCCGAAAATGCTTTCATCAAGGACTTTTTGATTGCCTCAACCTGACTTCTGAACGGTGAAATAATACCGATTGAAACAGGTTTGTAATTTTTATCATTCTTTTTGGCTTCGTCACGAATAATTATTTCGTGCAATTTTTCAACGATAGCCTCGATTTCGGGAATATTTCTCGTAGCATCACCGTCAACTTTTCCGTTTTCGACTCGGCAAAGTTCCAAAACCTTTATGCTGTCGTCGTTTTTGGTCATAATTCTGAGTCCGCCGCCGTAAAATTCCTTGTTGCTGAACTCAATAATC
>CAKVJR010000026.1 GCA_934754855.1 uncultured Candidatus Melainabacteria bacterium
CCTTTTAAACTGTTATGAGCATATTCACGGCATTTTTGACGCAATTCCAAAGGAGTCAAAGCACTTCTGCCGCCTTCAATGTTTTTAACAACTTTATTTTCAATCGGCAAACCGTGACCGTCATATCCGGGAACATAAGGTGCATAGTAACCTCTTTGAGATTTATATTTGATTAAAATATCTTTTAAAATTTTGTTTAAAGCCGTACCGACGTGTATTTTTTCCGAACTCAAGTACGGAGGACCGTCGTGGAGAATAAAAGCATTAGTTTTATCTCTGTTTTCGACAGTTTTTTCGTAAATTTTTTCATCAGCCCACCACTTTTGAGTTTCAGGCTCTTTTTTTGTAGCATTTGCTCTCATTTCAAGCGTAGTTTGAGGCAAATTAAGCGTATTTTTGTATTCTTTTTTTTCTTCTGACATGATATTTCCACTCGTATTTGTATTTACTGAAATTATTTTATTACAAAAATACGTTTTGTTCAAAAATGGAAATAAAGATAATTTTTTAAAATAAAACAAACTTTGTTCACAGAACAACGCTATTTTAGTGATTAACTAAAACCGACTCAACTTTCTAAGCATCATTCTTTTTTGAAAATTCAATTTTATATCCTAAAATATCAGCAATCAAAAGCATTTCATCATAAGTTAACCTTCCACGGGAAAGTTTATGAGATAAACCATCAGACGTGTATTTCTTCCCTGTTGTTTCGCTCAATTTGACAACAAGTTCTTTTAATTTAACATCTTCAAGCATTAACAATAATTTTACTTGATTTTTAGAATTAATTTGCATGTCTTAATTATAATTTTTTGACAATTTATTGACAAATATGTCATTTATTTGTATATTTATTGTTTTATTTGTCATCCTAATGACTTATTATTCAACATGTGATTTAAAATACTTAACAAAGAGGTAGTATGAAAAACAAAGAAGAAGGTATATTTTTACAAGCCATTGAAATTTATACAAAAAATTTAGAGGAAAAAATTTACTTAAAAAAAGAAAATATAAATCAAATTCTATACCAAAGCATAAAAAAAGCCTTTATACATTTTTCAAAAATGTATATTATAGTTGTTTCATTAATTTACATAACTAAAAACGAAAACACGGCACTGCACTACAGTAAAAAACTTGAAAAAATAGAAAAATTTTCAGTGAATATAATAAACCAATTTGAAAACATTACAAAAATAAATAAAATGTTTTTTTAAAAAAATTATTATGCGATAATTTTTCAAAAAGTTATATAAAGGAAAAAATCATGATAAAAGTTACAGTAGCAGGTGCTTTAGGAAAAATGGGAAAAGAAGTAGTAAAGGCTGTCACAAACGATTCTGATTGTGAACTTACTCAGGCTATCGACAAGTTTGAACTCGGAAATGACATCGGTCAAATCGTTTTCGGAAAAGAAAACGGCGTTCTCATTACAGATGAAATCAATATTAACGAAAAACCCGATGTAGTAGTCGATTTCACCCAACCGTCAACAATTTTTGAAAACGCAAAAAAATATCTCAAAAACGGCATTGCTCCCGTAATAGGAACAACAGGTCTGAAGCCCGACCAAATTGAAGAACTTAAACAACTTTCGGAAGAAAACAACGTGGCATGCCTTATTGCACCGAACTTTTCGACAGGTGCAGTTTTGATGATGAAGTTTGCAAAAGAAGCGGCAAAATACTTTAACAATGCCGAAATCATTGAACTTCACCACAACCAAAAGAAAGACGCACCCTCAGGTACTGCAATAAAAACGGCTGAACTTATGGCTGAGGAAAACGACTGTTTCACAACAGGCAATTGCGACGAAAAAGAAACTTTGACAGGTGCAAGAGGTGCAAATGCAAAATCTCAAATCCACATTCATTCGGTCAGAATGCCCGGTTATTCCGCATCACAAGAAGTTATCTTAGGGGCAGCAGGTCAAGTTTTGACAATCAGACACGATACCTCTGACAGAGCATGCTACATGCCCGGAGTTTTGCTTGCCGTAAAACACGTATTCAACCAAAAGACCTTTGTTTACGGGCTTGACAACATAATGTAACATAATAACACTCTACCGCTTGACGTGGTAAAATAAATCAAAAAGACAAAAGAGGAAGATTATGAAAAAACCTAACTTAGCAGTTCTCGGAGCAACAGGTGTTGTAGGAAGAGAAATTTTATCAATATTGGTTGAAAATGACGTTCCGTTTGAAAATATCAAATTTCTTGCAAGTTCAAAAAGTGCAGGCAAAAAGATAGAATTCAAGGGAAAAGAATATACAATTGAAGAAGCAACTCCCGATTCATTTGAAGGAGTTAACATTGTACTCGCATCAGCAGGCGGCTCAACGAGTTTGGCACTTGCAAAAGAAGCAGTAAAACGTGGTTGTGTTTACATCGACAACTCAAGTGCTTTCCGTATGGAAAAGGACGTTCCGCTTGTAATTGCAGGCGTTAACCACGATGATTTGAAAAAACATCACGGTATCGTTGCAAACCCGAACTGCTCAACTTCACAATTGATGCTTGTTTTGAAACCTTTGCACGACTATGCAAAAATCAAAAGACTTATCGTCAGCACATACCAAGCCGTCAGCGGTGCAGGACTTGCAGCAATTAACGAACTTCGTGAAAGCACGGAAGCAAGCCTTAAAGGTGAAAAATTTGAAAACAAAAAATTTGTTAAAGACATCGCTTTCAACGTAATTCCGCAAATCGATGTATTCTGCGACAACGGTTACACAAAAGAAGAAATGAAAGTCGTTAACGAAACGAAAAAAATTCTTCACCTCGACGAAGAAACTCCGATTACCTGCACAGCTGTAAGAGTTCCCGTTTTCAACAGCCACTCGGAAGCAGTTACAATCGAATTTGAAAAAGAAATGACTCCCGAAAGAGCAAGAGAACTTCTCGAAAATGCTTGGGGCGTCGAAGTTATGGACGATATCGACAATATGGTATTCCCGACTCCGAAAGATACGGCAGGCAAAAACCCTGTTTACGTCGGAAGAATCAGAAAAGACCTCGCTTTCGACAACGGTATTTCACTTTGGTGTGTTGCCGATAACCTCAGAATCGGTGCGGCTTTGAACACGGTCAGAATTGCCGAAAAAGTCATTGAAATGGAATTATTCTAAAAAGGAGAATAAAAATGAGATATAATGCCGGAGAAGTAATAACTGCAATGATTACGCCGTTTGATGAAAATTTGAAAGTCGATTATGCGGCTCTTGAAAAATTGGTTAACCACCTCATCGAAACAGGTAGCGATGCAATCCTCGTTGCAGGAACAACAGGCGAATGCCCGACTTTGACTCACGAAGAAGAATGGGACGTTTTAAGATTTGTTCTCAAAACCGTCAACAACAGAGTTAAAGTTATTATGGGTACAGGCTCAAATTGCACCGAAACTGCAATTATGACAGCGAAAAAAGCCGAAGAATTAGGTGCAGACGCAATTTTGACAGTTGTTCCTTATTACAACAAACCCAATCAAAGAGGAATGAGTGCCCACTTCGGAGCAGTTGCAGAATCCGTGAAACTTCCAATTATTCTCTACAATATCCCCGGAAGAACAGGCGTAAATATGCAGCCTGCAACAATTGTGGAACTTGCAAACAAATACAAAAACATTGTTGCTGTAAAACAAAGCAACGGCGATTTGGACTTAATCAGCGATATGAAAAAACTCTGTCCGTCTGATTTTGCAATCTATTCGGGCGATGACAGTCTTACACTCCCAATGATGTCATTGGGTGCAACAGGCGTTATCAGTGTCGCTTCGCACGTTATCGGCAAAGAAATTAAAGAAATGATTGCTCTTTTCAAAAACGGCGAAGTCCAAAAGGCACTTGAAAAACATCTTGAAAACTATGATTTCTTCAAGAAAATCTTTATGTGTCCGAACCCGATTCCGATAAAAGAAGCCCTTTCAAAAATGGGAATTATTAAAAATTATCTCAGATTACCTCTCGTTAATATGACAGAGGCAGAAAAGGCTGATTTTTACGCAGTTGCGAACAAATATATCAAATAGAATTTTTCACATTTCAAAACTTTAAAAGGGTGCTTTAACAGCACCTTTTTTGTTGAAATAAAAGAAGAATTAAGGCGAGCATGAATGTTCGTGCTAAAATTGGTTTATGTCGAACAATCTCAAACGTACATTAAATTTAAAAGACGCCATTTCAATCGTTGCTGGTTCAATGATTGGAAGCGGGATTTTTATTGTTTCGGCAGAAATTTCACGGCAAACAAACTCTGTAATATTATTGCTGCTATGTTGGATTTTGGCAGGAATAACAACACTTTGCGGGGCATTATGCTACGGAGAACTTTCCTCGACAATACCTGACGAGGGCGGACAATACGTTTTTTTGAAAAAAATTTATAACGAAAAATTAGCCTTTATTTACGGCTGGACGTTGTTTACGGTCATTCAAACGGGAACGCTTGCGGCTGTCAACATTGCTTTTGCAAAATTTATCGGATTAATTTTCCCCGTAATTTCAGAAAGCACAACCGTTTTGAGCATCGGAGATTATCATTTGTCCCTGCAAAGAATTTTTGCGGCAGCGACCGTAATAATTTTGACCTACATCAACTCTCGAGGGGTGAAACAGGGAATGTTTACTCAACATTTGTTCACTCTGACCAAAGTTTTTTCGATGTTATTAATCATAGGATTGGGCTTGTTTGTGGGCTTTAATTTCGACTGTTTGAGGGCAAATCTTTCGCTTGCAAACAATGTAATCCCGCACGGTTTTGAATTTTTCAAAGTTTTATCGGTTGCGATTGTCGGCTCAATGTTTGCCTCAATCACTTGGAATAACGTGACTTTCATCGCATCAGAAATCAAAAAACCGCAAAGAAATATTCCGCTTGCATTATTATTCGGCTCAATCGCAGTAATAGCGTTATATTTCGGGATAAATATGATTTATATCGGCACAATGCCGCTCGAAACAATCCAAAACTCCCATCAGGACATCGTTGCAGCCGAATTAATCAATACGATTTACGGACACGGCGGAATGGTGTTTATTGCGATAATCATTGCCATTTCGGCATTCGGTTGCTCAAACGGAATGATTATGACAGGCTCAAGAGTTTATTATAAAATGGCAAAGGATAAATTATTTTTTCGCTCTCTTGCCAAAATCAACCGCAAAACAAGAGTTCCCGAAAACTCCTTGTGGCTCCAATGTTTTTGGATTTGCGTGCTGATAACGTGGGGGTCATATTCCCAACTTTTGGATTATGTAATTTACTCATCACTGCTTTTTTATGCAATAACAATTTTCGGAATTTTCAAAATGAGAAAATTTTACCCCAAAAAGCGAGGTGTTGCAAAGGTTCCGAGCATTATCATCTGTATTTTTATGATAATGGCAACATTCATCATAACAGGTTTGACATTCTACAAACCGCAATACACGCTTCCCGGACTGATTATAACGCTTGCGGGTATTCCTATTTACAATTTTCGTGACAAACTTCGTCGAAAAAAGTCTTGTCCAACAAATGAAAATTAATGATATAATCAAGAAAAGGACAGGTCATGACGAAATTTTACAAATGTGATTATATGGATAGCGGTATAAATTTTGAACGTCGAAAAGTGCTTGCTTGCTGCAAATCAGCACATTCAGGCGGAGGGAAACCCGTACTTGCCGAAAGTTATGACGATATAGATTGGGAAAAAATCAAAGAACGCCGAGAAATATGGAGAAAGCAAATAGCGGAAGAAAATCCGCCCGAATTTTGCAAAGGCTGCCCGTCTATTCAAGAAACCGACCAACCGCTTGACGATGATTCAATTTATTTTATTGACGTAAATTCTTTCATCAACTGCAATAGCCGTTGTATGTATTGTGATTGTTGGGAAGATACAACATTCAAAGAACATTCGCTTTTGCCGTATTTCAAAGACCTCTTTGATAAAAAACTTTTAAAAAATTCCAATTACGGATACATAATGTTTGCAGGCGGAGAACCTGCACTGATGCGTGATTTTGAAGAAATCATCGAACTTTGTATCGAAAACGGAATGCAAAGATACATTGTAAATTCAAACGGAATAAAATTTTCAAAAGGAATTGAAAGACTTTTAAAAGAAACAGAGGCAAATGTTTTCGTATCGCTCGACAGCGGTTGCGAAGAAACATTTAACAAAGTCAAAAATGTTCCTTGTTTTGACAAGGTTGTTGAAAATTTAAAACGGTATGCAAACGCACAACAAGAGGGCAAAAGTTGTCTTTGGTCAAAATTTATCATAATTCCTGACTATAATGATAGCGAAGAAGAAATTTTAAAATGGTATGATTTATCGTTATCACTTGGGATAAAAGCGGTTGTACTTGACGTTGAACGTGAATGGTTCAAGAAAAATAATCGAGAAATTAATCCGAAAATAGAAAATTTGATTAATATAATTAAAAATCGTTGCGAAGAAGACGGCATAAAATTGGACTGGTACGAATCCTTGAAATGCCTGTACGGAATACATTAGAGGTCTATTGTGGTATCAAGAATTTACACGGGTGTTTTAACGGGATTAACGGCTCATAAAGTTACGGCAGAGGTTGACGTGAATAATTCCCTTCCTTTCGTAGGATTGCCTGATACCGCCGTTTCAGAGGCTAAAGAAAGAGTGCGTTCCGCAATAAAAAATTCAGGATATTCCTTTCCGACAAAAAAAATCACGGTAAACCTTGCCCCCGCAGACATCAGAAAAGAAGGCTCTGCGTACGATTTGCCGATTGCAATCGGAATTTTATCCGTTGACAATGTAATTAATTGCGAAAAATGCGAAGATTATGCTTTCATCGGGGAACTTTCTTTAGACGGTTCACTTCGCTCTGTAACAGGCGTATTGCCTCTCGTGGCAGGACTTAAAGACCTCGGCGTAAAAAAAATGATAGTTCCTTTTGAAAACGCAAAAGAGGCTGCATTAATTCAAGACATCGAGGTTTACGGGGCAAAGCATTTGACGGAAGTCGTAAATCATTTTACGGACGATTCAGAGTGTGCAAAACCGCTCGAGAAAACCGTTTTCGACATAAAAGAATATATGGCTTGCGAAAATTCCGACTTCCCGTTCGACTTCAAGGACGTAAAAGGACAGTTGAAAGCGAAAAAAGCACTCGAAATTGCAGCCGCAGGCGGACATAACATACTTATGTCAGGCTCTCCGGGGTCAGGAAAAACTTTGCTTGCAAAATGTTTTGCATCAATTTTGCCCCCGCCCGAACCGAGTGAGGCAATTGAGTTAACCAAGATTTACAGTATTTCAGGTCTGATTGACCCCGAACACCCGCTTGTAACAAAAAGACCATTCCGAACGGTGCATCATACCGCATCATCTGTCGGAATTATCGGCGGCGGCTCAAATCCCAAACCGGGGGAAATTACACTCGCACACAGAGGAATTTTATTTTTTGACGAAGTTGTTGAATTTCCAAGACAAGTTTTGGAAGTTTTGCGTCAACCTTTAGAAGACGGCGAAATCGTCATTTCAAGAGCACAAACAAGCATAAAGTATCCTGCAAAATTTATTTTTGTCGGAGCAATGAATCCCTGTCCCTGCGGATATTACGGCGACAAAGAAAAGGCTTGCACTTGTTCTGAATTTCAAATTCAAAGATACCGTTCAAAAATTTCAGGGCCGTTACTTGACAGAATAGATATCCAAATTGAAGTTCCGAGATTGAAAGCAGATGAATTAATCGGCGGAAAATTTGAAAGCGAAAGTTCTGCAGAAATCAGAAAACGAGTTGTGAAAGCAAGAGAAATTCAACTCAAAAGATACGCAGGGCTTGGCATTTACACAAATTCAGAACTTACGCCAAAACTGATAAAACAGTTCTGCAAATTAGACGAACAATCCGAAAATATCTTAAAAATGGCAGGTCGAAAATTCAACATATCTGGTCGAGGATACGACAGACTTTTAAAACTTGCCCGAACAATTGCAGACCTTGCGGAGGCTGAAAACATCTCTGCCGCACATATTTCGCAAGCACTTCAATACAGAAATTTTGTTGAAAATAACTAAAAAAGACCCGCCCGATTTGAGCGAGTCTTGAAAAATTATTTTGCAAGTTCCAAATTGTCTGAAAGTTGGATAAGAAGTTTGTCGCCCGCCTTTGCCTTGTAGTGCAAACCGGGGGTGCAACAACCCGCAATCGCTCCGACTGCAATACCAATCGGCAAACCGATTGCCAAACCGCCGACGACAACGGCACCTGCCGCAACACCGATACCACAGCCCGCACCTGTTGCAACCGCACCTGTTCCGAGCGTAGTACCCAAACCTTTACCAAAAGCATTCAACTTTCCTCTTGAAAGATAAGTTTTGTTTGAATAAACTCTTGCATCAAACGGAACAGTTGAGCCGTCAGGCAAAATAACCTTGTTGAAAGTCATTGTAACTTTTCCGCTTCTGTTAAAAGATTTCGGCCGGATAACTTCCGTAATTTCCGCTTGAACTTGCGAACCGTCGGGCAATAAATTTGTTCCCTCTTCGGTTTGAAGTCCGCCTGTAATCATAAAGTCAACTTTGTCGCCGACTTTACAATCTTTTGTCGAAAAATCTCTTGCAAAAGAAACCTCGATGATGTTGTATTGAACAACCGTATTCAACGTCGGAGTCGTAACGACGATATTTGTCGGGGCTTTTTTCTTTTCGACAGCCTTTGTGACTTTTAAATGTTCAGTTTTTGTCGATTTCTTGTAAACAGCAGACTGCTCATCAGCAAAAGCAATTCCGCAATTTGATAACATAAACACTGCCAATAATAATGAACTGATTTGTTTTTTCATAACCGCTCCTTCTTTTAACACAATTCTATCATATTTTTTTTGAAAATAAAGATAAAATTACAAATCCAATTCTTTTCCGAGGTAAGGAAGGATAGTTTCCCACGCAAGTCTGCTCGGGTGTAGTTTATCCCAAGTTTTATACTTGTCGTCCCAAAGTTTAACATCTGAAATATAATCCCACATCACAACTTTTATACCCATTTTCTCTAAAGCAGGCATATCAAAAGTGTCTTCATCTCCATAAAATACAAAAAATACAAGTTGAGAATTGGGGAAAATCGAATCGACTTCTTTCTTAATTTCCTGCATATACAAAGTCAAAAGATTATTTAGATACTTGTCGGATTTTAAACAACATTTACTTGTAAAATATTGGGACATAAAAGTTTTAGAAAGAATATCTGTTTTTTCTCTGTATTCTAAATATTTTTGACCGTTTTTGTCTTTTTTGATATCGAATTTAGGACCACGTCTGTACAAATCGTGATAAATTCTCATTTTGTGTTCTGCAAAAAAGGTGTAAATGAAATACTTTGTATTTTGAGGATTTTTAGGCAAAACTCCCCAATTTTCATAATTTTTATAATTGCGTAAAATATACAATGTTTCACGGGCAGAACCACCGCTTACACCGATATTATAAGCCCGCCACTTCGGATACATTTCCGTTAACACTGCACCAAAGGTATCATCACTTTTTAAGCCATCACCTTTTGTCACGGAACAACCCGCCAACACAATATCATCACCATTATACTTTGCCCCTGTATATGGCATTCTGAACTGCTCTTGAGGGATAAGAGGCTCTTTATATTGATAATAATAATGCTGAATTGCAATGTCTTTCATAAAAGAAAATCTTTCGGAAAGAGAAATTTTGGGCATTTCCGGCTTATCAACCTGTTGAAAAGAACTAACAAGGTTAAATAAGATATTTCTTTCTGCGATTACAAGACAAACAAATTCTAAAAATACAAACAATAATAAAATTGAAACCAAATTAACAAATAAAAAGCATACAAATTTGTTTCTTTTCAAATTCAAATTTTCTCTCCAAAAAATCACAAATGACAACCAATTATATAACATTATCCCTGTTTTTGCAAAATAGAATATTTGAATTATTTACTTTTGTGTCAAATTTATTATTATAGAAGTATGAAGAAAATGTTGCTCGGATTAATTTCATTATGTATTTCAATCTCACCCTGCTTTGCGGAAGGTGGGCTTGAAAGTGTTGATATGACTGATTATTCAAGCACAACTCAGAATTTAAAATATTTTTCCGATAAAGATTATCAAAAAGCAATAAACCAATACAAAAATCACAGTCAAAAGCCAAAAAAGCAAAGAGCAAAAGACAAAAAAGTCACAACCTCTGTCGATATCGAAAACTCAGGTGTAAACGAAAACCCTGAATTTAGTGCGTTACAAGATATTGTAAACCACAAAGGAACAATTATGATTCCGACATACTGCACGACAGATGCAGGAGAAGAAATCGCCCCCGGTCACTACACAATGGAATATATTGTTGATTCAACAGGAACTGACTGGCTCGTTCTCTCACAAGGTTCTCGCCAAATTGCCAAAATCGCTCCCGAAAAATCCGATGCGGCTGAAGATGAAACAACTATCAATTACGCTTATGCCGTCGGCAAAAACAACAGAATTACTTTGCTCTATGGCAATATGGATATCGCAGTCGAAGCAACTTTGTACGTCGAAGAATATTAACACTATTTGTGTTAACACTATTAGTGTTTTACAAAATAGCAGCCAGTAACCGCATTCACTCCAACAAATAACACTATTAGTTGCAAGAATATTTATTTCTTTTTATAAATGGAAATAGAAAGCGGATTGTTCATCTCGGGCAAAAATATCGGTTCTTTTATTGTATAAATACAATCTTCATTATCAGGAACTTTATCAGCCTCGATTTTTTTAACCAACTCATAATTTTTTAAAATCAAATTTTTAATGTTGATTGCATAATCTTCACCAAAAACGCCAACGCAAGGATAATCATTATTCGTCAAAAAGATGTAATCAGGCAGTTTTTGGGACAGTTCAGCAACTGCATTATCCTCGCCGATTGTATCAACCATGTGCGGAATGAGAGAATAAAACTTCAAATCGGTTTTTCTTGAAGAAAACCAATTCAAAATCAAGCCATCATCAATAACAAGCAACGATTTTTTCGTGGGGGGGGGGGTATTAAAAAATTTATATCATCAATCGCCTCGTTTAATGGCTTTGAAAAAGTTAATCCGACATAAAAAATCCCCTTGTTATTGCTTATTTTACAATTCATTTTCGGGCAATAAACACCGACGAAAATATAGGTAAAGGTTAAACAAAAAACAATCAGCGACGCAATTAAAGATTTTTTAAAAATGGGCAACTGCAATTTTTTTATATACGACGGCATAATTTCGACAAACAAATAAATAAAAGCAATCCAATAAGGCAAAATCGTGAAATTGCCGATATAACAGTTCAAAACCTCTGCAAATTGCCTGATGGTGAACAAAAATCCGATTACAACAAGCGACAAACAAAATTTTTCTTTGTCAGAAAATCCACGATGTTTTATTAACTTCGACAAAACAACCGCAATCGCCCATATCACAAGGACATACGGCACAAAAACAAAATTTGCAAAAATCTCAAGCGTTCTCATTTGAAAATCAGCAAAATTATACACAATAAATGCCGAAAATATCGCCAAAAATACAATAACAACGAGATTTTTCAAGATATTTTTATTTTTTTCAAAACAATAAAATCCAAATGAAAAAATCAAAAATAAAGCGAAAAATTCGCTTACAAAAAGAGCGAAAGAAGCGCCGATATGACTTAAAATCAGAGGATTTAAAGATTGAGGAAGATTCTCATGATTAAAAGCGATAACCGACGGAGCGTGAGAGAAATTTATCAAAAATTGAACCTGTTTTGACAAGTCCAAAACACTTCCGCCAAATAACAAATATACCCCGAAACTCAACAAACTCGGTAGTATCATTAGCACAAAATATGCCGCAAATTCTTTTATTGACTTGTTTTTCACCGACTCAAAAATCGGAATTAATCCCAACAAAAGAAAATCCCATTTGCTCGCAATTGAAAATCCTATCAACAACGATACCGCCATCATCGTTTTAAAATGCTCATTTTCAGGATTTTTCTTCATCAGCAAATACACGCAAATTCCGACAAAACAAAACGTAAACGCATACAAAAACGAATACGAATACGGGAAAATCCAAGATGCAGAGTTCTTTACGCAAATTCTGAACGTAAACAACTCCATCACCGTCAAGGTCGCAACAAACGCCGTAATCTCCGTCGAATATTCTTTGACAAGTTTATACAAAAACGTCAATATCGTTGCACCGCAAGCAATTCCAACGGCATACAAAACATTCAGATTGCAACCGAAAATCTTAAACAAAAGGGCATTTACCTGATATGCAAACGGCGGGTACAAATTCAAAATGTCACGATACAAAACTTTTCCGTCCAACATCGCCTCGGGGATTATCGCCTCTCTGAAACAATCTGATATCACATGTCCCCATTTGCCCCACGAAAACACAATAAACATAACGTATAACACTATTAGTGTTATTCTTAATATCATATTCAAGTTCCGTTTCGCAAATTCCATAATTCGACCTTTTGACAAAATTAATTATTTTTTTTCTTTAAAATCGTAACCTCAAATGACAGTTTAGATTGCGGCAGCATAATTGATTTTTCATAATCATAATTATCAAACAAAAATTGCGTAATTTCTTTTGCATAATCAACCCCAAACTGACCTACGATAGGGAAATAGTTATTTGTAATCAAAACAAAATCGGGTTTATTTTTTGCCAATTCAGAAACGACGGCATTTTCACCAAAAGTATCAATCATGTGCGGAATCAGTGCATAATAATTCAAGTTCGTTTTTCTGTCCGAAAACCAATTAAAAATCAAACCTTCCTCAAGAACGAGAACGGTTTTGTCTTTCGGGACATTTTTATTTATGTAATCCATTGCATCATTAACAACGGGAGAATACGCTAAACTCGTATAAAAAGCACCTTTTGTGCCGTTAATTTTTCCGTTCATATTCGGGAGGAAATAAAAAAGATAAATCGATGACACAGAAAGGCAAAAAGCAACCAACGCAACCATTATCGACTTTTTGTAAATAATCGTTTGAAGTTTTTTAAAATAAGTCGGCAAAATTTCAATTAGAAAATACACGAAAGCCAACCAATACGGGACTATTGCAAAATTTCCGATTGATGAAATTTTAACTTCCGCAAATTGTCTGAATGTGAACAAAAATCCGATAACAACAAGCGACAAACAAAATTTTTCCTTGTCAGAAAATTCACGATGTTTTATTAATTTCAACAAAACAACCGCAATCGCCCATATCGCAAGGACATACGGCACAAAAACGATATTCGTGTTGATACCGAATTTTGTAAATTGCGTAACCGAAAAAGGTTGAATTATAAAAAACCAACCGAATATGACAAAAATAGCAGAAATAAAAATTTGTAAAATTTTATTCTCTGAAAATTTTTCCAAAAGAATAAACAAAATAGCCGCAAATAAGCCAATAGCCGCAAATTGCTTAATAAAAATTCCAAAAGACATTCCTAAATCACGCAAAACGCCCAAAGTAATTCGCTGCGGCATAATCGTTTCGTTAAAAATCTGAACCGACGGAGCGTGAGAGAAATTTATCAAAAATTGAACCTGTTTTGACAAGTCCAAAACACTTCCGCCAAATAACAAATATACCCCGAAACTCAACAAACTCGGTAGTATCATTAGCACAAAATATGCCGCAAATTCTTTTATTGACTTGTTTTTCACCGACTCAAAAATCGGAATTAATCCCAACAAAAGAAAATCCCATTTGCTCGCAATTGAAAATCCTATCAACAACGATACCGCCATCATCGTTTTAAAATGCTCATTTTCAGGATTTTTCTTCATCAGCAAATACACGCAAATTCCGACAAAACAAAACGTAAACGCATACAAAAACGAATACGAATACGGGAAAATCCAAGATGCAGAGTTCTTTACGCAAATTCTGAACGTAAACAACTCCATCACCGTCAAGGTCGCAACAAACGCCGTAATCTCTGACGAATATTTTTTGACAAGTTTATACAAAAACGTCAATATCGTTGCACCGCAAGCAATTCCAACAACATACAAAACATTCAGATTGCAGCCGAATACCTTAAACAAAAGGGCATTTACCTGATACGCAAACGGCGGGTACAAATTCAAAATGTCACGATACAAAACTTTTCCGTCCAACATCGCCTCAGGGATTATCGCCTCTCTGAAACAATCTGATATAACATGTCCCCATTTGCCCCACGAAAACACAATAAACATAACGTATAACACTATTAGTGTTATTCTTAAAATCATATTCAAGTTCCATTTCGCAAATTCCATTTCAATACCCCTATAATTGAGTTAATTTTAGCATAAATAAGTAAAAATTTTTTGCAAAAACGACAAAATTATAATATTATTAAGAAAACAGAAACAGAGGATTAAAAATGACCCGAATAATCATCACAGGCGGTGCCGGTTTTATAGGAAGCAATCTTTGCGAAAGACTCGTAAATGAAGGCAACGACGTAATTTGCGTCGATAACTTTTTTACGGGTTCAAAAGACAACATAAGACATTTAATCGGAAATAACCACTTTGAACTCGTCAGACACGATGTAACAAAAGAATTTTACGCAGAAGCAGACCAAATCTACAACTTGGCTTGTCCTGCAAGCCCGCCGAGTTACCAATATAATCCCATCAAAACAATTAAAACTTCAATAATGGGAACAATTAACATGCTCGGACTTGCAAAACGTTGCAAGGCAAGGATTTTGCAAGCATCGACAAGTGAAATTTACGGCGACCCGAAAGTTCACCCGCAAACAGAAGATTATTGGGGAAATGTAAATCCTATCGGAATCAGAAGTTGTTACGACGAGGGAAAACGTTGTGCTGAAACGCTTATGATGGATTATCACAGACAAAACAATGTTGACATCAGAATCGTCAGAATTTTCAACACATACGGTCCCAAAATGGACAAAAATGACGGAAGAGTTGTATCAAATTTCATCGTCCAAGCACTTCAAAACAAAGACATCACAATATACGGCGACGGAAGTCAAACCCGCTCGTTCTGCTATGTTTCGGACTTGGTTGATGCTCTTATCAAAATGCAAAACAACAAAGAAGGCTTCATTGGTCCCGTAAACCTCGGAAACCCCTCTGAGAGAACGATTTTAGAGTTTGCGGAAAGAATTATCAGACTCACAAATTCAAATTCAAAAATTATCCACAAACCGCTTCCCTCGGACGATCCGACAAGAAGACGCCCCGACATTACACTTGCAAAAGAAAAATTAGGTTGGGAACCCAAAGTCGATATTGACGAAGGGCTTATGAAAACTATCGAATATTTCGATAAACTTTTAAAATCCGAAAAATAGGTGACATTTCGCAATGTTTGTTGTAAATTTGAAACAAAAAAACTCACGACACAATAAAGGATAAAAAAATGTTAGCAAGACGTGCAGCGAGAGAAATCGCACTTATATTATTTTCACAATTAGATGACGACGTAAAAAAATACGCTACGACCGATTTTGACAAAATTATCGTAAACTCGGTCAGAACGCTTACAAATAACGCATACGAAGAATTGAAACTTCAATCAACAGCAGTTGTCGATATGATTCAATATATTGACGAATACGAAGCAAATCACCCGACAAACCTTGCAAGACCGATTGAAAGCAACGATATTCCCGTTCCGATTCCGCTTACATCAGATATGACGGGCAGATTGACGGCTATCGCAGATGTTTGCGAAAAAGCATTCTCGGCTCTTGAAATCGCTGAAATGACTGCTCTTGAAGAAAATTCGGAAACAAAAAAATATATCAGAAAAATTACAAAAGCGTACGTTGATAAAAAAGATATCATCGACGACACAATCAAAAGACTCGCTGTCGGTTGGGATTTTTCAAGACTCGTTAAAACCGACAAAGACATCTTGCGTATTGCAATTACGGAACTTCTTTTCGTAAAAGAACCGCCCGTTAAAGTTATCATCGACGAAGCCGTCGAACTTGCAAAACGCTACTCGACTGAAGACAGTGCTTCTTTCATCAATGCTATTTTGGCAAAAGTTGTAAAAGAAAACGATTTGGATTAATAAATGTTTGAATTTTTTAAGAAAAAAGAAGAAAAATCACCCGAAATACAATCAGAACAACAAGTTCCCGAGGAAAATTCGGGCTTTTCTTTTTCCTTTGAAAAATTAAAATCGACTGTCGCAAACACTGCAAAGTCACTTGTTCAAAGCGTCACAGGCAATCTTGAAGACAAAGAAGAATTTGACGAATTTGCACTTGACGATACCGAAGAATTGCTCATCAAGGCTGATATCGGCGTCAATACTGCCGCAGAAATCACAGACAAGTTGAGAGAAAAAAATTCAAAAATCAAACCATCTGAAATCAGAGCGTTTTTAAAAAATGAATTTGACAATATTCTCCAATCGGCAGGTAGTGAAAAACTCAATGTTAAAGACGGTTTGAACATTTACCTCATCACAGGGGTAAACGGAGCAGGAAAAACAACCCTGATTGCAAAACTTGCATATCAATTCAAAAATCAAGGCAAACGAGTTCTCGTTGCAGCAGGTGACACATTCCGTGCCGCTGCGGAAGAGCAATTGAACATTTGGTCAGAGCGTGCAGGAGCAGACATCGTCAGAAAAGACGGTATTGATGCGGCAGCAGTGGCTTTTGACGCAATCAAAAAAGCCCAAAGCGAAAACTACGATATTCTTCTAATCGACACGGCAGGCAGATTGCAAAACAAGCACAACCTTATGGAAGAATTGGGTAAAATGACTGCGGTTATTAACAAATTGGCTCCCGATTGTTTCACGGAAAGTCTTTTGGTTATTGACGCAAACACGGGACAAAACGGTTTGCAACAAGCAAAAATTTTCAAAGAAGCGGCAAATTTAACGGGAATTGCCCTCACAAAACTTGACGGAAGTGCCAAAGGCGGTATCATCATTGCGATTGCAAAAGAACTTTCTCTTCCCGTAAAATTAATCGGTGTGGGTGAAAAAATAACCGATATAAAATATTTCAACGCTCAAGATTTTACAAAAGCACTTTTTGAATAAACTACAAATTCAGTTCTTTAGTGAGTTTCGGAGCAACCAAATCCCACGCTTTTTCGTTTGGATGCATCCATTCACCCTCAACCTTATATTCCCGTTTTCCAAGGTTTTCACCGACGAGATTATTCGCATTGATGTAAATATACCCCTCATCAGCAATAAATTTCTTCAAATCATCGGAAATATTACACCAAGACTCGTCAGATTGAGGGTAATCAAGGAATACCATTTTTGAGTCCGGATAATTTTTCTTCAAATTCTTCATCATATCAATCATCATACTTTTAAACAAAGTATAATTTTGCGATTCCTTTTCGCCCTTTTTGTCCGAAATATATTCTTGGACAAGTTTTGTCGAATAAAACATATTCATAAACGGCAAAAAGTCCTTAACCTCTTTAATTTCGCCATTTTTACATTCATATCTCAAATTCAATTCAGTTGACCAAAAGCCCAATTGATATTGATAAAGTCTGAAAAAATGGTCAAAAATAAACACATAAACAATATATTCGGGGTCTTTTGGAGCCGTCGGAATGAGTTTATTTGCGATTTGATAATAAACATAAGACAATCCTGTTGCCGTAACTCCACGCTGATAAACGGTTCTGTCGGACAAATCGGAAAGTTTATACCCCAAAATTTGATTGTCTTCAAGACAAGAACCCTCTGCAAATGAGCAGCCGACAACCGCAATCGGTTTTTTCCTGCTGTTTTTCTTTTCAAAAATTCGATTATGCCAAGTATAAGCACTCGCATCGGGTGAAAACGGCACAGGGCGTGAATATTTTAAAATCACCTTATTAC
>CAKVJR010000027.1 GCA_934754855.1 uncultured Candidatus Melainabacteria bacterium
TTTTTGCTGTTATTTACAGATTTTTCGGTTTTTGCAAAACCTCAGAATGACGGCATTACAATGAGTTGGGAGTTGTTTCCTACCAAGTAAAAATTTGGTCGACTTTAGTCGACCCTACTTCTCAGAATGACATCATGGTCTAATCGGTCGACTAAAGTCGACCCTACTGTGTTTCCATTGCCGTTTAACAGATTCTTCGCCACATTGTGGCTCAGAATGATACACACCTGCCAAGCAAAATTTCAATCGACTAAAGTCGCCCCTACGGTTCTAACGACAATTTCTTGCGGATTATTGCTTAAAATATACGGATTTCATTATGTTCATATCTGTCATAAAATGAATTGTATCATAAATTAAAATCTGTTTAAAATTAATTACACGCCGAGTTGGCAAATGCTTGTCAAAAGAAGATATGCTGTCGGTGCGGAGAAAATAAATGAGTCCATTCTATCTAAAATTCCTCCGTATTCGCCAAACAAATCACTGCTATGCTTTACGCCGCAATCTCTTTTAACACACGAAATCGTTAAATCTCCGAATTGTGCCGTTCCTGATATTAAAAAGCCTGAAATTGTCCCTTGCAAAAGTGTTAAGCCCATAAATTTCGCTGCTAATGTAAAAATTAACATTGAGGTTATTAAATGAGCGAAAAATCCTGCAGTCGTTTTCTTGGGCGAAATTTCTTTCGCTAACGGAACTCTGTTTTTGCTTTTTAATCCGACAATTGATGCGGAATAATCACTCAGCAATATGCTGCAAAAGTATATTACAACCGTCAATATCGGTTGTGTTTCATATAATTTTATTGTAAAAAGTCCGCAAAATACAAAAAATATTAACAAAAATGTATTGCACGCCGTTTCTACATAAGGTTTTTGATTTTTCAGGATTGTTATTCCAAAAGGTACAAATAATGAAATAATTAACAAAATCATAAATGAATCATCTAAAAAATCTTTATTGAAAATAAAAAAGAATGCAAAAATCATAGACATTATTTCAGGAAAAATTTTATATATAACAATATTTTTATTCTTGAAAATATTTCTATACTCTTTGCAAGACAAATATATAAATAAAAATGAGATTGCAAACAAAACTATTTTTGAAAAATAAAACGCCGAACATACAAGAATCAGGCATATAAGATATTTCAGTATAGTTTTGTACATATTTGCTTCCTTGCTATTTAATTGTTTGTATTGTATCATAAACAGTGAAGATTGTTTTATAGAGATTGTTTATTTTGAGTAATATTAAAAAAGTTTTTGTCTTATATCCTCCCGGAAAAACTTATCAGCGTGGGGAAGACAGATGTCAAATTGATGTTGATTTTTCTGTTTCAAATTCAATTCGGGCGTGTAATGATTTAGGATATGTCGCTTCGGTTTTAAAAGGAAATTATGATGTTCTTTTGAAAGATTATCCTGCCGAAAAATCGGATTATGGCGATTTTGTCCAAGATTTTAATTCTTTTATGCCCGATGTAGTTTTGATAAGTGTCACAAACGGCAGTATTTTCGGCGATATTGAGTTTGTCAAAAATATAAAACGCTTAAAAAATGATACGGTTATTATTTTAAAAGGTGCATTATTTTTTAATCTCGATAAATCTCTTTTTGATGAAATAGATTTGAGTAATGTTGATTATTTAATCGGCGGAGAAATAGAATTTATCATCGGTAAACTGTTATTGGCTCATTTCGGCGACAAGTCACAATTGAAAAACATTCAGGGTATTTCTTATAAAGACAATGGGGAGTGGATTTCAAACGAGTTGACGGATTTTGACGAAAATTTAGATTCTTTGCCGTTTCCCGACAGATTTTTGATGAAAAATTCATTATATCTTAACCCGATGACAGACCGCCCGATGGCAACTATTGCAACGTCAAAAGGTTGTCCGTCGAGTTGTATTTATTGTCTTTCTCCGAAAATTTCAGGCAGAAAAGTTCGTTTCCGCTCTCCCAAAAGTGTTTTTGACGAAATATCAGATTGTGTTGAAAAACATAATATTTGCGACTTTTTCTTCAAATCGGATACTTTTACTATAAATAAAAATTGGGTAATTGAATTATGCGATTTAATAATTAATTCACCATTGAGGGGAAAAATTTTTTGGGTTGCAAATTCGAGGGTAAACACTCTTGATGAAGAACTTTTGAAAAAAATGAAACTTTCAGGTTGTGAGATGATTGCACTCGGGCTTGAATCGGGCAGCGATGAATCTTTGCGTAAAATGAAAAAAGGCACTACCGTTCAACAAAACAGAGATGTTGTTGCGATGATAAAGAAAGTCGGCTTGCAAATTTTCGGATTTTATTTGATTGGTTTTCCTTGGGAAGATAAAAAACACTTAGCGGAAACAAGAAAATTGATGTTTGAACTCGATACGGATTTTATCGAATTGTCGATAGTTATTCCATTCAAAGGCAGTGAATTATATAAAATGGTCTTTGATAGTGAAGAAACGGGCAAAAATGTTTTAGGCAAGGATTCTTTCAAAAATACGATGACTGATACGAATTTTCTGACGCAAAAAGAGTTGGTTGATTTCAGAAAACAGACAATTCTTGCGTATCATTTGAGATTTAAGTATATTGTCAGAAAACTTTTCAGTAAAAAATTGACTTTGCACTTGCTGAAAAATTATGCTATCTATGGTTTTAGAATACTGAAGAATACTTTTTTGAATTTTAAGGAAAAATAATGTCAAAATTTTTAACGAAGAGAAATTTGTTTTGGTTTTTTGCAATAATCATCACTGTTTTTGCGTTATTTTTGAGGATAAATTATTATTGTTTTAATTATTCTTTTTGCGGTGATGAAGCAAATCTTGTTATTCCTCTTATTCTGCATTCGTTTAAAAATATATTATTTTCTTATGAAAATCTTGGTGAATTGGCACCGCCGTTGTTTTTCTTTGCTGAAAAAATAGTGACAAACCTTTTCGGAATAAGCGAGTATTCGGTCAGAATAATTCCGTTAATTTCTTCGTTGGTTTCTTGTTTTCTGTTTTTGTTTTTTACGGACAAAATGCTTGATAATAATCGGGCGAAACTATTGTCTTTGTTCCTTTTTGCGATAAGTTCGCCATTGGTTATAATGGCAGGATTTTATAAACCGTATGCTACTGAAGTTGCTTTTGCATTGCTGATTTTGTATTTTTTCGGATTGAAGTTTTCGTTTAAAAACAAAAGTATTGCGGTATGTTCGTTGGTTGCATTGATACATGTATTGTGCTTCCTGTCGTCGTTTCAGTCGGTTTTTATAATTTTTAGTTGCTTGGCAGTTCATTTTATTTACACTTTGATTTTTGAAAGAGATAAAAATGTAATCTGCAAAATATTAGGCGTAACCTTTGTCGATTTGATATGTTTGGGGTTATATTATATTTTCTTTTTGCGGAAAATACATGAAAACTCGCACTTGAATTATTTGTGGGCAAATGATTATAGTTTTTTCCCGTTGGCACATAGAGATATTGGGCAGTTGACGGATTTTTTGTTCGGGCATGGTTCATATTGGAATGTTGCTCCCAAAGCACTTATTGTCGTTGTTTTATCAATGCTTTTTGTCGGATTGGTTGCGTTTATTGTTGATTTGTTTGTTAAAAAATCGGCGGAAGCGGTTTATAAATTTTTGCTTGTTGTTGTGCCGATAGCGAGTATGATGCTTGCCGGAATATTAAATATTTATCCTTTTGCAAACAGATTGGTTTTGAGTTTGTTGCCATTGATGCTGATAATTGTTTCAAAACCGATTGATTTTAAGAAAAAATATTTATCGGCAATTCTGACGGTTGTTTGGCTGATTGTTATCGGGTATTATTTGCAGGTTTCGGATTTAAAAGATGGCAGATTTCATAAAATTTTTGATTTTGAGGAACCGTGTTTTGACAGACATATTTATCAACAATTAAAGGAAATTAATGAACCTGAAAAAGCCGTTTATATTGAAGTGAGTGCTTTTATGACGGGGTTTATTTACAATTATATGTATCATTACAGCGACAATGTTTTAAGTTCTGACGGTTCTTATCTCAATATATCATCGTTTAAGAATACAGATGAATTTATTGATAAAATAAAAAATGAAAAAGAAATTTATTTTGTTTATGATAATTTTTTAACTGAAGAAAATATTGATAATTTTTCAAAAGAAAATCGAGATGATTTATATAAATATTTCAATTGTGAGGATATTTCTGACCCTGCAAGAATGTACGTGCTTTCAAAATGTATAGCGAAATAATTTTTTCGTAAGGACGGTTATGCATTCATTGTCATTGCGAACGAAGCGTTAGCGGAGTGCGGCAATCTATAATCATGCAGTCGTTGTCATACTGAGGCTTTAGCCGAAGTATCTGTTTCTGTTGTTGTTTATAGATTCTTCGGTTTTTGCAAAACCTCAGAATGACGGCATTACAATGAGTTGGGAGTTGTTTCCTACCAAGTAAAATTTCGGTCGACTAAAGTCGAGCCTACGGTGTTTCCATTGCCGTTTAACAGATTCTTCGCCACATTGTGGCTCAGAATGACGGTATCTTTCTCTGTCACAGCGAGGAGCCCTATGTTATCATTCGTTCCTCACAATTAAATATCTCGTTGTCAAAAATATCGTTTCTTGTTAAAATAATTGGAAAATGCAGCAAAGAGAAAGTTGGGAAGATGCAGAAATTGGAAAAATCATTGGACGAATCTATTAATTTGTATTTCCAGCAAAATAATTCAAAAATAAAAAAAGTCAGTCTTTTATTATTTTTAAGAGTATTATTCACAATATATATATGTATTTATGCAGTATTATTTGCTTTTGAAACAAGTCCCTATGCTCAGTATGTTTCCAAATTTAGCAATACCGCAATAATTATCATAGCAATAGGGGTAATATCTGCAATATTATTGGTTATTTACTGGAAATACGTTAACAAAGAATTTATTTCTTTAGCCTCTAATTATATGGGAAACATGAAAATTATCAGTAAAAATACTGACGATTTAAACAATTTGATTATTAATTCAAAAATATTAAAAAATGCGGACTGCATATTTACAGACAAAATATCGGTAAAATATGCATTTCAAGTTTTTGAGAATAATTTTTCATACAATTTATATTTTTTTGAGGCACTCCACAAACCATTAATCGGAGGAAAATACTCAACAAGAACAACTTATTCAGGTATAGCAGTAGTCATACAAAATAGAATGGAATATTCTTTGCCCAATTTTTCTGATATAATTCCAAACTGTCTTTCTGAAGATGAAAGTATTCCTGAAATAAAATTTGCAAGAAATAGATATTTTTTCGTGAGTACAATATCAAACCATGAATCAATGCCAGATATTAACTTCTTCATAAAATCAAATATTCAAAAATGGACAAAAAATAACATTAAAGAATTAATAAAAATACAACAATATGTAAGAAATATGCTAAATATACAATAAGTCCGTAAGTTGGGGTTTAACCCAACAATATTATATCGTTCTTATAAGTATTCTTCTCACAATGTTTTTGCCTAATGCATTTTACTGTTCTCTGTCATTCTGAGTGTAGGGAAAAATCTTTGAAAATATACGCAATCACTGTCACTGTGAGGAACGTAGTGACGTGGCAATCCAATCTCTCATTCACCGCCATACTGAGGAACGGGCGAGCAGATGTCCGAATTTGACGTAGCCTTATTGTATAGTGTATTATAAAATAAGGGGAAATGATGAAAATTGTTGATGTTTACTCAGATAATTCAGTAGAAATTTTAGACGAAATAATTTCTTTTACGGCAACAAATTCCGCCGCCAAGAACATTTGTGCGGTTTTTATGAATTACAACGAAAATTCGCCGATTTGGAAAAAGTTGCATTTTAGCGGCGTTTTCACGACATCTTTTGAGGGGTTTGTCAGAAAAATTTTGTCGAAATCTGCTAAAATCTATTCTTCAAAAAACATTTCCGATTTTTCTGCGATTGAAATTATTTCTTCCCTCTCAAAGCCTCTTCTTAAGCAGCATTCAGCCCTGAAAAATTTGGTAAAATCTAAATCTTTTCCTCGAGAGTTGTATAATCTTTTCGGAATGTTTAAAATTAATCAAATCTCTTGTGATGACTTGCTTTTGGTATCTTCTAATGCCGAAATCTCAAAAGAGGACAAGCGTCGATTTGATATAATTATCAAAATTTATGGAAAATACCTCGAAATGCTTGTAAACAATAACTTTTGGGATTTTCGTGATTCGGTTTTGAATTGCATTTCCGAACTTGAAAATAACAATTTGTTGAAAAATTCTATAAAGAAAAATTTTGAGCGGATTTACGTTTTCGAGGCAGAAAATTTGTCTGAAATTCAATTGAAATTATTGAAAAATATTACCGATAATCTGACGCTGATTGGCGATAATAATGCTAAAATCAACACGTTTATGGGGGCAAATGCGTTTTCTTTTGATAATGTTGCAGAAAGGTCGAAAACGCCTGTAAACACGCTGTCCCCGTATAATGATGATATTTATCAACGTGCGATTTTTATGAAAAATCCTGAGGGCAAACTTTTTGATTTCCAAAAGTCAAATTCTCTTGAATACCGTTTGTTTACTGATTTTCAGGACGAAATTGATTATATTTCAAAAAAAATTATTGACGGGGTAAAACATGGGGCAAATTATTCGGATTTTGCGATTTTGCTCCGCAGTTCTTATTTGGCAAACAGTATTGTTGATATTCTTAAAAAGTATGAAATCCCTGTCAGTGGTAGGCTTTTCAGCGATGATTTTGAACTTTTTAAGATTAAATTTGAACGAGTTTTAATGATTTGTGACATTATGAAAAAAATCGGGGCGGAAAAATTTTCCGAATTTGAAAATCTTTCTCATAAATCGTTTGTTGATCTCGAAAATTTGGCGGAACAGTTGAATTTATTGACGGAAAATTTTTTATCCGACATTTTGGAAAACAAATTTGATATTGAAAAATTGTTGTCTTTTCAAAGCAGAAAAAAACATCGCTTTTTGTTATCATCGCTGCTTTTGGGGCTGAATTTGCTCTCTGAAAATGATTTGGTTTCAGTGAAAAACGAATTGAAAAATTTGAGCGAGTTTTATTCTTTGTATTTGAAAAATGATTTTGTTCAAATTGCGTCGAAAATTCTTGATATATCTGATGTTCAAGATGAAAATTTCCACAAATTTCTTGCAAAATTTTTGAGTGATTTAAGGGAATTATCGACTTTGAAAACTGATGTTCTTAACGAAAAAATTGACCTTATGTCGGTTTTAAATCTTTTGCAAAATGATTTGTCCGAAAATTTGAAAACCGAAAATAAAATCAATCTGCTCAGTATTTTCAAAAGTTCTTCAAAAAACTACAAACACGTGTTTTTGCCGGCTTTGACCGAGGGATATTTTCCGAAAAAATCAAAATCGACTTATTTTATTTCTGCTTTTGCGAATGAGAAAATTTCTGCCGAAATTCGTCAAAAATTTCCGCTTTTTGAAAAAATAATTCTCTCTCCGCAAGATGAATTGAAAGACGAAAACAGCCTGTTTTACGTTGCTTTGACCCGTGCGGAAGAAAGTATTTTGCTCTCTTCGCACAAATTTTCCGACAGAAAACAAGTTTCTCCGTCGTCATATTTTGAGCAATTGGCTTTTCTTGATGCCGAAAATTTTAATCAAAACGAAACTGCCGAAATTGATTCTCAGCCCTCACTTGAAAATAATTACGAAAACACAGAAACGGCAGAACTCGAAAAAGCCTCTGTTTTAGCGACGGACGACCCTATAAAACTCAGTGCTTCATCAATAAATCGATTTTTAAAATGTCCGAGAAGTTTTTATTATACAAAACTTTTGGGGTTAAAAACGACAAGTTCTTTCACCGCAAATTACGGAACTGCGGTTCATGCCGTGTTTGAACTCGTAATTTCAAAGCACCTTGATGTTTTTTCAAAAAAATTATTCATTAAACTCGGAAATATTTTATTTAACGTTAAAAATGACCGTCAAGCCTTGATTGATGAGGGTTTTGATGAAAAAGACGTTGTTGAAGAGCTCGAAAAGTTGAGCGATTTGGATATTGAAGAAATGCACGCAGATTTTGAAAGTGCGATGGATAATCTTGAAGAAATAGGATATTTTAACGAAAAACCGCTTCAGGGTGATTGCGAAAAATCTTTCGATTTTGTCCTTGATGATTTGCCGAAAGTCACTTTTAACGGCTTTATTGATGCAATTATCCGCTATGAGGACGGTTGGCGGCTTATAGATTATAAAACTTCTTCCGACAAACCCAATCTCCAATACCTTTTCAGCGAAAACGGTGTCAATTTCTGTACCGAAAAAACAGGCAAATATAACGAAAATTACGTTAAAATCTACGATTATCAAATTCCGCTCTACTATCTTGCCTGCTTAGAAAGTGCAAAATTGGAAAATTACAAAGAAAATCTCGACGAGGTCGGCTATCTTTACGTTCGTCCGAAAAACAGCCCGAAAGGCGAGTCGTGGAAAGATTATATGCCTGTTTCGGAAATTGAACAATATAAACAGAAAATCATTGAAAATATCAAATCAACCGTAGTTGACAAAATCTATCAGGCAACGGATTTCGAGCCGAGTTATGACGACAGAAACTGCAAATATTGCGATTTTCAAGATTATTGTAACGGAAAAACCAACGAAGGTGAGGTTTAAGATGAATACTGCTTTGCTTGATAAATTGACGGACGGTTTGAACGCACAACAAAAACAAGCGGTTGAAATGCCCATAAACTCTTTCACAAAGGTCGTTGCGGGTGCCGGTACGGGAAAAACGAAAATTATTTCTAAAAGATATATTAAATTGGTAAATGATTTGATTGAAGAAAATTCTGTCGAAAAACCCCTTGAACACTTGCTTGTCATAACTTTTACCCAAAAAGCGGCAGCAGAGATGAAAGAGCGTATTCTAAACGAGTTGAAACTTAATAATATCAACTATTTTGGGCAAGAAAACAAAATCTCGACAATTCACGCTTTTTGCTCCGATATGCTTAAAAGACACGCTATTGAGGCAAATTTGTCCCCGAATTTCAAACTCGCTGAGGATAATCAACTTGAAGAAATTTATGAAACAATAATCAAAAAAATTCAGTATGGCGAATTTGAGTCGATTGATTTTTCGAGTGAAATTTTATCCGACTTGGGGTTGAATAATGAAATTTTGAAATACGAAAATATCCTGAAATTGAAGTCAGCAGGCAATTTAGAAGATGTTTTCGAGTCCGTTTTGCCAATCATTAAGCAGGTTAAGTCGCTCGGTTTGACCCCAAAAGAATTTTTGGACAAAACTTTGCTCGCAATTCCACGCTATTCTTCATTTTTAAGCAATTTTTTGAGTAAAAAATATTCCTGTTCTCATTTTTCCGATATTTATCCAGATGAAAAAATGATGTCTGAGGATTGGTGTGATTTTTTCAGAAAATGTGATTATTCCGATGAAAATTTCAAAAATATTCCCGACAAAGAAATGTTTGAGGGTTTGTTGAAATTTTCGGTTGATAAAAATAATACCAGAAAATCCCCGAAAACAGTCGGTTGGACGCCAAAATTCGATTGCTCGGATTTGTCTTTTGTTTCTGAAATTTCAGATGTCGAAATTTTGTTTACAAAAATAATCGCAGTGATTTATGCCGCTTATCAACGCCAACTTGAAGAGTTGGATTTGATTGATTTTGACGATTTGATAAACAAAACATTGTATGTTTTAAAAAACAATCAGACAATAAGAGCGTATTACAAAAAATATTTCAAGCACATTATTGTAGATGAATTTCAGGATACGAGCGGTGCTCAGTTGGAATTGCTGATGAATTTGTTGTCGGACGAAGAACCTGATATGACGATAGTCGGCGACATGAAACAATCTATTTACGGTTTCAGGTATGCAAGAATGGAAAATTTGGACATTTTGCAGAACAAAATTGAGCAGAAATTTTCGCAAAATCCCGATTTTAATTCAGATGAAAAAATCAAAGTCATCAAACTTGAAACGAATTATCGTTCGACGGCAGATGTCATAGATGCCGTAAATGCCGTGACGAAAGAGTCTTTGGAACTTGATGAGCCGCTTAATGCTTTTTCAGATGTGAAAATTTCAAACAGCGTAAAATTTTCTCAGCCCGAAAAGTGCGATTCTTCTGATGAATACAGAGTTTTGGAATCAAAATATATAGCAAGTGAAATTTTTGAGGTAATGAAACGTGACGGCTTGCAGTTCAAGGATTTTGCCGTTTTGATAAAGTCGCATTGGCATGCGGATTTTTTGGAAGAACAACTCTCAAAATACGGCATTCCCTCTGTCAAAAGAGTTAATTCCAATTATTTTTCAAAATCTGTTGTCAAAAATATAACATTTTTATTGAATTTCACCCAAAATATCAGAAACGAAATTGCACTTGTGAAACTTTTGGAGATAAAATTTTCCGACAAAGAGATTTTCGATTTCAAAAAAGCAACAGATGAAGTCCTTTTGGGGGTTGATGATGCAAATGATTTGAATTTTTCGGAGAAAATTTTAAAGTCTTTTGAGTTAAATATTTTCAATTCGATTAAATGTTTGGAAGATGTCAAAAATGCCGTACAGTCTTTATATGACGAAGTTTTAGAGATTATAAAAAACAAAAACACTCTTTCTTTAACCTCGATTTTTTACAGGTTAATCGACATTTATCCGCCTTATCAGAATTTAACAGGTGTGGCGAAAAGCCTTGCGGAAATTGATGTTGCGGTCTTTGAGAAAATTCTTGCCGATTATTCCCAAAATGTAAATTATGCAAGTGTAAAAAATTTCCTTGAGTATTTGCAAACAATTTCCGAAGACCGAAATTTTGAGATGCCAAGCGTCTTTACGGGGGAAGTTGATGCCGTTAAACTCATGACAATTCACGCAAGCAAAGGGCTTGAGTTTCCCTATACTTTTGTTGCGGGAATTTCAAGCAGAGGGGCAAATGCCGACAGTTCCGTCGTTTCGATTGAATTGAATGAGGAAAGTTGTGATTTTGGATTGGTAATCCATAAATTCAACGGCAAAGATTCTCTGAAATACTTGTTGTACAAGGAAATTTTCAAATCTGTTCGTGAGGCTGCCGAGGCGAAAAGAAGATTTTATGTTGCGGTTTCTCGTGCCGAAAAGTATCTCAACGTGCTTGTTTGCAACACCCCGCAAAAATATTTGAAGGATTTGATTGACGAAAAATCAGGTGTTTTGCAAAATTTGGTTTATCCTGTCGAAAAAGATTCTTTGACGCTCGAAAACAAGTCGTTGTGCGTAACTTTGCCCAACAGGCAGGTTGAGTTGAAAGTTGTCGCTCCTAAATTTTTTGAAGAAAAAACGGAAAAAATGACGGTAAGTTTCAGTAAAATCAACACTTTTAACCATTGTCAGAGAAATTATCTGTTAAAATATGTTTTCGGATATCCCGAACTTTGTCAAAAGCCTTCAGGTGTTGCAATTGGAAGTATTTTACACAGTTTGATTTATCATTCTTTGGTGAACGATAAAATTTTCGGTGAAGATGAAATTTTAGATTTTCTGAAAAATATCGACCTCGAAAAGAACGACTATAACAGGGTTTTGGCTTTGTATTCTTCTTTCTCAAAATCAAGATTTTCAAATTTTTCACAAGAAAATATTTTGTCGGAATACAGTTTTGAGTTTGTTTATAAAAATTGTATTTTTAACGGAGATATTGATTTGGTGGTCAAAAATGCAGACGGGACGGTTGATTTGGTTGATTTTAAAACTAATGAAAATCTCGAAAATTCGCTTGCAGATTATAACAAACAGATGTTTATTTACAAATCGGCACTTGAGGAAATGGGCTTTTCTGTGAAAAATTTGATTTTAGCGAACATAAAGCCCGACGAAGTGCGTGAGTACGTTGTTTCGGCTTCTGACATTGCGGTTGCGAAAAAAGAAACCGAGTCGGATTTGAAAAATTTAAGTGAAATTTCTTCGTTTAAAATATCCGATTTGCCCCACAAAAATGATTGCAAATATTGCGGATACAACTATATTTGCGGTTAAAACTCATATTAAAAATTCAAAAATCTTAATATAACCTTTAGTCTTGATGAAAAATTTGTTATCATTTGGATTAGGTAGTGATGTGTAAAAATTATGAAACTTAAAATTTTCGGTTTAGCCGTTATTTATGCTTTAATATTCGTTTTTATATACGGGGTTTGGATTATTAACCCGTTTTATACCGATTGGTGTTTGATTGATAATTTTGACCCATGCATCACTATGTATGATGTGAATATTAATCCGTTAGCACAGCAAGACGTTTTCATCAATTACATTGATTATTTGTCTTATATTAATTCAAAAATATTTTTGCCTTTTACGGATTTGAATGCCTATCCGTTTACGGCGGGTGTGATTTACATTGACTGCATTCCTTTGGTTGCAATGTTTGTTAAATTCATCATAATGTGCATTCCTGCGTTGAACAAGTTGGCTTTGGTTGATTTCCAATATGTAGGAATTACGGGGCTTTTGAATTTTATCTTAATCGGTTTATTTGCGTTCGGAATTATTAAAAAAATCACTAAATGCGGTTATTTTAATGCCCTTTTGGGAAGTTTGTTTTTTGTAATTTCTCCTGTCTTTTTGGACAGATTCCCGATGCATTATGCCTTATCGTCGCAATGGCTTATTTTAGCGGCATTTTTGCCTTTTTTGTATTATCGTGATTGGTCAAAAAAAGTTGTTTTATTATTTTGGTTTATTTTGGGCATTGTTGATGCCGGTATCCATAATTGTTATTTGCCGAATACGGCTTTTATAATTCTTGCGTATATGCTTTATGATTATTTGAAAACGAAAGAGAAAAAAATTATTTGGCTTTATATGCCGTTGTATGTTTTGGGAACAATGGTTGTTTTCCTGATAGCGGGCGGATTTTGCTCGAAAATTAATCCTGTTGTGGATTTGACGTCTTTTCAAACTTTTTCTTTTAATCTCAACGGTTTTTATAATCCGACAATTGCTCAGAATTTCTTTTTTTCAACGGTATTCCCTTTCTTAAATAATCGGGTCCCTGTTTACAATATTTGTTCTTGGGAAGGTTTTGCGTATCTTGGAGCGGGAATTTTTGTTGCTATTGGCGTAATTATTCTCTATTTTTTGTATTATCTTCCGAAAAAATCATATCGGGCAAGGTTTTTTGATTTTTTCTCAAAATATAAAACAGAGGTGATTGTTCTTGCATTTTTGTTCTTCACGTCGATGTTGTATTCTTGTTCGACAGATATTACTTTTAACGATAAATTATTATTGAGTATAAAATTTCCCGACAGTATTAATCGGATATTAAATGTATTCAGATGCCCCGGAAGAGTGATTTGGGACGCTTTTTATCTGATTTATTTTGTTATAATTTGTTTTTACGTCAAAAATTTTAAACCGCTTGTCGCAACTTGTCTTGTCGGTGTGTTTTTTATGGTGCAGGCTGTCGATATGAGTGCTTATTTCAGAACTTACAATATCTTTTTCGGCAAAAAATACGTTCATCAATCTTCCTTGAAAAATAAAGGCTGGGAGATTGTTAAACAAGGAAAAATCTGCATATTTTTAGATGATATTCAAAGAACAAAAACCGTTTATTATAAAGATGTTTTTTATTGGGGATTAAAAAACAATTTGCGTTTCAATTGTCTAATCAGTTCAAGAAAAGCGGATAACGAGGATTTGATTATGTCTGACCATTGGATAAATCCCCAACCTGAGGATTTGTTTATCTTCTTTAAGGGGCAAACTTCGGATATAATTAATCGTTCAACGCTTGAACATTGCTACGTTTTAGACGATTTTATCGTATGTTCGACGGACGATTATCCTGAATTAAAAGATTATAAATTCCATATTCCCCGTAAAATTAAAGACAAAAAACGAATTAAATGATGGATTTGAAAATTTGGGTTAATATTGACGACAAGGTTTGATGGCGATGAAAAAAAAGATTTTAGGATTAAGTTTAATATATTTTCTGATTTTCGTATTAATTTACGGGGTGTTGATTATTAATCCTTTTTATACGGATTGGTGTTTGTGGCAAAATCCGAAATTGGACATTGATATTCCCATAAATCATCTGAATTTTCTTGCTTTTATGAATGCGAAATCGCCTGTTCCTTTTATGGAAAATAACTCTTTTCCTTGTCAAATCGGGGTTATGTATGTTGATTGCTTGCCTGCTTTGGCGGTTATTTTGAAAATTTTAATCGGAATTTTTCATAAAAGCGGATTTATAAACTTTCAATATGCGGGACTTTATGGGGTTTTAAACGCTTGTCTGTTGGGGCTGTTATCGTTCTTTTTCATTAAAAAAATCAATAAAACCAATGATATCAATGCTTTTTTATGCAGTTTGTTTTTTGTTACGGCACCGATATTTTTGGATAGATTTCCGAGAAATTACGCCCTTTCGTCGATGTGGTTAATTTTGTTATCTTTTGTTCCGTTGGTGTTTCATGAGCATTTTGACAGAAGAAAATTTTTCTTGTTCTGCTTTTTGCTCGGGGCAATGGCGGTGAGTATTCACACTTCGTATATTCCTGTTTTGTTTGTAAATCTTTGTGTTTGCTTGATTTATGACGGATTTTGCAAAAACGGACGGGGATTTTCACCTTTGGCTATAATTTTGTATCTCGTCGGTGTTGTTTCCGTATTTGCTTTGTTGGGCGGATTGGTTAGCGATATGACGGCTGACAGTTATTATGGTCAGTATTTGTTTAATTATGCGGGATTTGTTGCTCCGACTTATGCGTTTTATAATTTTTCGTCTGTTGTTTTGCCGTTTTTAAATTTTATTCCTTGTGCCGATATTCTCTCTTCTCATGAGGGGTTTGCGTATCTTGGGGCGGGAATTATTCTGCCGAGTTTTGTTATGGGGATTGCATTCATTTTGGCATTGGGCAAAAAAGATTTCCGAGAAAAATACAGAAATTTCATCAATAATAATCAATTATTATGTCTTTTGTTCGGATTTTTGTTTGTGTTTATGGTGATAATTGCATCTTTGCCAAAAATCAGTTTTTTGGATTGGACGGTATCTTTTGAGTTGCCGATATTTATCAAATTTTTCTATACTTTCTTGCGTGCTGCGGGACGGTATATTTGGACAGATGTTTTTATCATTTATTTCTTGGTTTTGTCGGTCATTTTGAGATGCTTCAGGGCAAAAGTTGCGACGATATTGATATCGTTGTGCTTGCTCGTTCAGATTGTCGATTTGAAAGACATTCTTTTCCATATCCATATTGATTATGCGTTAAAAAAATCTTTTGTTTCTTCGATTAAAACAGAAGAGGTTTGGAATAAACTTGCAGAGGGAAAGAAGAACTGTTTTATTCTTGATGATTCAAGATATCATACGCCGTCGCTTTGTCCGATTTATTTTTGGGGCTTAAAGAACGGATTGCGGTTCAATTCAATGGTTTATTCAAGACATTATGTCGATGAATTTTCGGTTTTTGAGGACAGATTAAAAAATCCTCAAGACGATGATTTGTTTGTATTTTTTGATTTCCACAGTTATTATGATTTGGATCATCTGCATTGTCATTTAGTTGACGGTTGTACAATTTGTGCAAAAAATCCGTTTAAAGCATTGGAATAATATCGAAAAACTGAAATATTCCTTAATATTGCCTTTGGGAATGACAGTAAATTTGGTATTATTGAAAAAAGTTATTAATGACGGTGGTATATGAAGAGAAAAATTTTCGGGTTAATTTTAATATATTTTTCCGTATTTGTGCTGATTTACGGCGTTGTTATTTTAAATCCGTTTTATACCGATTGGATTGTTGCCAAAATGGAGCCGACTATGGTTAAAATTTTGGAGTGTTATGCTTCGTATCCTGAGATGTTGAGAGATGTTCCGGGAAATCACCTCGACTTTTTGGCTTTTTTAAATTCAAGTGCGGGAATTATTTATTCTGATATGAATGCTTTTCCGTTTAAATCGGGCATTTTGTTCGTTGATTATATTCCGATTTTGTCGATTTTTGCTAAAATTTTAAAAATGATTTTTATGAAAGGTGCCGAATTTGTTGATTTTCAGTATATGGGAATTGTTGGTGCTTTTAATTTTATTTTGATTGGCTTGTTTTCTTTTTTGATTATCAAAAAAATTACGAAATGCGGATATTTTAACGCACTTTTAGGGAGTTTGTTTTTTGTAATTTCTCCCGTTCTTTTGGAAAGATTCCCCGTCCATTTTGCATTGTCGTCGCAATGGCTTGTATTGGCGGCATTTTTGCCTTTTTTGTATTATCGGGAATTTTCGGAAAAGAAAAAATATTTGATTTTATATTGGCTCGTTTTAGGTTTTCTTGATGCGGGAACGCAGGTGTATTTCTTGCCCACGACGGGATTTATCGTTATTGCATTTATGTTTTACGATTATTTTATGAGCGGGGATAAGAAGACATTGTGGGGATATTTGCCCGCATTGGGTTTTGGAGCGTTTTTGGTTTATCTGATTGCGGGCGGTTTAGGGGCACAAGTTTCGGCGGAAACGGATTTGCATTGGTTCAGTTTATATGCTTTCAATTTGAATTCGTTTTATAACCCGACAATTTCCGAAAACTTCTTCTATTCTACGCTTTTGCCGTTTTTGAACGGAAGATTTTTGGTTAAAGATTTTTGTAATTGGGAAGGATTTTCTTATTTGGGGGCGGGAATTCTTTTGCCGTTGTTGCCGATTGTTTTTTATCTTTTGGTGAATTTGCCCCGAAAAAGTTTTCGAGAAAAGCATTCTGAATTTTTGTCAAAATATAAAATCGCAATTTTTGTTGGTGCAATATTTTTTGTTGTAACAATGATTTATGCTTGTTCTTATGAAATTTATTTCAATCAAAGATTGGTTGTGAACATTGAATTGCCTGTATTTGTGCAGAAAATTTTGAGTATTTTCAGGGCACCCGGACGGGTAATTTGGGCAGATTTTTATTTGATTTATTTCTTTGTAATTTGTTTTATTATCAAAAATTTCAAAGCGTTTTTTGTATCGTTGATGCTCGGTGTTTTGATTGTTGTTCAAGCGGTTGATTTGAGCGTATTTTTCAGGATTTATCACGGGTTGTATGCTCATAAAACGGTTTATGAATCACCTTTGAAAAATGAAAAATGGGATAATTTGAAAGATAGTAAAAAATATCTTTTTATTTCTGATATAGAGCGTCTAAAGCCTTATCATTACAGAGATGTATTCTATTGGGCATTGAAAAATAATTTTAAAATTAACGCTTTAATTAACTCAAGAATCCCGAAAGATGAGAGCCTTGTTTTGTATGACAGAATGCACGAGCCGACAGATGATGATTTGTTTGTATTTTTGCCATTTCAAAAATCTATGGTCGGGGAAAATTCAAATCTTTCAAACTGTTATCTTTTAGACGGATTTATTGTTTGCGTCAAGTCGGATATTCCTGCGTTAAGACAATACAAAATTGATGTTAAAAAATAGTCGTTTTGTGTTAATTTCTGTCAAGATTTTCAAGAAAAATGTTATTTTTCCTTGTATGAATTTTAGAAATTTTATATACTGATAAATGTGTCAGGAGCGGTCAGTGTATAAGAAAAAATTTATAATATATTTTTCATCGTTTTTTCTTCCGGTGATGTTGTTATTCCTTGTGTTTTGGGATAGTCAGATATCTCC
>CAKVJR010000028.1 GCA_934754855.1 uncultured Candidatus Melainabacteria bacterium
GTACTCATTTTTTTATCCTTAATTCATTACTCTTATTAAACTTTTTACTTCTTCAATTACGTTTGAATGTTTCATTTCTTCAAGTGCATTTTTAATGTTGCCCTCGTTGCATAAGCCTGTAATGATTACGACTTCTGCGTTTCCATCTTTTGAACCTTTTTGAAGAATATCTGAAAGGTTGATGTTATGTTTTCCGCAAATCGTTCCGATGATGCCGATTGCACCCGGGGTGTCGATTGTGTTGAGCATTATGTAGTAACGGTTTGTTGTTTCGTCAATGCTCAATGATTTTGCGGTTTCCGTGTGATTGCATCTCATCATCGGCAAAGGATATGCCGTGCGTTTAATTTCCGCACAAAGTGCCAAAATATCCCCGACAACAGAACTTGCAGTCGGAAATTCCCCTGCTCCGGGACCTGTAAACATAATTTCGCCAACAGGTTTTCCTGACAACATAACCGCATTTGTTACGTTATTGATTTTTGCCAAAACGTGATCTTTCGGAACCAACATCGGGTGTACACGAACGTCTGCCGTGCCGTTTTCATCAAGTTCCGCCGAAGCAATCAACTTGATTTTGTAGCCCAATTCGTTTGCTCGCTGAATATCCTTTGCGGAAATTTTTGTAATTCCTTCACGATATGTGTTATTAATTTTAATTCTTTTGCCAAAAGCAATAGTTGCAAGGGTTACAATCTTATATGCAGCATCAAAACCTTCAACATCGCCTGTCGGGTCTGTTTCCGCATAACCCAATTCTTGAGCCTCTTTCAGGACTTTTTCATAAGATGCACAATCCTCGTCCATTTTGGTCAAAATGTAGTTTGTTGTACCGTTCAAAATTCCTTTAACTTTTGTGATTTTATTAGAACGCAAAATAGTCTTAATCGGCATGATAATTGGAATACCGCCTGCAACTGCCGCTTCGTACAATATTACAACATTTTTTTCCTTTGCGGCTTGGAAAAGTTCTTCACCATGTTTAGCAAGAAGTTCTTTGTTCGCCGTGACAATGTGTTTGCCGTTTTCGATTGCCTTTTTGAGAAGTTGAAAAGCAGGATTGACCCCGCCCATAACTTCGACAACGATGTCGATTTCTCTGTCGTCAACAATTTCATACGGATTATCCGTCAAAATTGATTCGTCCAAATTATCAATATTTCTTTTTTTCTTCAAATTATGAACGGCAATTCTTGCGATTTCAACTTGGTCAGAAAAATTTCTGAGCGTTTTTACAACGCCACAACCCACTGTGCCAAGACCGATTATGCCTATTTTAAGTTTTCCCATTTAGAGTCCCTCTACATATTTAATTTATAGGTTAATTAAAGCACAAACAGTCTATTTAAACAATCTATTGAAAATATTTTCATATTTATGTAAAATTGGCTCAAAGAGGAATTTGTTAATGAAAATTGTCATATTCGGTGCAAATAACAGAGGTTGCTTGATTGCGACATCATTGTTTGAAGACCACGATATAGTTATTGTTAATAAATCTGAAAATATTTCCGATGATTTTTACAAACTTGATATTGAAGTACTCGAGGGTAATGCGTCCGATATAAAATTTTTAAAAGAAAATCACCTTGATGAATGTGATGTCTTTATCGCCTGCAATGACTGTGATGAGGTCAATATTGTTTCATGTATTTTGATGAAAGCGATTTCGTCTGTTTCAAGAACGGTTTGCTTTATCAGCAGCGAAGAATATTATGATTCGATTTACAGTGTAAAAAATGCAAAATTTGACAAAGAATTTTTGCCCGATTATATCATTCGTCCCGAAGAACTCTTAACGGGTGAAATTTTCAGAATTATCACCGTTCCGAGTGCAACTCAGGTTGAAATTTTCGCAAAAGGTAAGGCTCGTTTGCTCGAGTATCCGATTAAAGATTCCTCTCCGATTGTGAACAAAAAAGTCAAAGAATGTTCTTTCCCGAAAGAAACGCTTATCGTCGGAATTACCCGTGACGGACAACTTTCGATGCCATCAGGCGATACGGAACTCAAGGCGGGCGACAAAGTAATTTTTATGGGGTCGGTAAAATCTCTTGATTTGCTTGCGGCGGAAGTTTTCAGAGAAGATACCAAGGTTAATTTCGTCACGATTATCGGGGGCGGAAATGTCGGTTTACTCCTCGCTGAAAGACTTGAGCAGGCTGATATTAAGTGCAAAATTTTTGAAAAAGATTACAAGCGTTGCGAACAAATTTCTCAAATTCTCCAAAAAACACTCGTAATTAACGGCGACGGAACGGATATTCAACTTTTGCTCAATGAACAGGCTGAAGATGCCGATGTTTTGGTCAGTGTGACGGACAATGACGAGAAAAACCTTTTGTGTTCTTTGCTCGCAAAACAAGCAGGTGTCAAAAAGGTTATTTCCCGTGTGTCTAAAGGGTTGAACGTTGATTTGTTTGAAAAAGTCGGAATTGATGTTGCGATTTCTCAAAACGATGCGGCGATGCATGATATTTATGACCACTTTATTGTTCCTGATATTTCAATTCTTGCAACGGTTGAGAGCGGTCAGGGTGAAGTCGTGGAAATTCAATTGCCCTCTGATTTTTCACAGAGAAAAATTATGGATTTGAAACTTCCTCATAAGGCGGTAATTGCGATTATCGAACGTCGAAAACACGTCATAATCCCCAAAGGCGACACTTTGATTATGCCTGATGACCATTTGATTTTGTTTACAATGAAAGAAAATTCCGCTCCGATTATAAAATATCTGAAATGTTGTTAGGTGCTTATGAGATTGCGTTATTTAGCCGTTGCTATTAGTTTGGTTCTTAAATATTTGACAATTGTCATGTTAGTTCCGATTGCGGTTTCTCTTTATTTTAAAGAATATTCTTCCGCAATTGCTTTTGGTGTAACGCTTTTGATTAATTTAATAATCGGTTTTATTTTAAATCCCAAACGTATGCAACCCGATTTGTTAAATGATTTTAAAAAGACGGAAGCCCTCGGTACGGTTGCGTTTTCGTGGATAATAATGTCATTTATTTCAATGATACCGTATCTGTTTTACGGTTTATCGCCGATTAATGCTTTATTTGAGGCTGTTTCAGGGATTACAACTACGGGTGCAACGATTTTGACGGACTTTTCTATTTATCCGAAAAGTTTGTTCTTTTGGCGTTCGTTTACCCAATGGCTTGGCGGTATGGGCATAATCGTTTTGTTTATTGCGATTTTGCCTCAATTTGCGGTTGCGGGACGTCAGATGTTTTCGGCGGAATCTCCGGGACCTACGGACGGAAAGTTTACCCCCCGTGTTAAGTCAACGGCGGCGGTTTTGTGGAATATGTATGCGGCATTTACTCTTGTTTTGATTTGTATTTTGAAATTTATGGGAATGCCTTTGTATGATTCGATTTGTAATGCAATGTCAACGATTGCGTGCGGTGGTTTTTCGCCCAATCCCGATAGTATTATCGGATATAACAACCCTCAGTTTGTATGGGTAATTGCGTTTTTTATGTTTTTATCGGGAACAGGTTTTTCAATGTTGTATCGGGTTTTTGTCCAAAGAAGATTTCGTGTTTTGTTTAAAAACGATGAATTTTTTACCTATGTGGTTGTAATTTTATTTTGTGCAATAGCAATTACGACGGTTTTAATTTTGGATAAAACTTATAATTTCTCAACGGCGATAGAAGAGGGCTTGTTTCAGGCAGTTTCAATTATTACTACGACGGGATTTGCGACGGTCGATTATACAAAATGGCCGTTTGCTGCACAATTGATTTTGGGAACATTATTTTTTACAGGTGCGTGTGCAGGCTCGGCATCAGGCGGTTTGAAGATTATCAGACTTGTTTTCGTTTATAAATATATAAAAAGAGAACTATTTAAAATCCTGCACCCGAATGCGGTTGTTTCCGTCAGAGTTAACGGAACGGTCGTTTCAAACGAAATTATGGCTCAAATGATGTCTTTTGTAATATTCTATTTCGGAATTTTTGCAATTACGGCATTTATTTCGACAATGATTGAAAACAACGCATCGGTAGGATTTACGGGTGCAATTGCATCTCTAGGAAACGTCGGTCCGGGGCTTGGGGTCTTGGGGCCGATGGGAAATTTTGATTTTCTTCAAACTTCAACAAAACTTATTTTTATTTTTAACATGTTAATCGGTCGTCTTGAATTGATACCGTTTTTAGCGTTGTTACACCCCGATTTTTATTATATCAAAAAGTAAAGAGCAGAAAAATGGATTACAAAACACAAAATGCAAAAAAATTAACAGGAAGTATAGTTATTCCTCCCGATAAGTCTATAAGCCACAGAACGGCTATGTTTGCGGCATTGACAAAAGGTATTGTGAATATTAAAAATTTTTCAAAAGGTGCAGATTGCCATTCAACCTTGAAAATTGTTCAACAACTCGGTTGTGAGGTGAAATTCCACACGGATATGGATTTGACCATTGATGCGAAAAATGCTCTTATGGCTCCGAGTTCCGATTTGGATTGCGGAAATTCAGGCACAACAATGAGAATGATGTCGGGAATTCTTGCAGGGCAACCGTTTAACTCTACTTTATTTGGAGATGTTAGTTTAAATAAACGTCCTATGAAGCGGATAATTCAACCTCTTACGGAAATGGGTGCAAAGTTTTCTCATAATGAATACAAGGCTCCTTTGAAGATTACGGGCGGAAAATTGCACGCAATTACTTACAATTCTCCCCTTGCATCTGCTCAGGTTAAATCGGCTGTTTTGCTTGCGGGAATGTTCGCTGACGGTGTCACGACTGTCAATGAGCCTTATCAATCGAGAAATCATACGGAATTGATGCTCAAATACCTTGATGCAGATATTGTCGAAAACTCTTTGACTTCAACATCAATCAAACCCTGCACTTTGACCCCGAAAGATATGGAAGTTTGCGGTGATATTTCCTCTGCGGCATTTTTCATGGTTGCTGCGGCAATTGTTAAAAATTCGGAAATCATTATCGAAAATGTCGGCGTAAACTACACTCGTTCGGGCATTATTGACGTTTTTAAAAGAATGGGTGCAAATATAGAACTCTTAAACGAACGTGTAGTTTCGAGTGAACCTGTTGCTGATGTTAAAGTTTCTTATTCCGAATTAAACGGAACAACAATCGAGGGCGGCGACATTCCGAGATTGATTGACGAAATCCCCGTAATTGCTGTACTTTCAACCCAAGCAAACGGCACTACCGTAATTAAAGATGCATCTGATTTGAGAAATAAAGAGTCAGACAGAATTTCGACGATTGTAAGCCAACTCAAAGCAATCGGGGCCAATATTGAAGAGCGTCCCGACGGAATGATTATTAACGGGAAAACCGCATTAACAGGCGGTATCGAGATTGATACGCACCATGACCACAGGACGGCTATGAGTTTTTATGTTGCGGGATTAATCACCGAACAACCGCTCTTAATCAAGGATTTTGAGTGGGTTAACACGTCATTCCCCGAGTTTTTGGAATTAATGGCTAAAATTTCAAAAGACTAATTTTCAAAAAGTTCAAATATTTTTGCCTGAACATCAACCGTTGTGATTTGATGTGTTTTTTCGTTGAGTTCGAGTGCTTTTTGGTAAAATTTTGCTGCTTGAATTTTGTCGCCTAATTCCTCAAATGCACGACCTGCGTTGTAGTATGCCATTTCGTATTCGGGATTTTTTTCAATCGCAGTGAGGAAGCAATCTTTTGCCTCGTGATACATTTGCTTTCCGTCGAGATAAACCGCACCTAAATTGTTGTAAGCGGCATCATATTCGGGATTTAAGTCGATTGCGTGCCGGTATGAAATTATTGCTTCTTCGACAAAATCTTTTTGCCACAAACAAGTTGCCAATTTGTTGAAAACGTAATGGTCGTTCGGATTTAATTCAATTGATTTTGTATAATTTTCAAGTGCTTTGTCATAATCTTGTTCGTCAAAATACAAATCGCCCAACGAAAGATAGGTGTCTGCACAATTCGGGAACAAAGAAAGCGACTGCATATACATTCTGATTGCTTTTTCGGGATTTTTCTTAACATCAGAGTAAATCAATGCACACGCTCTGCAAACCGTTGCTGTCCATTCGGCATCGGGATTCATGTTGATTGCAACGAGATAATGGTCTTCCGCTTCGTCGTACTGACCTGCCGTAAACAATGCAAAGCCTAATGCATTGTGGAAAAATGCGTTGGTTTGGTCTTTTTCAACAGCAAGTTTAAATGCGTTAATTGAATTAATAACATCTTTTTTCTTTAAATATAAATGACCGAGTTCATAGTAAATATAATCTTTGTCACCCTCTGTTTCGAGTGCCTTTGTGTATGCATCAATCGCTTCGTCTTCCCGACCTTCAAAGTATGTTTGCAAAATTGTTGCTTTTTTGAGCAAAGATTCTCTGTCGAGAGGATTAACTTTTAAAACATTTTCGTAAGATTCGAGTGCCGATTCGACATTTTCATTTTTAATATCGAGATCACCGATTAATTTTCCGAAAATTTCAGAACGTCCTGTTTCTTTTTGAGCGTGTTTAAAAGTTTTTATAGCATTTTTGTCCAAGCCGAATTTTTGAAACAATGAGCCTGTGATTAAGTATTTTCCGACAGAAAAACTTTCTCTTATTTTTTGCATGCCCATTCTTACATAAGGATAGTCAAATATGCTGAAAATCGCACCTGTTGTGAGATAGTATGCGGATTTCAATGCATAATTCATTTTGAAATTTTTTGAGGAAATTTTTTCAATATTTAATAAACCGAGATTTAATCTTGCTCTTGAAGATGTCATCGGATTTAAGTCCATTGCTTTTTTGAACTCTTTTTCGGCATCTTCATATTTTTCCGCAAGTTTGAAAAAATATCCCGTGTAAAGGTGTGCATTGACGTTTTCGGGACATACGGTCAATGCCAATTGACACTTGTTAATTGCACTTGTTAAACCGATTTGTCCGCTTTCCCAAAGCAACATTGCCAATCTGTAATAACTTTCGGGGATTGTCGGATTTTCGCACAAAGTTCTTGAATAGTATTCGATTGCTTTGTCCAAATCTTTTTTATTGTTCTTTATGAGCCAACGTTCGTGTGCTTCTCTTGCACATTCTAAAGTCATTTCTGATTGTTGTTCGTTCATTTTTCCTCAAATGTTATCCCTTACCATAATATTTATAACAGTTTTTGAATAATTTTAAGCCCTGTAAATATATGATTTTTCTTTTGTTTAAATGTGTGTTATGTTGTTGTATATGTTTTTCGTTACATAACTTCACAAACATGTTAAAATCAAGCAATTTCATGGTTTTTAAATACTTTAATAAGACATAAGAGAGAAAAAGGAAACAAAAATGGAAATTGCAGCAAATTTTAATTCATCAAGAGTAACTAATCCGAACAAAGATAAAGAAAATACACAACTTATCGTTCGTCCGAATTTCGGTTTGACGACTGTTAATCGCACTTCTGCAAGAGGCAGAGTCGGTGTTAGCGAAGAACAACCGAAACTTCAAGCACAAGTTTCTCAAGATACAATTCAATTTGGTGCAAGCGGAGCAAGCAAAGTAGGTACTTTGTTAAAAGGAATTTCATTATTCTATATGACAGGTTTCGCTCTCGGTTTCTGCCCCGGTTTGGCACTCGCTGCAACTTGTGCATTCCTTTTCTCTGGTAAAGGTCAATCATTCAGACAAGAATTATCTGCTGCTTTGATGTCAAATAACGCTGCTATTAATCAACTTCAAGCAACATTCAGCAAACAAACTCAAGAACAACAACAAACAGTTCAACCTGCTAACGAACCTAACGTAGTTGCAGAAGTTGAAGCAAAAGATGTTACAGATGTTGTTGAAGCAGAAAACGTAAGAGACGTTAAAGAAGAAGAACCTAAAGAAGAAGAAAAAGTTTTAACTCCTCTTGAAAAAGCACAAATCAAATATGCAAAAGCACAAGAAAACCAAGAAAAAATGAGCATGCAAGTTGAAAGAAGAGAAAAATCAGAACAAGTTGCTCAAGAAAAATTGGAAGTTGCTCAAGCAAGATTAGACAAAGCACAAGAACAATACGACAAAGCAACTGCTGAAGTTAAGGCTCAAATGACTGACAGAATGATTAAGTTGCAAGAAAACGTAAACAAAAAAGATGCTAACGCAAGAGTTGCTCACGAAAGAGCAGACCTCGCAAAAGCTCAATTGGCAGAAGCAACTGCAAAACTTGCTGAAGCACAAAGAGCATTTGAAGACTTACAAGCAGAAGAAATGGTTGAAGTCTAATAAACAAAATTTCTCTCTATCTCTCTCTATTAAAATTTATTGTGTGTGTTCTGCCTTGGCTAACGTCAAGGCATTTTTTTTGTTAAAAAAAATAAAATTTTTTTCACATATCAAAAATTGTTTTACAATAGCGATATGAAAAAATTTTGGATTTTATTATTATTTATAGCGTTATGCACAAATTCGGTTTTTGCGGTTGAGGCAGACGATTCTATCGATGAAATTATAAAAAAAGAATATAACACATCGTCATTACCTGCATTGCCGAAAACTTCGCCGAAATCCGTCGAGTCAAAAACGATTTTCGGCTCGGACAAATCAACAACTTCGACAACAACTCCATCGAGCGTTCCGACAGTCACAAAAACAACAGATACAAACACTCCGACGGTAAAGACGGATTTACCGTCCATTCCTCAAAAAATCAATGTCAGAACGTCAAAAATTTCTTGGGGCAAAAAAATCCCCGTCAAATTTAACACAAACGTTTCGGATAGAACCCGTAAAGGCTCTAAAGTGACATTTATAACTCAAGCCCCTGTCGTGACAAAGTATTTGACCCTTCCGACGGGAACGGTTATTCACGGTACGGTTGTAAATTCGCATGCGCCTCAAATGCTCGGAAATGGCGGTTTGATTGCTGTTAAGGCTGATTATATTTCATATAACGGTAGAACCTCTTATTGTGAGGGAAAATTGGTCGATTTGAACCATAAAGCGGTATTTTTTAACAACGTAAAAGGGGACACGGGCTATTTCAAAGGAATTTCAAAAGTTCGACAACCCGCAAAGACTTTTTACGGAAAATCGATGAAAGTTACGAAGAAATTGTGGAACGGTCCGGGGGCAATTTTAACACCCGTAACATATCTTCCGGGGGCTTTGTTCTTGGTGTGTGATACGGCTGTATCGCCCTTTATTGCTCTGTTTCACAAAGGTGATAACGTCTATATTAACAAGGGTACAACGGCAACTATTAAATTAACTTCGCCTGCATATATTGAATATTAATTTTCGCTAAAGTATAATATTTTCAAGGGAATTAAGTTTTGTCTATAAAAGTAAAGTTAATAATATCTTTTGTCGTATTGTTTGTTTTGGCTGCCGTTATCGGTGGTTTGTTCATTGCCGACAGTTATGGCTTTGATAACAAAAAACAGTACGAAATTGCCGAACAACAGTATGAAAACGGTAATTACCAAGAGGCTTATGTTCAGTTTTTGAAAATTAAATGTTTTTCAAAATATCGCAAGGCTGCTATTTTAAAACAGGCTTTGTCCGCTGAAAAACTTAACGATTGGGCAGTTGCCGAGTCTAAATATGAAAAATTTTTAATCGGTTCTCCGAATAATACTTTTACGGCAAAAGCACGTTATTCTCTTGCAAAATCGAGATATATGACAAAAAATTATGACAAGGCTATTAAAGATTTTCTTGATATCAAGAAAAATTCGCCTGTTGAGGATTATCGATTTGCGGCGGATTATTTTTTGGGCAAAATTTCTCTTGCCAAAAATCTTTCTTCTGCTGAAAAAAAATACTATTTTTTATATTTGAAAAATTCGCCGTCAGGCACGTATTCATTGACGATTGCATTTGACGCAATGAAGATGGCATTGACGGATTCAGAGGCCGTTACAGTCGCTAAAATTTTTCTTTCTAACCAAAAAATTGATGAAGCACTTGTCGTTTTGAAAGATGTTCCAATTGATAAAAAATGGACATATCTTGCGATTGCTCAGTATTACAAAAATGATTTTGAGAACTATAAAAAGACCGTTGCTGAAGGGTTTGCAAAGCATGCATTGAGCATTGATAAACAGGATTTAAAAACTTTTATTGATTTTTATGTTTCGACTCAGCCCGATGCTTTGAAAACTTATACTGAACTTCAAAAATCTACGGCAGGTAAGGCTATCCCTGATTATTTTCTGTATAAAATTGCACAACTTCAACCTCAAGATAAAAAGGTTGCTATTTATAAGGATATTGTCAAAAAGTACGGTAAAAGCGAATATTTGGACGAATGTCTTGTCGGGGTGTTCTTTGATTTTGCTGCCAAAAAGCAATTTAATGCGGCAGTCAAAGTCGGTGAAATTTATATTAAAAAATTTCCTGATGCTTCCTCTATGCCCCAAATTTTGTTTTGGACGGGAAAATATCTTTTGAAATTAAACAGAGCGGAAGATGCGAATAATTATTTCAAAATGCTTCAATATAAATATGAAGACTCGTATTACGCTTTCCGTGCGTCACGAGCGAATATGGAGTCATTGAGTTCGTGGAATTTTCCGAAAACTTCTTTGCCCCAAAGCAAAGAAATTCCGTTCCCATATAAAACGCTCGAGAGTGGCGATGTTTCGCTTGCAAAAGTTTTTGTTGAACTTGGCGATAAAACGATATGGGATGATGTTTTATTGAAAAATTATGCCGTAACGTCTTGGAATGAGTATAAAAAGGGAAATATTCCGCTTTCTGCATACCTTGCGGATAAGTATTTGCAAGAAAAAAAAGAACCTCTTGAATATTCAAGTCCCGTGTGGCAGTTGGCGTTTCCGATTTATTATGTTGATGATATCAACAAAAATTGCGATATGAGAAACCTCGACGCTTTTCATATCCTGGCTTTGATTAGGGAAGAAAGTCATTTTAACCCTAAGGCAAGAAGTTCGTCGAACGCTATCGGATTGATGCAGTTAATGTTGCCGACTGCGTCTGAAATTGCCGAAAAGAAAGGTTTTGAGGCTCCTGATGATTTAAAACTTCAAAAACCCGAATATAACATCGCAATCGGAACGGCTTATTTTGCCTTCGTTTTAGATATGGTTAACAGTGTGCCGATGTACGCAACAGGCGGTTATAACGGCGGATTTAATGCTGTTAATTCTTGGCGTGATAAGTTTAAAACTCTTGATTCGGACGAGTTTGTCGAGAGCATTCCATACCCCGAGTCGCAATATTACATCAAAAAAGTTTATCGCAGCAGATACAACTATTCTAAAATTTACGAAAATTAGCAGATTTCACCTTTTATCGTTTTAATGGTACAATTAAGTCAAAAGAAAATGAGGACTTAATTTTGGAAGAAAAAATCGTTAAAACAGAGATGATTTATCCGTTTTTGCAAAAACCCGTAATGATTTACGAACGTGAAAACGGTCATAGAATTGTACTTGCTTATAAACCCGGAACATTGGTTAATGTCAGCACTTGGGTTAAAACAGGTTCTATCAATGAAGATGCAAGCAATAACGGTGTTTCTCACTTTTTGGAACACTTAATGTTTAAGGGTACGACCCACCATAAAGCGGGCGAATTTGACAAAATGCTCGAATCGAAAGGTGCGATTGTAAATGCGGCAACTTGGAAAGATTATACTTTCTATTATGTAACTCTTCCGAAAGGTCCTAATGATGAGTATTTTAACCTCGCAATCGACTTGCATGCCGATATGATGTTAAATCCTGTCGTTCCGCCTGAAGAAATCGGCGATACGTTTGATATTAACAATCCGCAAATCAAGACGAAACGTGAACGACACGTTGTTACCGAAGAAATCAGAATGAGAGAAGACCAATCTTGGACAAGGGTCTATAACCTTTGCAATCACAACATGTACACCTCTCACCCGTATAAATTCGATGTCATCGGCACTGCTAAATTGATTGCCGAAATGCCGAGAGAAACAGTTTTGGATTATTACAAAACTCATTACACCCCAAATACAATGACAACAATCATTGCAGGCGATTTTAACTTCGATGAGGTTTTGGAAAAAGTTGTTAAGGCGTTTGACTTTAACGGAAGAAAAAATAATCCGCAAAGGGTTAATGTTCTTGATAAACCGACACAAGAAACAAAGTATGTTGAGCAAAAATCCGATATTACGACGGGATTTTTGACTGTCGGATATCTTTGCCCGCCCGCAAATGACCTTCGTGGTTCGATTTTGGGCGATATGGTTGCAATTATTATGGGGGACGGCTCAAGTTCAAGACTCTATCAAAACTTGATTGAAAAGGTTGAAAAGCCGATATTTAATATCGTTGCGGCTGATTATTACAGTTTTAAAGACGGCGGTAATTTCTTTGTTCAGGCAAATTTCCAACCGGAAAAGAAAGATAAGGCTGTTGAGGCGATTAAAGTTGAAATTGAAAAACTTTATAAGGAGAAAATTTCGGCAGGCGAACTCAAAAAGGCTGTCAAAAAACTCAAGGCAAGGTTTGCGGAAACAAGTGAAACGGTTTCTGATATTGCCGAAACAATCGGCTATTACCTGACCGTTTGCGATGGCACGGAGTCGATTAATTCTTATATCTCTATTCTTGAAAGCATTACGGCTGATGAAGTTCAAAAATTTGCAGAAGATTATTTGAATTTGAAACACGCAACGTTTGCAGTTCTTTTACCGGAGGAAAAATAATGGAAAAAATCAAATTAAATAACGGTATCACTGTAATTTTAAATGAAAATAAAAACACTCCGAGAGCGGCTGTGACATTTTATTTTTGTTTGCAAAACCCCGAGAAAAAAGCAGGTGTTAATGTTATTTTGAACAGATTGTTTTTGCAAGGTACGGAAAAACGTTCCGCAGAAGATATTGCGACTGAAACAGAAGAGAATGCAATCGAACTTTATAGCGAAATGAAAGCGGATTATCTCCGTTTCAAGGGCTTGTGTTTGAACGAAGATTTTGATTATATGCTCGAACTTATGGAAGATGTTATGCTTCATTCGACTTTGAAGGATTTCGACAAGGAAATTGTCAAATTGAAGGGCGAAATCGGTGCAGAACTTGACTCTCCAAAGACTAAGGCTAACGACACTTACTATAAGACTTTGTTTGAAAACCACCCGTATGGTAACACATATACGAAGATTTTGGACGAAATTGACGACATAAAAAAGGAAGAAGTTGAGGCACTTTATAAGGATATTTTGGCAACTTCAAAGAAAATTATTTCTGTTGCAGGCGACTTTGACAAAGAGAAATTGTTGTCAGTTTTGGAAAAGCATTTTGGCAAAATGGTTCAAAATAACAACTTTAAGTCAAATATTCCTGAGGTTAAACTTGAAAAGGATAAACTTGCAATTGTTGAAAAAGATGATGCAAAACAGGCTCAAATCCTTGAAGGTTGGCTTTGTCCGACATATTCCGATAAAGAGTATGCAACTATTTGTGTTATGAACTCAATTTTAGGTTCAAGCGGCTTGTCTTCGAGATTATTCCTCGAATTGAGAGAAAAACAAGGGCTTGCATATACTGTCAGAACTGTGTTTGAGCCGAAAGCGAAATGCGGTACTTTCTCAATTTATATCGGTACAGAGCCGAAAAATATCAAAACGGCGATTGACGGATTTAAAGTCGAGATTGAAAAAATTATGACAATTCCTGTCGGTGAAGATGAATTGAATGATGCTAAAAACAACGTAATCGGCAAAAGAGGTTTTTACTTTGAGACAAATGCCTTGATTTCTTCTGTAACGGGCATGTATGAAGTTCAGGGACTTGGTTGCGATTATGAGGAAAAATTCATCAATTCTATCAGAAATGTAACATCTGATGACATTTTGAATTGTGCAAAAAAATACTTCTCCGGTCCGAAAGTCTTGGCAGTATTGGCTCCCGAGAAATATATCACCCCTGTTAAAAATCAAATATTGTAAAATTTTTGAAAATGGACCATAATAGATATACGGTTTATAATTAGAATTATGACAAAAACGCAAGAGCAGAAAAAATTAGAGAAACAGATTAATAAGTTTCAACGGTCGGGCAATTTGCAAAAGGCTATTGAAACTTGTCAGTATGCTCTTGCGACTTGCGGAACAAACCCTGATTTGCATGTTAAGTTGGGTGATTTATATCTCGAAAAACACTTGGATATTTATCAGTCAAAGCAATATGCGGACGAGGCGATTTCCGAATACCAACGGGCATTGGAGTCTTATATTGATTCTGCCGAGATTTTTTATAAGTTGGGTATGGCATTTTTCTATAAGAATGACCTTGATAAAGCGATAAATTATTTTGAACTTTCTATCCAACATGACGAAAAGTCAGGTGATGCAAGATATATGAAGGCTGAGTGCTTTATGAGAAAAGGTTATTTTCATGAGGCAACTGAGTTTGCAAGAGAGGCTGTTAATGTTGCCCCTTGGAAGTCATCAAGGGCTCATTATTTGATTGCTTGTCTGCTCAGGGTTTCGGCTTTTCGTGACTATAAAGTTTCAGCAAAAAGTTATTGGGAAATGTTTTTGTCGATGGTGACTTTGCCGTTTGACAAAAAGGCTCAAAAGCAGACTGCGAGAAAGTTATCGTATTTTAAATTCATGCCCGTGTTGCTAAAAGGTTATATTTTGGCACAAATGCATGGTCCTGAAAAAGCACTTGAGGTTTATCAGGCAGCGGTTGAAAAAGCCCCCGGATTTGTTCATCTTTATTGCATTATCGGCGATATTTACAGTATGCTTGGAAGATTTGAAGAAGCGATTTGCGAGTATAAACTTGCGATTTGGCTCGATAGTTTGAACATTTTTGCATATCGTTCGTTATGCCGTGTTTATGAGGAATTGGGCGATTATGACAGTGCGGCTGATATTTATAAAAAATTGATTGTAATTCAACCGTATTTGGCAGAATATCACAGTAATCTTGCAAATATTTTGTATTTGAAGGGCGATATTCAAGGTGCAATTTCGCAATACCAAAATGCGATTACAATCAATCCGAAAATTACTTGGACAAGTATTGTTGCTCAAACTTTGGGCTATGTTTTCCAAGAAAATGTTAAAAACCTTGATGCGGCAATCGGTGCTTATCAGACTGCGTTTATTTTAACCCCGAAAGATATTGATATTTATATCAATTTGGGCAGTGCTTTTTATGAAAAAGGCGAATACAATAACGCACTTTCCGTTTATCGTCAAGCCATTGAACTTGAACCTCATAATGCAAAGATATACTGTAACCTTGGCTATTTATATTGGGGTAAAGGTCAACTTGATGAAGCGATTAAGACTTATGAAACCGCAATTAAGTATGATGAAGAGTATGATATTGCCTATAATAATTTAGGTGTAATTTACCTTGATGATTTGGGCAGAGTTCAAAAGGCGATAGAACTTTTTGAACAGGCGATTAAGCACAACCCGAATTATGCTTTGGCTCATTATAACCTTGCACGTTCGATTGCAATCACGGGCGATAAGGTTGAAGCGGCAAAGTTGTATCAGGTTGCGATGGATATTAACAACATCACAAACGAATTAGATCCTCAAGAAATTAAAGATAAAATTCAAGATTTGTTCTCGTAATCGAGAGCAATTTTGGTAAGTGTAAGGTAAGAAATGAAAAATATATTTGATACAACCGTAATGTACGGTGATACTGACGCTTATGGCGTTGTTTGGCACGGCGGATATTTGAGATTTATGGAACGTGGCAGATATAATATTTGCAAAGATTTGGGCGTACATCTAGACAAAATCGACACTAACGGAATCACTTTTCCCGTAGTTGATATTCACGTACGCTTTAAGTCTGCTGCCGTACTTTTTGAAGAAATTGAAATCGAAACAGAAATTACCGAGTTGAAATCAAGAACGGTTACTTTTTCGCAAACCATTAAAAACAAAAAATCCGGAGTTATTCATATAACTGCGGAGTTCGTTTGCTGTGCCGTCGGCGGTTCGGATATGAAGTTGACCAAATTTCCGACTGATATTTATGAAGCGTTCTCTAACGCCATCAATTAATTACATATTGATGAGGTAAAGAGGTGAAAATTTCTTTGATTGTTTTCTGTTAACGAAGTTTAAAAGTGCTGTAATCATTGTTTAAATCCTTATTCTCTCTACTCTTATATAAAGTCTGCCGAAGAAAAAAAATTGACTTTTTGTATATATCTAATGTTACATAACTTAACATAAACTGTGCAAGCAGAAATGCAATGAAAAATTGACGTGATATAATTTAGAAATCAGGAGGATTTGAAATGGATAAAGAAAACGTATTATATCTTGATTTGAAAGATGGCAGAGTAACGATTGAAATGTACCCCGAAAAGGCACCGAATCACGTTGCGAGAATTAAGGAACTCGTAAGAGAAGGTTTTTATGACGGAATTGTTTTTCATAGAGTTATTGACGGCTTTATGGCACAAACAGGCGACCCGACAGGAACGGGCATGGGGGGAAGCGGTCAAAATTTAGATGCCGAATTTAATGACTTGCCTCATAAACGTGGTACGGTTTCAATGGCAAGAGCACAACACCCCGACAGTGCAGACAGTCAATTTTTCATTTGTTTCAAAGATTGTAACTGGCTTGACGGTCAATATACAATTTGGGGACAAGTTGTTGACGGTATGGAATTTGTCGATAATATCAAAAAAGGTGCTCCGTATAGCGGCGAAGTTGAAGATCCTGATATCATCGTAAAAATGACAATGGCATCTGACGAAGAATAAAAATTAAGGCTCCTGATTGGGAGCCTTTTATAATTAAATTAAAAGCCCCAATCGGGGCTTTTTTGTGTGTAAGTTCTTTTTATGCTTCTTCTTCGTATTTTTTATTTTCTTCTTCTTGCTTTTTAATTTCTTCGGCAACGTTAATTCTTTCGCCTGTTTGTGCTCTTTCTCTGAGTTCTCTGATAGTTTGTTTGTCGAGAACTTTCAATTCCATTCTGCCGTTTGATTCATTAGAAAGAGTTGCTTTAATCTTTGTACCGTAATCGTCGTATCTATTGTCGATTTTTCCGTCAACAATTTGTTGTTGGAACCATTCGATGTGTTTTTGAGCATTTACGGGGTATTCGGGGTGAACTTTAATCCACTTCAAGTAGGACATGTTTCCTCTTTTGTGGTTGCATTCTCCGCATTCGGCGAGGTAGTTGTCTGTGTCGTTCGGACCGCCTTTTGAGTGCGGGTGTACGTGTTCAATTGTTTGAGTTGATTCTCTTAATAATTCATCAAAAATTGAATGATTGTCTTGGTTTTGAATTTTTGTAAATACTTTTCTTGCAAGTTCATCGTTTTGAGGAAGTTCCATTGCCGAGTTGATGATTAATTCATAGGACATCGGGTCGATTTTGCCTGATTGTTCCATTCTGACTAATTTGTCGGTAAATTTAACTCTGTCAATTCTTCCTGAAGCAACCTTTTGTT
>CAKVJR010000029.1 GCA_934754855.1 uncultured Candidatus Melainabacteria bacterium
CCATTTAGCATCTCTGAAAATTTCATAGTTATCAGTGTCAAATGCTTGGTAATGTGCAACAGAAATTGAACCGTCGCCGACGATATTTGCGGCATTCATCCATTGGTGAGTACCTGTGTCAACAATTCTGTATCCTTTTTTCATACCATCGGTGAAGTCAACGTGTGCCTTCGGAATTTCAACCATTTTACCCGTTCCGATTTGAGTTCTGTCATAAACTTTCATCGTCGGTGTTGCGTCGAGTTCGTTCATCATAATTTCCATTGCACGAACTTTGTCTTCGTAAGCGATTGTCTTACGAGCGATTGAAATTGCAGCACACATACCTGTTTGCTTTTGGCTGACATCTTTGATTGTGTATGCTTCTTCATCAGGTCTTGCAACAATCAAGTCATTTACCATTTCTGAAAATGCTTGAAGTTTATAATCTTTCAATTGAGGGTGAATTTCATATTCATCACTCAAAAAATGTTTCATCATTCCCAAACATTTGATTTTATCATCTGTGTTAATTTCTGAAGATGCGATGAAATAGTCAAGATTTTGTGTTGCTCTTGCGGCTTCTGTTGTTTTATCGGCATCAGAAATAACATCTGTCAATTCTTTTGATGATAAGATGTCGCTTCTCAATTGCAACATTGTTTTTTCATCTTCGGACAAAGGTTTTTCTTCACCGAAAATCTTTTGAAATCTTGCTTGCAATTCAGTCTTGTCTTCTTCTGATTGACCGTTGATTGCGTTTTGGATTGTTCCTTGCAAAATTCCGTCCCAATCGGTATTTTCCTTTTCTCCTTTAGTTCCGCCGAGGGCTTTCGCAAATTCAGAGTTGTTTTGAATACCGTATTTCATCGTTTCGACAGTACCCATAAGCATTTCGATATCTTTTTTGTCGGCCGTTTGTGCTACATTGTCAATCGCTGACAAAATCAATTTCTTCTTGTTAGGTAAAATCGGCATATTGTTTTCTGAAAGAGATTTGATATTTTTTAAATCTTCTCTTCTGCCGCCAAATGAAGGGTTACTGAATGATGAGTTAAAATTCATTTTACTTTCCTTATATTCTTTATATTAATTGTATTTGTTACTATTATTCTACCACTATAATAAAAAACATGCTACGATAAAATCCGTTCCTTTCCCTTATCAAAATTGATTTTCAGGGGAAATTTCAGACTTTATCGCCATTGATTCTTTATTTATGCATGTTTCAAAACCCTTAATAAAATTTTTTTTGCTATTTTTATAAAAATTGTTTTTTAAATTTTTACAATCTTTTACAAAAAGTGTGAATTTTACACACTTAATCGGGGTAAGAAATTTTGCCCATAACAACATCGTGTGCTGCTCCGGTGCAAGAAGGGAGATTATTCGTTCTTTTTAAATACGTATTTAAGCCTAAAATTGCAAAAGCGAGGCATTCTTTGAGTTTGTCGTCAATTCCGAAGTCTTTGTGGGTTTTAACGGGGATTTGTCCGAAATATTTTTGTAACGAATTCATTAAAATCGGGTTATATGCTCCGCCGCCGCCGATTATGACCTCATCAATCGAAGTTTTAGGGAAAACAAATTTTTCATAAGCATCATAGATTGTTTTTGCCGTAAGTTCAGTAATTGTGCGGATTATGTCGTATTTATTCTCGGGTGCGGATTTTAAAATATTTTCTGCATAAACATCATTAAAATGCTCTCGACCTGTGGATTTTGGCGGAGTTAAGTTATAATATTCATCTTTTAAAAGTTCTTTGAGCCAATTTTCGTCAATTTTTCCCAATTTAGCCAAATTGCCGTCTTTGTCATATTCTTTGCCGAAAAATTTATTTGAAAAATAATCAATCAGCATATTGCCCAAACCCGTATCAAATGCGAATGTCGGATATTGTTTCGAGAGTACGGTAACATTTGAAATTCCACCGATATTTTGGACTGCACGATTTTTGTCTTTGCCAAAAAGTTTTTCATCTGCATAAGGTACGAGAGGTGCTCCCTGTCCGCCTGCTGCCATATCTTTCGGGCGAAAATCGCCAATCGTCATAATTCCTGTTCTTTCTGAAATAACGGAAATATCGCCGATTTGCAAGGTTGATGATGTTTTATATCCGCCAAATTCGATTTGTTTCGGGATATGCCAAACGGTTTGTCCGTGTGAAGAAATAAAATCGATTTGTGATTTATCAAGTCCCGATTTTTTGACGAGTTCGTTTGCACATTTTGCAAAGTGTTCGCCCACAACGAAGTTCAAGAAGCAAACATCTTGAACGGTTCCGTTTCCGACGGCGACATCAAGCAATTTTTTCCGTAATTCAGGTTTATATTCAAGTGAAAAAGAATTCAAAATTTCAAAAGAATAATCGTCGGAAAGTCTTACGAGGCAAGCATCTGTGCCGTCCATAGATGTTCCTGACATCAGTGAAATTATATTGTAAAAATTCTTTCCCATAAAAGAATTATAGTTTACAATGTATAAAAAGGTAAAAAGTTAATAAAATGCAAAGGTTTTTATGACAGAAGAGCAAACAACTTTTAATCGTCCTTGGGGCAGTTATACGGTAATCGACAAGGGAAACGGTTATCTTATAAAGACAATTTCCGTTAATCCTAATCAGAAATTGAGTGTTCAAAGGCATTTTCACCGATATGAACATTGGTTTGTTCTTGAGGGTGTGGCTGATATTATCAAAGGTGATGAGAATTTAACCTTGAAAACAGGCGAATCTGTTGATATTGCCGTAAAAGAAATTCATTCCATCGCAAATTCAGGCAGTGAAATTTTAAAAGTTTTAGAGGTTCAAAGGGGCGATATTATTGATGAAAACGACATTGAACGATTGTCTGATATTTACGGAAGGAAATAATTTTTGACAATAAAAAAGAGCCAATTGAATGTGACTCTTTTTTATTTTGAAATTACTGTTGGTACATTCCAGTAATAATGTCGTCGTATGTTTCAAAAACCTTATTACGTTTGATTTTCGCCGTTGATGTCATTAATCCGTTATCGATGCTGAAACCTTCTTTTAAAATTTCAAATTTTTGGATTTTTTCAAATGATTTCAACTTGCTCTTGTTTTTTATATGCGTTTCAATTTCGGACTTGATAAGTTTGCGAAGAGCTGGATTTTTGATGCAAACATCTTGTTGCATGCGAAGTCCTCTTGTGTCAACGCCACATTTTTCGAGTGCTTCTTTTGTCGGGATAACCAATGCTCCGACTGCTCCTTGGTCTTGTCCGACCAAAACAATTTGGTTGATGTATTGGCTGCCCAAAACCGCATCTTCAATTGGGATAGGCTCAACGTTTTCCCCGTTGGAAAGAACAATTGTTTCTTTCATTCTTCCTCTCAAAACGAGGTTGTTTTCATAAGTCAAATATCCCAAATCGCCTGTGTTAAACCAGCCGTTATCGTCAAGAACCGCACGTGTTGCCGCCTCATCGTGGTAATATCCGCCCATAACCTGAGGTCCTCTGACGATTACCAAACCTTTTTCAAAAGGCGGAAGTTCTTTTTTCGTTTCGGGGTCAATGATTTTGAGTTCGGTACCCTCAATAGGTGCACCTGCACAACCGAGGAAGTTTTTGCCAGTTACGGAGCGTAATGTCAAAATTGGTGCTGTTTCTGTCAAACCGTAGCCGATAACCAATTTTACGCCGACCGCATCGTAGAATGCTTCTTCTTTTGAGCCGATTGCCCCACCGCCCGAGATTGAGGCTTTGAGGTTCAAACCTGCCAAGTTTTTCAATTTCTTGTACAAAGTTTCGCTGAAAACTTTGTGTAACGGTTGCATACAAGTCGCCATAATTGCGTGATAAATCGTCGCAATCGGGTTGTAGTGCTTTTGTTCCGTTATTCTTCTTTCGACATACATAGAATGTTTTTTGTATGCAACACTGTATTTTACGGCGGTATCAAAAATTGTGTATGCCAAGTTCGATTTTTGTTTCAATTTTGCATAAACGCCCGCACGTACCGCTTCCCAAATTCTCGGAACCGATACCATATAATCGGGAGAGTATTTAACCATATCATCTTTGATTTTTGACAAAGTTGTATAGTGAACATGTAATCCTTCACCGTAAAAATAATATGTGCAAATTCTCTCGTAAGCGTGCCAAATCGGCAAAATTTCAAGGGTTGATTCGCCTGAATTTACGGGGAACCAATTGTTTGCCGTATCGATTTGAAAAATCATGTTTCCGTGAGTTAACAAAACGCCTTTCGGATTGCCTGTTGTTCCTGATGTATAAAGGATTGTTGCATAATCATAAGGTGTTAATTTTACGGGGGAAAAGCATTTTCTTTTTCCCATTGCCAAAATTTCTTCAAAAGTATAAACAGGACAGTCAACTCCGTCGTAATTTGCTCCTTCTTTGTGGAACATTATGACGATAAAATCCAAATCATACTTCGGCAAATATGGTTTTAATTTGTCAAAAAGCATTGATGTTTGCAAAACGAGTGCTTTGCTTTGGCTTTGACCGATAATGTAATCGAGTTCGTCAACGGGAGCATTTGAGCCTCTGACCGCATCAATCGCACCACATCTCAAAATCCCTTGGTCAACAACAATCCACCGTCCGTTATTTTCCGAAAAAAGTCCGACAACATCGTCTTTTTTTATTCCCAAACTTTGCAAACCTGCTGCAAAGTCTTTTGCTTGCAAAATATATTCTGCGTAATTTTGTTCAATATTATTATATGTATCCGTAATTGCCGGAAGAGTCGAGAATTTATTTGCTCCAAATTCCAAATATTCGCATATTGATTGGAATCTTTCAAATTTGAATTTTCCCGCACGACAAACACGATTCTCCGTTAATGTCTGTGTCAATATTATTTCCCCAATTTTTTGCGTGTAGTATATTCTATTCAAACATAATAGCACGAACACTTTGATTGGGAAACTTCTTAAAATTTCTTCGTTTTTTTGTAACAAAAAAGGCGGAAACGTCGGCTCCCGCCTGAATTGGTAACGTGAATTTTTATGAACGGTTTAAAAGTTCTCTGTCTAAATCGAATGTTGCAACGACTGAATTGCCAATCATTCTGAGTGCATCAATTATGTTATTGATAGAACTTTCTTCCTCGATTTGTTCTGTTATGAACCATTCCAAAAATATTTCCGATGCCTTGTCCTTTTCTTCTTCTGCAAGTTCTGAAATTCTGTTGATTTCTGAGGTTACATATTCTTCGTGAGAAAGTGAATTTTCAAAAACCGAGAGAATATTTTGCCAATCGGAATCTGGCATGGATATTGCTTTTAATCTGATTCTGCCGCCACGTTCATTGATATAATCCATAATTTTTCTTGCGTGGTTGAGTTCTTCGCCTGCTTGAACCTTAAACCAGTTCGCAAAACCTTTAAGACCTTTTTTCATGAACCAATGTTCCATTGAGGTGTATAAATAGGCAGAGTAAAGTTCACGATTAATTTGTTCATTAAACGTGTCCGTCATTGTTTGAGTCATCATTGTCTAACACTCCTTGTTTTCGTTCCGTGCTTCTCTGACTCGTTCGATAATTTCTGAAACTTCTTTTTCTTCAAGAGTTTCTCTTTCAAGAAGTTCCGCTGTTACTGCTTTAATCAAATCAATGTTGTCGCCGAGGGCTTTTTTACCGTAATTATAGCAATCTTCGATTATCGCTCTGACTTCATCATCAATTTCTCTTGCGGTTTCTTCCGAATAATTTTTCGTTTGACCGAAATCACGTCCCATAAATACGTTTTCGCCTGATTTTCCGTAAGCGACCGTACCCATTTTCGCTGACATACCGTAAACAGTAACCATTTTTCTTGCGATGTCTGTTGCCTGTTTAATATCTGAGGTTGCACCGCTTGTGATTTGTCCGTCAAATATCAATTCTTCGGCGATTCTTCCGCCCAAAGCAGTGATAATTCTATCTTTCAAGTCACTATATTTATATAATGACTTATCGTGTTCGGGAAGTGACCAAGTGACCCCTAAAGCATTACCACGGGGGATAATAGACACTTTATGCAACGGGTCTGAATTGTCTGTGAAATAGTGCAATAATGCGTGTCCGACTTCGTGATATGCCGTAATTTCTTTTTCTTCGTCCGTAATAATTCTTGATTTCTTTTCTGCACCTGCTACGATTTTATCAATTGCATTGTCAATGTTTTCCATAACAATTACTTCTTGATTGTTTCTTGCTGCCAAAAGTGCTGCTTCGTTTAAAAGGTTTTTCAAGTCCGCACCTGTAAATCCAGGGGTTCTTTTTGCCAAAACTTTTAAATCAACATCAGCCGCAAGCGGTTTGTTCTTTGCGTGAACTTCCAAAATTTGCTCACGACCCATAATATCAGGGGCTTGAACGTAAATTTGTCTGTCAAATCTTCCCGGTCTTAACAATGCCGTATCAAGGATATCAGGTCTGTTTGTTGCCGCAAGGACAATGATATTAACGTTTTCGTCGAAACCGTCCATTTCAACCAAAAGTTGGTTAAGGGTTTGTTCACGTTCATCGTTGCCGCCGCCCATACCTGCACCTCTTTGACGACCGACTGCATCAATTTCATCAATAAAAATAATACAAGGTTGGTGTTTTTTTGCTTGTTCAAAAAGGTCACGAACTCTCGATGCACCTACACCGACGAACATTTCAACGAAGTCTGAACCTGAAATTGAGAAGAACGGAACGCCTGCTTCACCTGCAACGGCTTTTGCCATAAGGGTTTTACCTGTTCCGGGGTAGCCGACGAGCAAAACACCTTTCGGAATTTTTGCTCCCAATTTCATATATTTTTCGCCATTTTTAAGGAAATCGACAATTTCTTGAAGTTCTTGTCTTTCTTCATCAATACCTGCAACATCGTCAAATGTGACTTTGACTTTATTATCCATTAAAAGTTTTGCTTTGCTTTTTCCGAATCCCATTGCCTGAGAGCCGCCCGATTGAAGGATTTTGCCCATAATTATCAAAATAATGATAACAATGAAAATCGGTGCAATCGCTTTTAAAATGCCTGTTAAGGTGCCTGAATCGTCAAAATTTTTCATTGTAATTTCGACATTGTTTTGTTCCAACAACGGCACCATTGTCGGGTCGTTAATAGGGATAATGACCTTGTATTGAAGTTTTGATGGTGTTTGTTGAAATTTTGACATCGGAAGATTTGAAGAGGATTTAACTTCATCTTTCACAGGGTGTGCAATCAAGGTATCTCGCTCGATTTCAACGGATTTAATCTCCGCTTTTTTAACTAAAGATATAAATTGCGAGTATGACAAATCTTTTGTTGTCGATGTACTTCCGTTAAACAACATCGAAACTAACGACAAAATTAACAATGCCGCAACTATTAAAACACCTACTGATTGATTTTTATTCATTTTATCCTCTTTTTTCAAACTATGATGTAATTATATCATCAAAAAAACTTTAACTTCAACGGTTAAAGAATAATTAACTCTGTTTCGTCAAAATATAGCCCGACTCGTCAGCGACGGTTTGTTCTTTTACTCCAAAATACAGCATATCAACCATTTTTTGAAGTTTATCAATATCTTCAAATACTTTTTGTTTAAGCAAAATATTTTGCGGATTATGTTTGAGCAAATCTGTCAAATATGCCTGTAATCCAATCAATACGCTTGTTAACGGTATATCTTTTGCTTTTGCGGTTTTCATTAAATATTCAGATATCAAAAGAGCCTTGTTACCGTCGATATTGGGATAATTGGCGAATTGTTCTTTCAAATACTCAAAATCCGCTGACTGTTTGGAATTTCCCGCAACATAAAATGCTTGTGACCTTGAAACGATTGTGGATATTATATTTTCAAGATTTTCTGTTAAAAATATAAAAGTTACGCCGGCAGGCGGTTCTTCAACCGATTTCAAGAGTGCATTTGCGACGACTTCCGTAAAACATTTTTTCGTCAATCCGAGCGGAACCCAACCTTTTGTACTTTCGGGAAATTTTAGCCCGAATGCCTCAAATGGTTGCAATTGTTCTTTTTCGGACGCTGAAAAATCTCTCGCTTCTGCATCGCAAAAAATAAAAAATCTGTGGTAGTCTGATGATGTGACCAATTTATCTTTTATTGCTTCGATTTGCTTAACGGAGATAACGGATTTTGAGTCGTCGCCGTCAGGTTTTGAGTTTATTTTTGATACGGTCACAATTTCGGGGTGTTCGTTAGCCTTTATCCATCTGCAATTTTGACATTCACAGGAGGAACTTTTATCACCGAGGCAATTTGCTCCTCGTGCAAGTTGAAGTGCAAAATAATATTGGGCAATTATGTCTGGACCGTGCAAAATTATTGAGTTTGGAACGGTTATATCTTTGTTTTCGACCATTGCTTCAAAAAATTTTGAGAGTGAATTATATTTTTCGCTAAAATTTTCAAACATTTTCACCTCGCAAAATAACGCTTTCCAAAAGGTATTCGGGGTCTTGAGTCTGCCCTGTTTTAATTTTTATTTCCGCATCACACAAATAGTGTTTTAAGTCTAAAAGTTCTTTCAGAGATTTATTTTTAATTTTTTCAAGTAGCAATTTGACAGGGTATTCGGGGATAAAAAGTTCCGAAGATAGCGTCTTTGTTGACTTTTCTTTTTCAAAAGTTTTCAAGAAAATCAATTTATGCAAATTCGTATGCAAAAGAGCAATTACCTGAAGCGGGTGATTTTTTTCGATAACTGCCGAAAATTGTTTCATAACGGCATTTTTGTCCTCACCGACAATCAAATCCGCAAGTTCAAAAACATTTTCTGTCAAAGAACAATATTCGTCTATGTCTGCGTTTGTGATTCTTTTATTCGGAAAAATCGCCGTTTGCAATTTTGTAAGTTCAGAATCCATCAACCTCAAATTCACGCCGAGTCTTTCGATTATGTGAGTTACGGTTTTTGAGTCGATTTGCAAATCACGTTCTTTTGCCATAGAAATTATTACGTTGGGCAAATCTCTGTCAAAATCACGGTATTGCGAAAATTCTTTCATATTGGCAATTTTGGCAAACATTTTGAATAATTTTGTTCTCGTGTCGATTTTTTTGTCGTCATCTCGTGGCACATTGCAGACAAAAATGATGTTATTTGAGTCAGCCGTGTTGTTTAGAGCATATTCAAAATCCTTGAGTTGTTTGTCTGAAAACTCAAGTTTTTTGTTTCCCGTTTTGAAAAAATATTTTTCCATGTGAACCACGGACAAAATATTTCCGAACATGAGCGGTGCTGTTGCACAAATTTCCAAAAGTTCTTCAAAATCAGGAGAAAAATATATGCGGTAATTCATCGATTTGAACGCTTCGTCAACCAATTCCGTTTGTAATTTATGGATTTCCTTTGAAAGCAAATATTCTTCTTTTCCGTGGAAAAAATAAACCGTCATTTTTACTCCTTAAAAAAAGTTTAGCATAAATCGGGTCATGATTTTTAATTTCGTTTGAAAAATCGCATTATTTTTTACAAAATAAGTATTTTTTGTAATTTTCAGCGTAATTTTGCAGTTTTGTGATTTTGCTATTTTGTAATTTGGAGGAAACTTTCACGACAAAACATCGATTATGATTTTGTATAAAAAATCGATAGCAAATGAATTTGCTATTCTTCGTCAACAGAAACATTTGCGAGTTGGACAAATTCTGCGAACTGAGCATATTTGTGGGTCAAATTGGCGAAAGTATCGATATCGACGACTTTGCCTTCTGACATATAAATAATTTTGTCGCACAATTTCAAGGTACTCATTCTGTGGGAAACGACAATCATTGTCAATTTGCCCTTTTTGTCTTCCAAAATGTTCATAATTTCGCTTTCGGTTTTCAAATCAAGCGAAGAAGTTGCTTCATCGAAAATCAAAAGTTCGGGTTTGCGATAGAATGCTCTTGCTATTCCTATTCTTTGTTTTTGACCTTGCGAAAGTCCTGTGCCATCACGGTTTATGACTGTATTCAAACCGTTTGGTGACTCCATAATTTGGTCATAAAGTTTTGCTTCTTTCAAGGCATCGTCGATTTTATCTTTGTCGATTTGAGCGTTTGGAATACCCCAAGCGATGTTTGTTACGAGGTTGCCCATTACTGTGTTTATGTTTTGAGAAACATAGCCCAAAATATTTTGGTAACTTTTGATATTTTGAGGTTCAAGTTTTGTATCATCAATAAAAATTTCGCCTTTTCCGAGCAACAAACCTGTCAGGCAGTCAACAAGGGTTGTTTTTCCTGCTCCAGAAACACCGATGATTCCAACGTATTCACCTTTGTTTACTGTAAAGTTAATGTCATTCAAAACGTAATTTACCGTGTCATAAGAGTAGGACAAATTCTTTACCGTCACTGCTTTTTCAAATTTCATTCTGTCTTTTGTCGGTGTTGTAATGTAATTTTCGTATTCCTTAAACGAATCGTAAAGGTTGAAAATCATATCGGGATATTCACGGTACATGTCCATGTAGTTAATGCAAACTTGGCTCTTATACATTAACGGCAAAATTCTGAATAACGAGATTGCAACAACGCCCAATGCGATTAAGATGTTATCTCTGTTCATGCCGTATTCGTTGAAAATTCCGACAAACAAGATGATAATCGTGATTACGAAAATAATTTCGATAATGTATTGCGGAATTATCGGCAATAAGTTGATTTTCTCGTTGAGCGGGATTAATTTTTTTGAAAGTCTTTTATAAATTCCGTAGAAAAATCCTTCGGAACTTGTGATTTTGATTTCTTTAAGGCATCTCAAGCAGTCCAAGAGCATGCTGTAAGGACCTTGTTCAAGTTTATATCTTTCGTCCGCATAGAATTTTGATTTGTGGAAGATGATTCTGTTTTGTACCGATGCGGAAACGATGAAAAACATTGCCGCAACGATGGTATATTTTGGCAGTAAGTATATCATCCACAAGAAAATTAAGCCGATTACAATAGTGTTTGAGGTGAAAACAATTACCCTGAAAACAAAGTTGTCAAAAACTGTATCGACGATGCTTGCCATGTTAAAAAATCTGTCACTGTCGCCATATTTGCTATTCATTTGGAACGGGGAGTACAAATACATTCTCATAAACATTTCTTTGATGTCTAATGCCCATTCCTTGAGGAGTTTATTTTGCCAAAACATTATGAAAATGCCGTAAATGTTTTTCAAAATAATCATTGCGATTAATGCAAATGCTGCAAACTTAAAAACCGCCGTGTCATCAGGCAAATTGAAAATTTGTTTTGCCGCTTTCAAAAAGAAATTTTGTGACATCATTTTCGGGTCGATTAACATTATCAAAAACGGCAATATGATTGCAACACTGGCAAAATCAAATAAACTCGTCAGGAAAGTATATAGCCCCATAAGCCATATTTGAGGACCGTGTCCTTTCCCAAAATATTTTAAAAATTTGATAAATGTTGCGTAAAACAAAATTCCAACCTCAAGAAAATTATATCACGGTCTATTTTAAAATAGCAGATACGTAAGGATTTGTATCATTTTTCAATATTTCCTTATATTCGGCAAAATTGTTGACTTTAGATAAGATTTTTGAAACTTTTTCTCTAATTGTATAATCCTCATGATTATACGTTTTTTCTATTATTTTGGCAAATTTTTCATTTTTTTCCGCCTCTTTCGCAAACTCTGCAAGCGTTTCCAAGTACCAATATAACTTAAAAGTATTTTTTATAATTTCGTGATTAGACAACAATTCCTCGTCTTCAACATAATTATCGAGGTCTAAAATCCTGTCTAACAAAGCATTTTGGGCTGTTTCCCGCTCAGGTAAAAATTTTATTACCTCAAGAATATTTCTCGCAACCGTTGGGATAATGTCGTTTAGGGCATTTAAAAAGATTTCTCTTGTTTCTTCTCCGTCAAAATATTCTCGGCAGTTTTCGTTTCTGATAAATTCATTGATTTTCGCAGAACAAATCTCCCGAACAGGTCCATGCTGCCCCGTCAAGACTGACGTTAACATCTTTGCTTCTTCTTTTGAATTTACACTATCGAGTTTTATGAGGGCAATTTGCTTTTTGATATCGTCGTCACTTTTTAACGCATCAAAAATCTCATCTCTTGAAAAGTCACTTTCCATAAGAGAATACGCCTTGTTCATTTCTTCAGGTGTGTATAAAACGAAATATTCTTTGTCCATATATCTATAATACTATAAAAAAATCCCCTTGCCGAAACAAGAGGATTTTGAAAATTTGAACCATCTCCGGATATCGCCAACAATGAAGTCGTGATAAATTCGGAGCCAAAACGGATTAACGTTTTGAGAATTGGAATCTTTTTCTTGCTCTTTTGCGACCGTACTTTTTACGTTCTTTTTCACGTGCATCACGTGTAAGCAAGCCTTCTGATTTCAAAACTGATTTGAGTTCTTCGTTGTATTCAACGAGTGCTCTTGAAATACCGTGTCTGATTGCACCTGATTGTGATGAAACACCACCGCCAACAACTTTAACTCTTACATCAAAATTTGTTTGATTGTCAGTCAAAGCCAAAGGACGATAAATCATCATTTCGAGTGCCGGTCTGTTGCCGATGTATGCAGCAAGTGTCTTGCCGTTAACAAAAACACGACCTTTACCCTTAACGAGTTTTACAACTGCTGTTGAGGTCTTTCTTCTGCCTGTTGCAATATACATTTTTTCAGCCATTATTTAACCTCCTTGTCGTCGAGTAAAATCGGATTTTGTGCTTGGTGCGGGTGGTTAGGACCTGCATATACTTTGAGTTTGTTGAATTGTTCTTGTCCCAAAGTGTTGTGAGGCAACATACCTTTTACAGCCTTTTCAATCGCAGCACAAGGATTTTTTGCAACTAAATCTTTGAAAGATGTTACTTTCAATCCTCCCGGATAACCGGTATGAGAATAATACATTTTATCTGTTTCTTTTTTACCCGTTACAACAACTTTTTCTGCGTTGATAACTACGATGAAATCACCTGTGTCAACGTGCGGAGTGTATTGGGGTTTATGCTTGCCTCTGAGCATGTTTGCAGCAAGTGCAGCCAATCTTCCTAAAGTTTTACCTTCGGCGTCAATAACGTACCACTTTCTTTCAACTTCGAGAGGTTTCGCTGAGTATGTTTTCATATGCCATCTCCATGTTTATATTTTTGTCGTATATCACTTTCATAAGTGTGAGTCCGTCGGGACTCGCTGCCGGTCCTGCTTTTGCTCTGTTCCTGCATTTTAGAATTTCTCTAAGTGATTCGGGTCTTTGAGATTTTCTATCAAGATACAAAATCGTTCCGACGATGGTTCTTACCATTCCGTATAAGAACCGATTTGCAACTATGTCTATCAGAATATCATCACCTTTTTGATAACATTTTGCGACATATACGTTGCATATCTTTGCGGGATTTTCCGTCCCTGATTTCTTAAACGATGAAAAATCATGTTCACCTTTTAAAATTTCAAGGCATTGATTTATAAAATCAATGTTTGGTTTTTCCCTCAAATACAAACAATTTTCATCAAAAGCAGAACGTTGGTCCCTTGACACGATTCTGTATCTGTAAAACCTTGCGGTCGCACTCTTCTGTGCGTGAAAAGTCTTTTCAGCCTTTTCTATTTTCATTACACTCATATCCTTATCCAGCAAGCCGTTTAAGGAATAAAGCATTTTCGGATTGGTAAAATCAATTTCGCTATCGAAATGAACTGCCTGTCCTCTTGAATGAACTCCTGCATCTGTTCTGCCTGAGAAAATCGTTTTTGTATTTTGTTTTGTCAATGTACTGATTGCTTTTTCGAGTTCGCCTTGAACTGTTCTGACTTTCGTCTTCTGCTTTTGGCTGCCCGAAAAGTCTGTTCCCTTATATTCAAGTATGAGAACGTATCTTTGCATTATACCAATTGGATTAATGCCATCTTCGTTGCATCGCCTCTTCTCGGGGGAAGATTGTAAATGCGAGTGTAACCGCCGTTTCTGTCTTGGTATTGTTTGCCGATTTCAGCGAACAATTTTCTCAAAACAGTTTCGGGCATTTTCTTGCATTCTGCATTTTCAGCAACTACTTCCTTCGTTTCAACATTCATATATCTGCCTGTTTCTCTGTCGTAGATATATTTGAGTGCTGTTCTGCGTGAATTCAAATCACCTTTCTTTGCAAGTGTGATAAGAGATTCTGCATAAGGCTTCAATGCTTTTGCTCTTGAAATCGTAGTTTTGATTTCACCGTGCATGAACAATTCGGTTGCTAATGCTCTGAGCAATGCTTTTCTTTGATCTTGGGCTTTACCCAAGCGATTTCTGTTACATTGGTGTCTCATTGTTAGTTCCTCTACATTTCATCGGGGTCAAAACCTTCCGGATTAGGTTGTAAACTCAATCCTACGGTTTGTAACTTTTCAATTACTTCGTCTGAAGATTTTTTACCGAAATTTTTAATATTCAACAAATCGTGTTCCGATTTCTTGAGCAATTCAGGCAAAGAGTTGATACTTGCTCTCTTCAAGCAATTATACGCTCTGACTGATAATTCCAAATCTTCAATCGTGATTGAAGGTTCTGCAACTTCTTCAACTTCTTCTTCAATGATAGAAGGTGAACTGAGGTTCATCGGTTGTCCGGTGATTGCCGCAATTTGCATAAAGTGTTCAATCAAGATGTTTGCTGATTGGCTAAGTGCATTTGTTACGTCGATGCTGCCATTTGACCAGATTTCCAAAGTAAGTTTATCATAATCGATAACGTCGCCTACACGAGTGTTTTCAACGTTGTAACTTACTCTTTTAATCGGGATAAATGTTGCATCAATCGGCAAAAGATCAATCGGCAAATCTGCTTGGTGACCTTTTAATACGTCTTTTGCAATATAGCCTTTGCCTGTTTCAACGGCGATTTCAGCGTGAATGCTGCCGCCTTCTGCAACTGTACAAATTTGCCAATCAGGGTTAACTACTTTAACGCCTGCGGGAAGTTGAATGTCGCTTGCTAAAACAGGACCTTCGTGGTCGATGTCAAGTCTTAAAACTTGAGGATCTTTGTTTTCGCATTTTACTGTCAAACCTTTGAGGTTCAACATAATATCGATAACATCTTCCGTGATTCCCGGGATAGATGTAAATTCGTGAGTGATACCTTCAATACGAAGTGATGTAACCGCTGCACCTTCAAGTGATGAAAGGAGAACTCTGCGGAGTGCATTACCTAAAGTCGTACCGAAACCTTTTGCTAAAGGTTCAACGGTGAACTTTCCGTATTGCGTACCGTCCGAACTTGTTGTCGTATTTACGCATTTAATTTTAAGTGCTTCCATTGTCAATGTCTCCTTAACCTTACTTAGAATAGTATTCAACTACGAGTTGTTCCTTGAAGTCAGGATCTAATTCTTCTCTTTCCGGAATTCTATCGAAAGTAATCTTTTGTGCATCTTTGTCAACTGTCAACCATGCCGCACTGACAGGCATATCTATCATTTCTGCAACTGATTTAACAAATGCTGCACTTCTTGTTTTAACGGTGATTTCGTCTTGCGGCTTAACGAGGTATGACGGAACATCAACCTTTCTGCCGTTTACCAAAACGTGACCGTGATTAACGATTTGACGTGCTTGTTTTCTTGTGATTGCAAGACCTGCTCTGAAAAGAAGGTTGTCAAGTCTTGATTCCAACATTTGAAGAAGGATTGTACCTGTTACACCGTTCTTTCTTGATGCATTCTTGTAATATCTGACAAATTGTTTTTCTGAAACTAAGTATGTTAAACGAATTTTTTGTTTTTCATTCAAGTGGATTGCATAATCAGAAAGTTTCTTTTTTGCTGCTCCGTGTTGACCTGAATGTGTTTGTCTCATTGATGAGGTCAACTTTCTGTTTGATAATTCTTTAACCCCGTAGTTACGAAATAACTTATTGCCGGGACCTGTATATCTTGCCATTTTCTATGACTCCTTGTTATTTTCTATACTCTACGCTTTTTAGGCGGACGGCAACCGTTGTGCGGAATCGGAGTAACGTCTTTAATCAAAGTGATTTCCAAACCTGCTGCTTGGATTGCTCTGATTGCCGTTTCTCTACCAGTACCGGGGCCTTTAATATAAACTTCGACCTTCTTCATTCCTTGGTCGATTGATTTTTTTGCAACCATTTCTGCTGCTGATTGTGCTGCGAAAGGTGTTCCCTTTCTTGCACCTTTGAATCCGCAACCGCCGGCAGATGCCCATGCAATAGCATTACCTTGAGTATCTGTAGAAGTTACGATTGTATTGTTGAAGGTTGATTGAATATGTACAACACCTTGTAATACATTCTTCTTTTCTTTCTTTTTTGTTTTGACAGGTTTTGCCATTATTAATTTCCTTTTTATTAATTATTTAACTTATTTTTTCTTTGAAACAGGACCGGTTTTCTTTCCACGTCTTGTTCTTGCATTTGTCTTTGTTCTTTGTCCTCTTACGGGCAACTTACGTCTGTGACGGATTCCTCTGAATGAACCGATTTCGCTCAATCTCTTGATTGCCAAAGATTCTTCTCTTCTTAAATCACCTTCGATTGTGTAATTAGCAAGTTCATTTCTGAGTTTCTTAATATCGTCATCGGTTAAATCGTCTGATCTCAAATCTTCTGAAATACCGCATGCTGCTAATATTTTTGCAGAACGTGCAGGACCAATACCGAAAATATAGGTCAATGCAATAATCATTCTTTTGTTACGAGGTAAATCTACCCCGGCAAGTCTTGCCATGTTTGTCTCCTTGTTTCTTAATTAGTTCTTTTACTCTAACAAACAACGATTAACCTTGTCTTTGTTTGTGTTTAGGGTTTTCGCAAATAACTGCTACTCTTCCTTTTCTCTTAATAATTTTGCATTTTTCGCAAAGTTTTTTGACTGATGCTCTGACTTTCATAATGTTTTCCTTTTTATTTAAGTCTGTATGTGATTCTTCCTCTGGTAAGATCATAAGGTGTCATTTCAACCTTAACCTTGTCTCCGGGTAAAATTCTGATGAAATTTTTTCTGATTTTGCCGGATATATGTGCGAGAATTTCATGCCCGTTTTCCAACTCGACACGAAACATAGCAT
>CAKVJR010000030.1 GCA_934754855.1 uncultured Candidatus Melainabacteria bacterium
ACGTGAGCAGGAACTGATGAAGAACCTGCGAATTGAGCATCACCGTGCATTCTACCCATAGTATCTGTCATACCGTATGATGCAGGACCTGCTGCAACGTTATCAGGGTGAAGTGTTCAGCCTGTACCACCGCCTGATGCTACTGAGAAGTATTTTCTTCCGTTTTCCCAGCACCATTTTTTATAAGTACCTGCAACAGGGTGCTGGAATCTTGTCGGGTTAGTTGAGTTACCTGTGATTGAAACATCAACGCCTTCTTTAATCATGATTGCAACGCCTTCTGATACGTCGTCAGCACCATAGCATTTTACTTTTGCTCTTTCACCGTCTGAGAACGGAGTTTCTTTCAAAACTTTCAATTCGCAAGTTTTGTAATCATATTGAGTTTCAACTGATGTGAAACCGTTGATTCTTGAAATGATGTATGCTGCATCTTTTCCAAGACCGTTCAAGATTACTCTCAAAGGTTCTTTTCTTACTTTATTTGCGTTTCTTGCAATACCGATAGCACCTTCTGCTGCTGCGAATGATTCGTGACCTGCCAAGAAACAGAAACATTTTGTTTCTTCTCTCAAAAGCATTGCTGCCAAGTTACCGTGACCGATACCGACTTTTCTTACGTCGCCGACTGAGCCGGGAACTGCAAATGCTTGCAAGCCTAAGCCGATTGCTTCTGCTGCTTCTGCTGCTTTTTTGATACCCTTTTTAAGTGCAATTGCACAACCCAAAGTGTATGCCCATACAGCGTTTTCAAATGCGATAGGTTGAATGCCTTTTACGATTTCGTCAACATTGATACCTTTTTCATCGCAAATTGCTTTTGCTTCTTCTAATGAAGCGATACCATATTCTTTAAGTGCGGCTTCAATAGTAGCCTCACGTCTGTCTTTTCCTTCGAATTCTACCATTTTACACCTCTTATTCTTTTCTGGGGTCTATAACTTTAACTGCATCTGCAAATCTGCCGTATGTGCCGATGTTGCTTTCAAAAGCGGTTTTGTAATCAACACCCTTCTTGAGTGCTGCCGTGAATTTGCCAAGGTGAATGAACTTGTAGCCGATAACTTCATTATTAGCATCCAAGCCTAATTCAAGAATATATCCTTCTGCGAGTTCAAGGTATCTAACGCCTTTTTCTTTTGTTGAGTGAATTGTACCAACTTGTGAACGAATTCCTTTACCCAAGTCTTCAAGACCTGCGCCAAACGGCAAACCGTTTTCCGAGAATGCTGTTTGAGTTCTGCCGTATACGATTTGCAAGAACAATTCTCTCATTGCAACGTTGATTGCGTCGCAAACAAGGTCGGTGTTCAATGCTTCAAGAATAGTTTTTCCGGGGAGAATTTCACCAGCCATTGCTGCAGAGTGAGTCATACCCGAGCAACCGATTGTTTCTACCAATGCTTCTTGAATGATACCTTCTTTTACGTTCAATGTAAGTTTGCAAGTACCTTGTTGCGGTGCACAACAACCACAACCGTGTGTTAAACCTGAAATTTGTTCAATTCTTTTTACCTTTGTCCATTCGCCTTCTTGCGGAATCGGAGCAGGTTCATGTTTTGCACCCTTGCAAATGCAACACATATCTTGAACTTCTTTTGTTATTTGAATTGCCACTTTGTTTCTCCTTCTTCAAAATGTTCTGCATTTCTCATGAATATTATATCGGCTAAACCCTTTCAAGCAAGTTTTATTTTATCAACCGAGTAATATTTTTTTGTTTATAAATTAAACAAAAAAAAATAATCGAACCTTATCAAGTCCGATTATTTTGCCGTATTATTGATTATTTCAAGTCAATCAAATTTCTGTTCAATTGAATTTCGTGAAAATCAGCATCTGTAAAATCTGTTGCCTGCTCCATCATTTCCGCATCTATCGCTCCGTGACGGGGAAGTGCTGTCGGATTTTTCAAACCTTCATTAGAAATAAAGAACAACAATCCGATATAAGATGAAATTACCAATGCCATCAATAATAAATTTCTATAAATTGTCTTTTTCATACCAAACCATTTCTTTCAAAAAAAATTTCTTGATACCATGAGTTTAGTACAAAAATGATTTTTAGAACCATTTTAACAAAAAACTTTTCAAATCTTTACCATAATAATATCTTGCCATGGTCATTGATTCTTCATCGGGGTACAAAATGTTGTAAATAGTATTTTTAAAGGCTTCGTTATTAAATTTTCCGCCTCCGTTAAGAGTCACCGTAGTAACTTGGGGAAGATTGACCAAAATATCCTGTCTTTCTTTCAGGGCAAGTTTTTCCCACTCTTCATTAATTTTTAAATTATTTTTAAAATTTTTATAAATTCCAAAATTTTTCCAATAAACAGATTTTTCTGCCTTATAAGAAAATACGTTTTCACATTGTACATATTTTATCGAAACCAATGCAGGAACCTGATTATCCATTGATTTTGAATACACTTGGTTAAAGAACACAAAACGACCCTCAATCAAGTGCAAGATGGTTTTTCCGTCCTCAACATATTCATACAGATAATGAACGGGCAAATAAGTTAAACTGTCCAAAGTTGCCATTCCCTTATCGTTCGTCGGATTTGAATCGGCATAAACGTCCCTCAGCAGGTTTCTATCAAGTTTTGCACGGCGTAATTCAAGGTACGTCGGTTTATAAGATTTTACCAATCTCAAATCTTTTGCCGTCGGGGACATTTTCATAACCGCAGTCGCAAAATACTGTTCGGGATTTACTTTCGCCCTTTTTTTCGTCGAATAATATTCATTCCCGTTATCGGTTTCCATTTGTGTCGAGAAAAACTGACATTCGACAATCTCCTTGGGATTTACGGTTGCGACAAAAAATGTCAACAAATTCGGGATACTTTGCGGATTATAAAAAACTTTTCCGAGCGGAATCCATTTTCTCGGATAGGAAAATTGAACAACATCTTTATAATATTTTTTATCAGGCAATGCGACGGTTTTATAAAAACTTTTATTAAAAATTTTCATCCCGAGAACAATCGCAACTGCCAAAATCAAAAGAAATACAGCCGTTACGGTCTTTTTACCGATTTTTATTCCGACTCCGAACTCGTCCGTTTTCGCATTCGTGTTTTCCGTTTGTTCAATATTTTCCGATGTCTGCGTCATATAACCCTCTTTTCTTTATAATACCATATTTTTTCAAAAAGATAATATCTGTCGAACACCGCTTGTGATAATTGACATTTTTTTAAAATAATGTGAAAATAAAAATCAAAAAGTTCAGAGGAGTAAAAAATGAAAAAAATATTTTCAACTATCGGTTTATTGACAGTTATGGCACTTCCTTCAGTTGCAGCAGAAAAATACGGCGTCGTTAACGTTGATTACGTTATGAGCAAATACCCCGCAGCTCTTCAGGCAAATGATGCTATCAGAAGACAAGAAACCGAAGTTCAAAAATTTCTTCTCGATGCAAGAAAAGATTTAGAAAAAACTCCTGAATCTCAACGTAAAGCAAAAGAAGAAAAATATAACAAAGAATTGCAAACTAAAGCAATGGCTTTAAGACAACAAGAAGAAAAGAAAGGTCAGGAACTTTTCAACAAATTCGACGCAGCAGTTAAAGCAGTTGCAAGAGAAAACGGCTACACTCTTATCGTTCCTGCCGCTCTCTATGGTGCGTCAGATATTTCTGATTTGGTTATCAAAAAATTAAACGCAAAATAATCAAAATATTTTTAACTAAAAAAGACGGATTTTTTAAGTCCGTCTTTTTATTTTGAATTTTTAATCCGTTATACTGAAGTATATTTTGCAACTTGTGCAAGAATGTCTTTCAACATACCTTCTTGTTTTCCGGCTTTCATATCTCTGAATTCTGAAACGAAGTCGTTGCTGCTCATAATTTGCTTCAAGTAGTATGCTTTTTGTGAGTCATCAAGAGTTGTTGAATTTAATACTTCGTTCAAGTTTTCTTCAACAGAACCTGAAGAGAGTTTAATTTCATAAGCATCTGCATCTGCTTGGTTAAGGTTGATTTCATCGGGCAAAGTTTCTGACAAGTTTGCGAACAATTCGTTCATAAGTTCGTCTTCTTTTTTGCCTTTAACACCGTCTTGAAGAGCAGTTACAGAATCATATTGGTCTAATTTGAGGATATCATCTAATCTGCCTTGTTTTGCTGCTGCAGAATAAAGATCTGCCGTATAATTTGCCCAATCTTCTGTTGAAATTGAACTGTATCTCAAAGTGTTGTTGTTTTCGCCAAATCTCTTATTATAAGCATCTTCAAGTTCCAATGCCTTGTCGATATTTCCGTCAGCAATCATATCTTTCATTGATGCCAATACGTATTCGTTTGCGATGTCTGTATAATTTTGAGGTTGGTAATTTTTATCGTTTACAAGGTTAAGAACTGCATCTGCTTTGTCTTCGCTGCTGATTTTGTCGCCGAAACTTGTAACAAATTCGTAGCCGATGTTACCGTTTTTTGCAAGTTTCAACAAATCGTTGAACATTTGAAGTTTATCTGCGTCTGACAATGATGTGTTGTCGAGGCTCTTTTCAACGTATGCAGTAAATTCTGAATAATCATCACCTTCTACATTCTTCAAAAATTCTTCAGCGTTTGCAATTACATCGTTAATGTATTGAGCATTCTTTGATGCTGTTGTACCTGAAGTTGCTGCTGTTGAACCTGTTGATGCGGTTGCAGCGGTTGAACCTGTTGCTGAAGTTGCTGAAGTTGCTGCGGCAGAACCTGTTGAAGATGTTGCTGCAGTTGAACCAGTTGAAGATGTTGCTGCTGTTTCTTTAACTTCATTTGCTTTTTCTTGATATCCAGTAACATTACCGTTTTCATCATATTGCAAAACAGGGAGTTTAAGGCTATCGCCTGCACGTAAAACGTGGTTTTCCCAATCGAAATCATTCATTTCGCCAATCATTTTGTAAACGGCTTCTTTATCAGATTCTTTTAATTCAGGATATGCGTTTGTTACAATACCCCAGAAAGAACCGTTAGGATATCTTGTATCGCCATTACCATCGTCTTGAACTTTTCCGTCTCTGTATTGTTCTACTTTAACTGTATAAGTACCTGTTTTTTCATCAAATTCAACACCTGAAGTTGTTGAATTAATTTTTGAATCAGATTGGAATTTTACTGCTTGAGTACCTGAAGTTGCGGCTGTTGAACTTGTTGAAGAAGTTGCAGCAGTTGAACTTGAAGATGCGGTTGCTGCTGTTGAACTTGATGATGAAGTTGCGGAAGTTGAACCACCGTTCAAAATATCATCGATATCAGCGATCAAATCTTCCAATTCAGCCTCTGTTGTTACACCGAGTTCTTCATACAATTTGTCGATATCTTTTTGAGTAATTTCTTTGTCATCGCCATCTAAAGCAGCAAGATTTTTTGCTTCTGTTTCGTTGATTTTGTTGTCACCGTCAGCATCTGCAAATGCAGCAACTAATTGCATTTGTGCTTTTTCTGCTTGTGTTAATTCATCAATTTTTTTGCCGGTAAGAGATTGGGTAAATTGTTCATAAGATACTGTTTTTCCACCTGATGTTCTTGAAGAAGGCGTTGAACTTTGTGAAGAGAAAATACTTTGAGTATTTCTGTTCTGAACATTACCTGCTCTGTATGAGGTTTGGGCTTGTTTAATATTGTTAGCGGCACTTTTTACTTGATTTAATTGCGAAGTCTTTGACTTTGCTGCCGTTGAAGAAGATGTTAATCTTAAAAATTTATTATTACCAATTGTGTTACCCATTTGTAACCTCATTTCTTACCGTACACATGCATTATATCGGCAAAAACATGAATATACTTTAATTTTTGTCGATTTTTCTTAAATTTGGTGTTACAAAACTTAACAAATAAATTAAAAGTTTAATATATGATTTAATAAAAAAGGGAAGATTATTAGGAAAACAAAATGGTCGAATTTTCGATAATAATACCAGCCTACAATGTTGAAAAATATATAGAACAAACATTAAAGAGTGTATTATTTCAATCGTTCAAAGATTTTGAAGTAATTTGCGTTGATGACGGCAGCGAGGATAAAACCTTAAAAATCATTGAAAAATATGGAAAAGAAGACCATAGGATAAAAATTTTAAAAACAAAAAAACATATCGGTCCCGGAGGAGCGAGAAATCTTGCAATCAAAGAGGCACGTGGAAAATACATTGCATGTGTTGATGCTGATGATATTGTTATGCCTGATTTTTTGGAATTACCGCATGAAAAACTTGAAAAGACAAATGTTTCGGCGGTTTGGATAAAATCCTTTATTTTTTGGGAAAACGAAAAAAAAACAACAAAAATGTTCACATTTCCCGATTTGATGAACGAAAAAGAGGGTTTTTTGACATTATCTCCGCAAATACTCACAAAATATCCCGCATATTCTTGGAACAAAATGTTCAGAAAAGATTGTCTTAACGAAAAAATTTTTTGGACAGAGGACAAACTTTTTGAAGATGTTGAATTTTATTGGCGATTTTATACCCAATATCCCGAAATTTACGTCATTGACAAGCCTTTGTATGTTTACAGAAGACATCAATCGTCCATTATGAGCAAAAGTATTGTCGATATTGATTATCACAAAAATTTATTTTACGTTACGGAAAATATTTATAAATTTTTGAACGAACAAGGTCTGTTTGAAAAATACAAAGAGGCTTTTTTGAGGTTTATGGCACAAAATATCGGCGAATTTGAAAGTTACGACAATTTGAAACAAGAACTTGCAAAAACGGTATTGGAAACGCTAAAAAACATTAATTTTCCCGAAAATTATCTTGATTTAAACAAAAAATTTCCCGATATTCAGTTCGATTTTGTCAAAGATTGAGCCGCTTGTTGTTTGTATAACAACTGATTAAACACATCTCCGTATTGTCCGCAAATATCCGCCATAACGTTCAAAACAGAATCGTTATCTTTTATAAATTCAGTATATTTTTTGTAGTACGTAAATGCGATTTGCGGTTCGTTTTTCATAAACAGGTACGTGTCGCCCAAAATCCTGTACGTTTCGTACTCATTCGGATAGAGCAAAAGAATAATTTTGCCGAATTTAATAATTTCGTCCGTTTTTTGTTTTCCGTACAAATCACTCAAAAACTTCGTAATTATCTGAGAAACTTCGACACTGCTTTGCATTTCATCAGCGGACGGAAACGCCAAAAAGAAATCATTTATGAAGGTATATTCATCAGAAATCGAAAGTTTTGACATATAATCCGTTATCAAAGCGGTCATGGCATCTTTTGCCTCTGAAAGTTTTTCGTGGGCAATAAAAATGTCATTTTTAATATTTTCATCGTCAACAAAATAAGCCGTGTTATTTTTCACGCAGGAAACCGCTTTTTGAATATCGCTTTCGGACATTGTCTTGTCAATAATTGCCAAATCAGCGTCAAACTCATCGTTTGCAGCCGATAAAAACTCGCATTTTTTCTCCAAAAATTCCCCGAATAACTTAACTTTTTTAACCTCACTGTTTTTCAAATTCATTTTTTTTGCAAGATTATTCGCCAAAAGCGTTACACTTATTCTGTCAGAAGTTTCTTTATACGCATCGGTAAAGGCATTCAGGAACAATTTATCGAGGATTTGTTTTTTATCCGTCAGATTATTTTTGACATAAAAATCATAAACATCTTCAATCATAAAAATTCTGTCCGCCTCACGTTCGGACTTCTTGTGGATAACTTCTCCCCGAAGAGAAAACTCACGCATATTGTAAAAATGGAGCGGTTTATTAATAAAAATAACCTCTTTACACCAAGCAACATATTTCCACCAAAAAGCATTATCCTCATACAATTTTCCCTCGGGGAAAATCACGGAATGCTCTTTGATGACTGAATTTCGATACAATTTATTCCAAGGAACAACAGCAGTGTCAAAAAGAATATTCTCATCGACCGTTTTTTTGCCCGAATGAGGGAATTTAAAATAATAATCCTGAAACCAATTAACATAAGCCAAATTGTCGTCGGAAACGACCTTAACCCCCCAAATGGCGAGGTTTACATCAGGATTTTCTTCCAATTCTTTAACCGCAATTTCGTACGTTTCCGCCTCTACAAAATCGTCAGAATCCACAAAGCCGATATATTTTCCGCACGCAATTTTCAAAGCGTTGTTTCTCGCCACGGAAGGCCCCTGATTTTTTTGAGTCAAAACTTTTATGCCCGCATGATTTTTTGCATAATCCATGCAAATTTCAAGGCTCGAATCTGTCGAACCGTCATCAACAAGTATAATTTCGATATCCTTCAACGTTTGGTTTATCAAACTGTCCAAACATTTTCTCAAATATTTTTCTGCATTGTAAACAGGCACGATAACGGAAACAAGTGACATAAATTCTCCAAAATTGTATTTTCTCCATTTTATTATTTTTAATTAGGTTTTGTCAAAAAATATTATTTTTTTACAAAATATGCTAAAATCGAAAAAAAGACAGGCGGAAAAATGGATTTTTCTTTAGGAATTGCTATCGGATATTTTGAAAAAGATGATATTTTCAACGGCAGAAAATATCTTGAAGTTTTTTTTGAAGAAAATAATGCCAAAAACAAAAACATTCCCCAAAAAGACTACGAAAATTATAAAACTATCCTCAAAAAAATCTTTTTTGAAAAATTATACACCTACATAAATAATAAAGATTACGAAAAATCCACCCTGATTTTGGATTGCATAACAGCATTTGTTGACGAAAAAGAGTACAATACAAGCAATTTTTGGGCAACTGCAGGAATTTGTTTCAAGGAATTTAATTCGCTCGATTGTGCGATTGATTGCATGAAAAAAGCGACAGGGTTTAAAACCTTTAATCCCGATGTTTTCAGACAAATCGGCGATATTTACTATTTTGACAAAGACGATAAATTAAACGCAATTTCATATTACGAAAAATATATCGGATACATAAAAGAAAATCCTTATGTTTACAACGTTTTGGGACATTTGTATGAAAATGTTTATAAATCAGAATTTTGGGAAAGACAAATCAGATATTTTGAAAAAGCCCACAAAATCATGCCCAAAAACAAAGAATTTTTGGACAATTTAATTCTCGTTACGGGAAAAAATAAGCAGTTGGAAAAATTCAAAAAATACACAAAAGAACTTTTGGCGAATAATCCAACCGAAAATGACTGCTATGACTACGGTTGCAGATGTTTTAACAATAAAATTTTTGATGAGGCACACAAATACCTTTTCAGAAGATTTTTCAAAGAAAACGGTGCCACAGAATACCCGAACGTCACGGAAAAATTGTGGGACGGAAAAGAAGATTTATCTCAAAAAACACTGTTAGTCAGATATGAACAAGGTTTTGGGGACACAATAATGTTTTGCAGATTTGTTCCCAAACTCAAAAATCTTGCTAAAGATATAATTTTTAAAGTCCAACCGCAGTTATTTTCGTTAATCAAACCGAATTTTCCCGATATAACAGTCGTTCCCGACACAAAAGAGTACGAAAACATTGAATATGACAGACAAATCCCCTTGATGGAATTAATTTCCGTTTTCAAAATTACAGACCAAAATATGATAGGAAAAGATAAATATCTGTCCGTTTCAGAGGAAAAAATCAAGGATTTTCGAGAAAAATACATTAAAGACAAAAAATTCAATATCGGAATTGCTTTTAACGGAAAAGAGAACTACACGGGCGATAACAGGGATATTCCCGCAGATTTGATTTCAAAATTGGCGGACAACAAAAATGTCCGATTGTTTTCGCTGCAAGTCAATAATAATAAGGATTTGACCACTTGCGAAAGATATTCAAAAATTACAGATTTGGCAAAAGTTTTGGACAGTTTTGAAACAACTGCTGCGGCAATCGAAAATATGGATTTGATTGTTTCAACGGATAACGTGATTTTGAATTTGTCGGCGGCACTCGGGCAAAAAACTTTCGGCATATTTAATTATTATCCCGACTATCGTTGGTTTACCCTGAACGGCAACGATTCCGGCTGGTATAACTCAATTAAAGTTTACCAAAACAAAAAATATGACGATTGGGAAAATACTTTTGAAAAAATTTACTCGGACGTTGAAAAAATTGTAAATCAATAATTATTTGCGAAAAATTTTAAGACGGAAATTCAGCACAAAAAAACAGCGGCTTTTGACCGCTGTTTCGTTTTGAAAATTTTGACCTACGCTTTTTCAAGAGCAAGAGTTCTTGTTGTGATATCAGCAACTTCAGAAGGTCCGAAGTATTGGATAGCACCGGGGAAGAGGTATTCTTCATTGTTAGCCCATTCTTCTCTGTGGTCTTGAAGGAACTTGAATACAGGTCCGTCAATTTCAACGAGTGCTTTTTTGATAACAGGTTTCATTTCGCCGTGACGTTTTTCCATGTTCATCATCATTGTAAGCGGGATACCGCCTGCAACCCAATCTTTAGCAGGTGCTGTAAGATTTCTGATTGATGAGATGTAACCTGTCAAACCGAAGTTCATCAAAGCAAATGCATTGAAGCCTAATGCGTAGCAGTAGTCAGCATCGAAGTTTGATGGGAATGCACAACGTCCTTCGTAACCGAAGAAGTGAGCCAAATCCGAGAACTTACCGTTGTATTTGCCTTCTGCCTTCAATTTGTTCAATTGTTCTCTAACCATAGCGATTAAGAGTTTTTCAGTATCAATTCTTGAAACTTGAACGTTGCCGTGAGGATCTCTGTCCATAAGGAGTTGAGCCTTAATCATAGCAGGAAGAGAGTTGAACACTTTTGCGTTTTCGGGTTCAAGATTTTTTGTAATAATTTCAAATTTTTCAGCGTCTGTTGATGCGTTTTTGTATGATTCATCTTTTTCAAGTTCGGCAAGTTTATCGTTCAAGTTTGCAATCATAGCCTTAACTTCGGGGATAAATTCAATCAAACCTTCCGGAACGAGAACGATACCGAAGTTTTTGCCTTTTTCTGCTCTTGCAACAACAACTTTTGTAATCATATCAACAACTTGAGCCAAAGACATTTTCTTTGCTTCAACTTCTTCTGATACCAAAGTGATGTTCGGGTGAGTTTGCAAACCGACTTCGAGTGCAACGTGAGATGCACTTCTGCCCATCAATTTGATGAAGTGCCAATATTTTTTAGCTGAATTTGCGTCACGTTGAATGTTGCCGACGAGTTCTGCATAAGTTTTTGTTGCAGTATCAAAACCGAAAGAAATTTCGATTTGTTCGTTTTTCAAGTCGCCATCGATTGTTTTCGGGCAGCCGATAACCTGAATGCCTGCATTTTTAGCCAAGAACCATTCTGCAAGAAGTGCAGCGTTAGTGTTTGAATCATCACCACCGATGATTACGATACCAGTAACGTTGAGGTTTTTGCAAACATTGAGTGCTTTTTCAAATTGTTCTTCTGTTTCAAGTTTAGTTCTGCCTGAACCAATAATATCAAATCCGCCTGTGTTTCTGTAAGAATCGATGATTTCGTCAGTCAATTCGATATATTTTCCGTCGATGATACCTGAAGGACCGCCGAGAAAACCATAGAGTTTGTTTTCGGGATTTGCTTGTTTCAAAGCGTCAAAAATACCAGCAATAACGTTGTGTCCGCCGGGGGCTTGTCCGCCTGAGAGAATTACACCGATATTTTTAGCGGGTCTTTTTTCTTCTTTATCAGAAGTTTCAAAAGTTACGGTCGGCATACCGTATGAATTTTTAAATAATTCTTGAATTTCTTTTTGGTCTGCAACCGATTGAGTTTTTTCGCCTTGTTTTAAAACGAGTTTATTAATGCCGTTTGCCAATACTGACGGCAATTTCGGTTGATAGTTTAATCTTTCTTTTTGAAGCGGTGAAAGTTTTTTCATATTTTTACCTTTCTGTTCTGAACCACGCTATTATTCTATCATAAACAAATTTAAAGCATAACTTTTTTGGGCATGTACTTTGAAATATATTTATATTAATATTATTTTGTAAAAATAAAGATTTAAAAAGGGCGAAAATATGCTTATATCAATAGAATGGCTTAACGAATTTGTAGATTTACATGATTTATCAGCGGAAGAAATCGCAGAATCGCTTACTATGAGTGGACTTGAAGTTGAAGATATAGAAAAAATCGGTGCAAAATTTACGAACATTGTAACCGCAAAGATTACAAACATCGAAAATCACCCCGATTCAGACCACTTGCACTTGGTTACGATTGACAAAGGAAACGAAACAAGAACTGTCGTTTGCGGTGCTCAAAACGTATTCGTCGGTGCAATCGTTCCTTACGCTTCCGTCGGTTCAAAAGTTTTCAACAGAAAAACAGGCGAACAGTTTGAACTTACTCCCGCTAAAATCAGAGGGGTTGTTTCAGAAGGCATGCTCTGCTCTCAAGACGAACTCGCTCTTGAAAATATGCAGGAAGAAGACGGTCTTTTGATTTTGAACAAACTTTTCGACAATATCGAACTCGGTCAACCGCTCGAAAAATTGTTAAACATTAAAGAAGATATCGTTTTGAATGTTGCTCCGACTGCAAATCGTGGCGATGAAATGTCAGTTGTCGGTGTAGCGAGAGAACTTGCGGCAATTTACAAACGTGAACTCAAATTTTCACCCGCAAATGCAAACTACGATAAAGCAAACTTTGAGGTAGAAATTAAAGACCCCGAAACCTGCTTGTACTACTCAGTCGGCGTGTTGGAAGATTTGAAAGTTAAACCGTCACCCGATTGGATGAAAAGACGTCTTGAAGCATGCGGTATTCGCTCTATTAACAATATCGTCGATGTTACAAACTACGTTCTTTTGGAATACGGTCAACCGTTGCACTCATTTGACAAAGACAAATTGAACGGATATCTTTGCGTAAGACGTGCAAACGAGGGCGAAGTACTCGTAACGCTCGATGAAGTTGAAAGAAAACTCAATCACGATACGGTTTTGATTGCGACAAAAGAATCTCCCGTATGCGTTGGCGGTGTATTCGGCGGACTTAACAGCGGAATTGACGACAATTCTAAAAATATCGTCCTCGAATCAGCATATTTCACCCCCGCTTGCAACAGAAAATCAGCAAGAAGCATCGGCTACAGAAGCGAAGCAAGTGCAAGATTTGAACGTGGTGTTGACCTTGACAAAACAAAACCCGCTCTTTATAGAGCCATCGACCTTTTAGTCGAACTTGCAGATGCCAAAGTTGTAGGCATTGCAGAAACAGGAAACAACACTTTTGAAGAATTCAAAGTTCCTTTGAGATTTTCACAAATCAACAAGGTTATGGGTGCAGAAATCAACCCCGATGTGGCTTGCGACATTCTTGAAAGATTGAATTTCAAAATGGTTGAAAGAAACGAAAACGAAGCATACTTCCTCATTCCGGGTGCAAGACGTGCCGATGTTTATCGTGAAATCGACTTAATCGAAGAAGTTGCGAGAATTTACGGCTATGATAATGTTGAGGCGACTTTGCCGAGAAAAACGATGGCTCCCGAAATTACTTTTGAAACAAAAGTAAAAGAAAAAATCGAAAATCTTTTCCTCGGGCACGGTTTCTATGAAGCAATGTCTTCATCATTAATCGGCGAACCGTTGCTCAAAAAATTCGGTTTGAAATACAATCCCGACCAAGCCGTAAAAGTTAAAAATGCTCAATCGGAAGATGCAACAATGCTCAGACAAACGCTCATTGTTAATATGCTCGATGCGTTTAAAAACAATTACGACAACGGAAACAAAGATATCAGACTTTTTGAAATGGGCAAAACATACTTTGCTACAGAAACACCGACAAGAGAACATAGCGGTGTCAAAGAAACATTGACTCTTTCGGGCATTTTGACAGGCGATACGGAAAAAGGTATTTGGAAAACCAAAAACACGGTTGACTTCTATACCCTCAAGGGCGTAATGGAAAGCCTTTTCGACACATTGAGCCTTGGAGAAAGAATTAAACTTACTCCTTGCGAAGATGTTTCATATCTCCACCCCGGAAGAAGTGCAAAAATCAACCTTTTGGGCAAGGGAATGCCGTTCGTTGGTGTATTTGGTGAAGTTCACCCGATTTTGACCGAAAAATTGAAATCAAATCAAAAAATCTATATTTTTGAATTGGATTTGGAAGAAATTTTGAAAAACGTACCGCAAACGGTTATTAAATTCAAAAAACTTCCTCAATTCCCCGAAATCCAAAGAGATATCGCATTTGCAATCAATGATGATGCATCTTACGAAAAAATCAGTCAGGTCATCAAAAAATCTTGCGATAACAAACTCTTCAAAAACTCTGAATTGTTCGATATTTACAGAGGCGAACACATCGAGCAAGGTTTCAAGAGTATGGCATTCAGAATTAAACTTCAAAACCCCGAAGCAACGCTCACGGACGAAATCATTGATACAGAAATGAACAAAATCCGCTCAGGCATTCTAAAAGCGTTCCCGCAAGCAACTTTCAGATAATGAAAATTTGTTTGTATCAAGGAACGTTCAATCCGCCTCACCTCGGACATTTGCAGGTTGCAAAGTTCGTTTCGGAAACGTTGAAGTTAGACAAAATTTTGTTTATACCCGCAGCAAAGCCCCCTCATAAATCTCTACACGAGAATAAAGACGAGGCTTTGCATCGGTTAAACATGACAAAATTGCTCGTCGAAAATGAGTCAAAATTTGAAGTTTCCGATATCGAATTTCATAGGGAAACGCCCTCATATACCTACGTTACGGTAAAAGAACTTTACGAAAAATATAATTTAAGTGAAAAACCGTATTTCATAATCGGGGACGATGCTTTTGCAAAAATCGACACTTGGTACCATACGGACGAGTTGAAAACGCTTGTAGATTTTGTCGTTTTGCCTCGAGATGAAGATTTTGACAAGGAAAAATTTGAAAAATTAAAAAATAACGGCTACAATTTTCAAAGATTGAAAATGCCGAAAATTCATGTTTCTTCGACGGAAATTCGGAAAAGAACGGCAAAAGGCTTGCCGTTAAACGATTTGACAACAAAAGAGGTTAAAAAATATATTTATGAACACGACTTATACAAAAATGTCGATTGATGAAATTTTGAAATGCTTAAAAGAAGACTTAAACCCTGAAAGATACGAGCATTCGATTGGTGTTGCAGAGATGGCAGAACAACTCGCAAAACGTTTCGGCTGCAACCCCGAAAAGGCTTATATAGCAGGGCTTTTGCACGATTGTGCAAAATGTATGGACTTTGAACTTTCAAAAAAAATCGCACGTGAACATACGCCCGACCTTGATGAAACAGAAAAAGACAACAAAAAAACCATTCACGCACCTGTCAGTGCTTGGCTTGCGAAAGACAAATACGGAGTTGATGACCCTGAAATTCTTTCTGCGATAAGACTTCACACGATTGGTAAGTGTATGATGTCAGATTTTGAAAAAATCATTTTCATCGCAGATAAAATCGAACATCGAACGAGAGAAGTCGAATTTCGAGAACAAATCGAGAAGTATCTCGATGAGGAAAACCCTTTAGACAAAGCGATGTTCAAGTCTTTC
>CAKVJR010000031.1 GCA_934754855.1 uncultured Candidatus Melainabacteria bacterium
GATTTGTGCAGTCGTTCTGAAGTAAAAAGGAATACGGGACAAAATACCCCAGAAAATTATCATTGAAGCACCGTTTCCGATTCCTCTTTCTGTCATTAATTCGGCAAGCCACATTGTGAATACTGCACCTGCCGTTAAAATACCTACCGAACCTACAACGAATAAGAAATGATTTACATCTGGCATAATCGCCGCTGTTGCACTTTTCATCAAGAATAAAACAAAGACAAGTGCTTGGAATATCGCAATTACAACGGTAAATACTCTCGTGTATTGTGCAATTTTTCTTCTGCCTGCTTCGCCCTCTTCCTTTTGAAGTTTCTCAAGTTGCGGAATTACAACAGCCAACAATTGCATTACAATTGATGACGTGATGTAAGGTCCGATACCGAGTGCGATGATAGATACATTTCCCAAAGCACCGCCTGAGAACATATCTAAAAATCCGACGATATTGTTTCCTGATGCAATATTTTTAAATACTTCGCTGTTGATACCGAAGAGCGGTAACTGTGTGCAAAAACGGAATACTATCATCATCAAAAATGTGAAAAGTAATTTCTGTTTTAAGCCTGAAACTTGAAACATTGCTTTCAAGTCGTCAACGCTCGGCGGTTGTATTTTCGGTTGTTGCATTATACTAATTCAGCCTTTCCGCCTGCTTTTTCGATTTTTTCTTTTGCTGATGCAGTAAAGTATCTTGCTTTTACTACAACTGCTTTAGAAATTTCACCGTTACCCAAAACTCTGAGTTCGTCTGCGTTTGCAGCAGCCTTCTTGCTTGCTTTGAGTACTGTCAAATCAACTTCTTCCAATCCTAATTTTTCAAGGTCGCTTACGTTGATTTCTGCATAATTGAGTGCATTGAAGTTCTTAAAGCCCTTCAATTTCGGCATTTGTCTGTATCCGGGCATTTGACCGCCTTCAAAACCTCTCTTTGAAGAACGTCCTGAACGTTGTCCTTCACCGTTGTTACCACGGCAAGATGTTTTTCCGTGTCCTGATGCTCTGCCTCTGCCGACTCTTTTTGATTTGGAAGTTGCACCTTCTTGCGGAGCCAATGTTTCCAATGTTATTTGTTCTGCCATTTTATGTACCTTTCGTGTTTCAATTAGTCAACAATTTCTACCATGTGAGAAATTTTGTTTACCATACCCATTACTGTTGCAGAAGGAGCATGTTCAACAACATCGTTTGTTTTGTTCAAGCCCAATGCTTTTACAACTTTGATTTGAGTCTTTGTTGCACCGATAAGGCTTCTTACAAGTTTAATTTTTACTTTTTCTGATTTATTAGCCATTGTTTAATCCCTTCTACTAATTGAGCATGTCTTTAAGTGAGATGCCTCTCTTGTCAGCAACTTCTTTGAAGTTTCTCAATGATTTAAGTGCATTGATTGTTGCGTTTGCTGCGTTAAGAGGTGATTTTGAACCTAATGATTTGCTCAAAATGTTTTCGATACCTGCAAGTTCGAGTACTGCACGAACTGCACCGCCTGCGATAACACCTGTACCTTGTGATGCCGGTCTGAGCATTACGCTGCCTGCACCTGAACGTCCTGTTACAGGGTGAGGAATTGTTGTATTGAATAAACGTACGTCAACTAAGTTCTTTCTGCCGTCTGCTACTGCTTTTTGAATTGCTGTAATAACTTCTGCAGCCTTTGAACAGCCTACGCCGACTTGTCCTTTTTTGTTACCCACAATTACGATTGCTCTGAAGGATAATTTCTTACCGCCTTTAACAACCTTTGTTACACGACGGATTTGAATTACTTGTTCTTTCCATTCGCTTTGTGCGGGAACTTCTTCTTTTCTTTCGATTCTTCTTCTTTTAGGTTCGGAATTGAGTTCCTTTGTTTCTTTAACTTCTTCCACTGGTTTACCTTTCATTTGTTAAGTTTTAAACAATTAAAAAAACATGAATTTTACCGAAGATTTTAGCGAATCTTCAAGTTCATGTTTAACGTGGGGTTTTATGAGTTTTCTGACTTTTTTATAATACTATAAAAACTTTTCTTTGCAATCTTTTTCTTTATAATCTTTTACATTTGACCGCTTTTACAAGTTCAATTTACGTTGAAGAATTTTTGCCGCTTCTTCCCACAAAAGTCCGTTCGGGTGGCTGCGATCTATTGCTTTATATCGTCCGCTTTTCCAGTCGATTGTTGTTTCTTCTCCAAGGTTTATAATCTGTATTCCTTCTTTTTCAAGTCCTTTTAATGCGTTGTCATCTTCTTTTGTGTATGAAAAAATTACCATTTTGCTGTTGGGAAAAATTTTCTTTTGTTCTTTATATATTGCTCTCATAAACAAATTATACACTTCGTCTTGTTCTTCTTTCGGAATGAACATTTCTTTGAGTTTTTTATATTCCAAATACATGAAAAGATGATAAATGAATTTATCGGGTAAAAAGGTTATTTCTTTTGTCTTTTTATCGATTTTGTACTGTTGAACACAGGATGAATTATCGATGAAAAGTCTGTTTTTTTGACCTTCAAAGAATACATAAATATGGTATTCGATATCGAAATTATTATTCATTTGTTTAGCCAACAAATCTTTGTGTCTGAAATAGTACAGAGTTTCAATAGGACAACCGCCTGTAATGCCGATATTGCTCACTGTTCGGTTTGTTTTGTGGGCTAAAATATAGTGCAGACATTCTTTTTCGGGAATTAAAAAACCGTATGCGTATGAACAACCGCTTATTAAAATCGGTCTTTTTGATGAATTCATTACCACGGGGTATCTGATATTTCTTTTGGCGGGGTTAAATTCTCTTTTCATTGTGTATGAATCTTTTAACCAATAAAAATAGTCTATTACTCTTTCTTTGAACGGTATTTTCACATCAGGAACAACAAACGGTTCAAAAAGTCTTTTTGTTATTTCAAATAATGCACAGGCAAGTTCCATAATAACCAAAACTAATATCAACAATATGATATTTATTGCAATTTTTTTTATCATTAAGGTGCCTTTCTGTGTTTTTGTCTGAAAATTAAAGGTCTAATTTTTCTTTGAGCATTTTTGCTGTCAAGTCCCAAACTTTTGCATTCGGGTGATTATTATCAGATGCTTTAAATTGTTTTTGGTGCAAATCAACGTTGAGTTCTTTGCCCAAAGTTATTACTTTTATTCCGTCTTTTTCCAAATCCTGTAATTCGGGAGTGGATTCATTTGCATAATCCAAAACGATGAATTGACTGTTCGGGAAAAGTTCCTTTGTTTCGTTGTCTATTGTTTTGAAATACAAAGAAAAAATTTCATTTTTTGTTTTTTCTGTCATTAAATCATATCTTATCAATTGATACAATTTGTATGTAAAAAGATGGAAAATCGGATTATCGGGCAAAATCGCAATGGTTTTGTCCTTGTTAATTTTCATTTGCGGACAGTTTAAACTTTCGTCATAAAATACCTTTCTTTTTGAATCTTCGTTGTAGATAAAAATCACGTATTGTACGTCAAAATCGTTATTTATATGTTTTGACAGTTCGTCTTTATTTCTCAAAAACCAAACAACTTCCCGTATTCCGCCCGCTAAAGTCCCGAGATTGCTGACTGTTCTGCCCGTTATTCTTGACAAAACGGAGTGAATGCAGTCTTTTTCGTTTAACAAATATCCGTAAGCGTACGAGCAACCTGTTATAATAATCGCTTTTTTGTCAGGATTGGTGCCGATTGCGGGTTTTCTGATATCCACTTCTTCGGGCATAAATTCTTTTTTCTTTTTATACGAATAAGAAATAAAAGCTCGGATATCGTCTTTGGTTAATTTTGAATGGATTTTTTGCGATTCTTCAATTATTGTTACGACTTCCTGTATAAGACAAGATGCTTCTGTTAAGCCCAAAATCAGGAAAATTGAGAGTATGCAGACAATAATTTTCTTCATAAAAAATATTATATATTATTGAAATTTTGTTTGCAAATTTGTTTGAAATATTAATTTCTTTGTGAAATAATACTCATTATATAGTGTTATAAAAAAGGATTGTGTAAATGATAAAAGGATTTTTGAATTATTTTAAAGCACCTCCGATTTTGCCTGTAACAGAACCGAAAGAGGTTATTGACAAACAGTATAAAAAATACAGAATTGATGTTTTTTCGGCATGTTTTATCGGTTATACGGTATTTCACCTTACGAAAAAGAACATTGGACCTGCACTTCCCGCAATTCAGAATGATTTGGGATATACAAACTTACAATTAGGTTTGTTGGGCAGTTCGCTTTATTTTACTTATGCGTTCGGTAAGTTCATCAACGGTGTTATTGCCGATAAAGCAGATGCTAAAAAGTTTATGACATTTGCACTTTTGATGTCTGCATTGGCAAATATTTTGTTGGGCTTGGGACCGTATTTCATTGACAAAGACCTGATGGCGGCAGGACAACCTGTATTGCTTTTGTTTATGGCTCTTTGTTGGGGTATTAACGGTTGGTTCCAATCTATGGGCTTCCCCGGAATTGCAAAGGCTCTCGCTTTTTGGTTCTCTAATACCGAAAGAGGTACAAAATGGGCATTGTGGTCAACATCTCACCAATTCGGTACAATGTTGGGTGCGTTGCTTGCAGGTTTTGTAATCGTAAAATTCGGTTGGAGAGCGGCTTTCATTATCCCCGGTGTTATTAACCTTTTGATGTGTATCTTTACTTATTGCACAATGCACGATAAACCGCAAACAAAAGGTCTTCCCGAAGTTGAAGAATACAGAGAAGGCGTTGTTCCTACTCCTGAAGAAGAAGATGAAGAATCAAAACTTTCTTATTTTGATATTTTGAAAAAATATATTTTCTTCAACAAAACAATGTGGGTTTTGGCTCTTGCTTATGTATTTGTTTACATTTGCAGATACGGTACGGAAGATTGGATTATCAAGTTCCTCGTTGAACGTGGGGACGATATGGCTGAAGCAACTTCAAAATTCGGTTCGTTGGCGTTCTTCGGAATTTTGGGTGCAATTTCGGCAGGTTTCTTCTCGGATAAATTGTTCAAAGGTCACAGAACTCCCGTAAACCTTATATTCTTGGCAGGTATTGCCGTCAGCGTATTTGTTATTATGCACAACCATTTCAGCGGTGTTCTCGGAGATATAATCGACGTTGCTTGCTTGGCGGGCATGGGATTTTTCGTAGCAGGACCGCAAATGTTGGTTGGAGGTATTTGTGCCGTTGAATCTGGTTCAAAGAAAGTTGCATCGGCTGCGACAGGTTTCTGCGGATTATCAGGTTATATCGGAGCAATCGTTTCAGGTGCAGGCACAGGTTTCTTTATCGACCAATTCGGTTGGAACGGTGCATTTATTTTCTGGATTGCATCTGCAATCGCTTGTATGTTGATACTTACACCTCTTTTAAGAAAAGGTGTTTAATTTAAGTATCTTAATAATGACTTTAAAGCTCTCGACAGTCGGGGGCTTTTTTGTGATAATTTTTTTATTATTAAATTTTAATTGTGTGGAGTTTATTTATGTTTAAAAAAATCGTGGATTATTTTAAGGCACCTGCGGATATTCCTGTTACAATGAATGATGAGGAAGTCGCAAAGGCTTATAAAAAGGGCAGAATTGATATATTCAGTTCTTGTTTTATCGGTTACACAGTTTTTCACTTGACGAGAAAAAACATCGCAACCGCTTTGCCCGCACTTGAACAGGATTTGGGTTATTCAAACCTTCAATTGGGTTTGCTCGGCAGTGCTTTATATTTTGCCTATATGTTCGGAAAGTTCATCAACGGCGTTGTTGCGGATAAGGCTGATGCAAGAAAATTCATCACGACGGCACTTTTCTGCTCGTCAATTGCGAATATCCTTTTTGCACTTTGCCCTGTTTGTATTCCGAAAGATATTACAGTCCACGGACAACCGATTTTGTTGGTTGTAATGGCATTTTTCTGGGGTGTTAACGGTTGGTTCCAATCGATGGGCTTCCCCGGAATTGCAAAGTCTTTGGCTTTTTGGTGGTCGAATAAAGAAAGAGGAACGGTTTGGTCGCTTTGGACAACTTCGCACCAATTGGGTACGACGATTGCATTTTTGCTCGCAGGTTGGTTAATTACACATTATGGCTGGCAAACGGCGTTTATTGTCCCCGGTATTGTGAATTTAATTGTTTGTATTTACCTTGCAACTCACATGCACGACAAGCCGACTACAATCGGTTTGCCCGATGTTGAACTTTATAAAGAGGGCAAAAAGGACGAAACTCCCGAGGAAGAAGATGAAGAGGCAAAACTTTCATTCTTTGAAATTTTGAAAAAATATGTATTCCTTAACCCGACAATGTGGCTTTTGGCGTTTGCTTTCACGTTCGTTTATATTTGCCGTTGCGGTACTGAGGATTGGATTATCAAGTATTTGCACAATGTTAAGGACAATTCTTTGGAAGTTGCAACCCAAAAACAAACATTCCTACCGTTGTTCGGTATTGCGGGAACGTTACTTGCGGGTGTATTTTCGGATAAAATTTTCAAAGGCAAAAGAATGCCCGTTACGATGTTGTTCTTAATCGGCTTTGCCCTTTGCGTATTCGGACTTTTGGAAAACAAAGGCTCTGACTTATTCCACACGGTGATTGACTATCTTTGTATCGGCGGTATCGGCTTCTTTACGGCAGGACCGCAAATGTTTGTCGGCGGAATTTGTGCCGTAGAGTCGGGTTCAAAGAAAGTTGCATCGGCTGCGACGGGATTTTGCGGATTGTTCGGATACCTCGGTGCAATTTTGTCGGGTATCGGAACAGGTTATTTCGTTGATAATTTCGGTTGGTCAGGTGCATTATACTTCTGGATTGCGGCTGCAATCAGTTGTATGTTAATCTTGATTCCCGTTTGGAGAAAAGGAGTTTAGTTTACTCTTGCTCCCGATTCGAGCAACATGTTGTAAATTTGGCTTCCTTTTTGAGCATAATGAATCGGGGTATGTCCGTAAATATCTTCAATATTGACGTTTACGCCGTTATCAAGAAGTAATCTGACATTTGTAATATTATTTTTCAAAACCGCATTGTGAAGAGCAGTGCGGTTTTTGCCGTTCAAACCGTTTTTGTCCGCACCGGCATTGATTAATGTTTGCAAAATCGCCATATCTTGTGCCGCAGCGTAAAACAACGGTGTATTGCCCTCGTTGTCTGTTGCGTCAATGTCGCACCAATGCGTTGCAATCAGTTGAGTTATGCCGATTTGATTGTTAAATACGGCATAGTGCAAAGGGGTGTAACCGTTGTCGTCAGCGACTTTCAAGTTCGCATTTGCGTCAATCAAAACTTGTGCGGTTTCATAAGATTTTGCCTTAATTGCCGCCATTAGTGGAGAGGTCATATTTTCATCACGTGCGTTGATATCTGCTCCGCAAAGGAGGAAAAATCTTACGGCTTTCGCCTGTCCTGCCGCTGCTGCAACGTAAACGGGCGTTTTTCTCGTACTGTCTTTCATATTTACAAAAATATTTGCTTCGGTAAAAAGACTCAAAACCTTTAAGTTACCGTCTTTTGCGGCTTTGTAAAATCCGATTTCGGAAGGTTCATAACCTGCTGCCGTTATTTGGCTTGCGGTTGAACTTGGCAAAATCAAAGATGCATAGGCTGAATTGCTTGCGAAATCGCAAGTCCCGACCATTGCCGTCAAAATAAGGGTTGTTGTTAATAAAGTTTTGAGTCTGTTTTTTGTCATTTTAAAATCCTTGCTGATTAAATTGCGGGATAATCGATGTCGCAAACGAATGAGCGATCAGAAAGTTTTACGCCTGATGTCATTTGCTTACGTTTAAATTCTGCCCTCAAAATCGTTCTGATGATTTGTTTTACGGGCTTATTCGGAAGCATGTAGCAAATTTCTTCCTCATCGATATTTTCTTCAAAATATAATTTGATAACTTTGTCCAAAACGTCGTATTCGGGCAAACTGTCGGTGTCTTTTTGGTTCGGACGAAGTTCTGCTGACGGCGGTTTGGTCATAGTGCTTGTCGGAATGATAATTCTGTCTTTGTTAATTCTTTCCGCAACTTTGTAAACATCTGTTTTGTAAATGTCCGCAAGTACGCAAAATCCGCCGCAAGTGTCGCCGTAAAGCGTGCAATAGCCTGTTGCAACTTCGGATTTGTTTCCTGTTGCCATCAAGAGGGCATTGTAGCGGTTTGAATAATTCATCAAAATTATGCCACGCAAACGTGATTGCAAATTTTCTTCCGCAAGGTCGTTATATTTTTGACCTTGAACTTTATCCACAAATGTTTCAAACAAAGGTTTAATCGGAATATTTTTGCATTTCATTCCTAAATTTTTTGCAAGTTCGACGCTGTCATCGACGCTGCCTGAACTTGAGTATTCGCTCGGCATCGTTATACCTGTTACATTTTCGCTGCCTATTGCACGGCAAGCAATTGCGGCAGTAAGGGCTGAGTCGATACCGCCTGATAAGCCGAGAACGATTTTTTTGAATCCGTTTTTCTTGCAAAAATCTTTGATTGCAAAGGTTATGGCATCAACTGTTTCATCATAAATGTTGATTTCTTTTTCTGCAAATCCTTTGTATTCAATATTTTCGTCGTAGCAGATTTTGCATTCTTCAAATGCAGGTGCTTCAACGATTTTGACCCCATTTTTTGTCGAAAAATAACTTCTTCCGTCAAAAAGCAGAGAACCTGTTAAGCATACAGGATTTACTCTGATTTCGGGGAAAGATTTTTTGGCATTTCTTTTCATGAAGTTATCCATTTGGAAATTTTCGGCATGCAAGTTCAACAAGATGTCTGTTTTGCAGTCTTTAACCTTGTCGAGCGTTACGGTCATTAATCTTCCGTGATATTCGATATCTGTCGGACCTTCGCCTGATTTAAAATATTTTTGCTCTTGCATTGTTAAATCTTTTTTGCGGCAAAGAATTTTTTTCTTACCGTTAGAAAGGAGTGCAACCGAGTTATAAAGCCCGTCTTCTGCTTTTTCCGCAATACCGATTATAATATCCCGTTGTTTTGAAAGTTCTGTAATTTCCTCAAGAACTGCATTTTGTTTCTCTATAAATTCGGGATTTTTAAAATAATCGCAGCAATTTATGCCTGTAATTGCCAACATCGGGAAAATAATTAATTCTTCGGAATTTTGTTCGTTAATATATTGTTTAATTTTGTCGCTGTTTTCTTCAATATCAGCCGATTTCATGTTCAGTTGGATTAGTGTTGCTTTCATTGTACTGTTGCCCTTTTCCTTTGATTTTTATAAATTTTGTAACTTCCCATCTTAAATCCACGTATTCTATTTTTTTGTCAACTTTATCCAAATTTGCAAGAATAGTTTTTATGGATTTTAATCTTTTATCGATGGTTCCGTCTGCTTCTCCAATGTCAATCAGGACGGATTTGATTTTGATAAATATATTGTGTGGTTGTCTGTAATCAATGTATTCGACTTCTTCGCCCGAATATTGTCTTGTTTTGTCAGCCAAATTCAGGAAAAAATTGATTTTATCTTCGTTCCATTTTATAAAATTGTCTTGTTCTCCTGTTGTAATGACCTTTAACGGATATAATTTTTCATTTTTCGGTAACAAATCGGCACTCAACAAAGTTCCGTCTTCCACGAAAAATGCCGCAGGTTTTGCCGTTTCGTTCGGTGCAATCATCAATACCGGCATTTTATCCTCAATGACAATCTGCATTCTTGCGGGAAACCAATATCTTCTGATATGTACCGACTTTACGGTTTTTATTTCGGAAATTTTATCTTCAAAACCTTTTACGTCTAACATATACAACGGTCTTTTCGGAATTTCAACCTTTTTCATGATATTCAAAACTTTGTCAGGCGAAGTTATGTACGTTCCGACAATTGCAACGTTTTTATTTTTTGCGGAAGTGAACATTTTTTGCGGATAGTACCATTTGGACGAACAAAGAATTTTGTAACTGCTGAAAATTATAAGAGCAATCATTAATGCCCTCAAACAAAGCAGCAGTTTGCTCGAGCGTACGGGCTTTCTTTTATGTTTTTCTTTGTCTTTTTCCAAATGTTCTGTCATTATCTGTTCAATCCGGCATTGTTTAATATCATTAAAACTAATTCGTCATAAGAAATGCCCATTGCACCTGCTTGTGCCGGCAAGTCACTGACGTCGGTCATTCCGGGGCTTGTGTTAATTTCTAAAACATACGGTACATCATCAGCAACCAAAAAGTCTATTCGGCTGACACCTTTGCAACCACACGCTTTGCACGCTTTAACCGCAATATCCTTAACTTTTGCAGTCATCTCTGGCGAAAGTTCGGCAGGAAGTATAAATTCCGTCATTCCCTTTGTGTATTTTGCTTCGTAATCGTACCATTCTGTTTTGGGACGAAGTTCGAGAATTTCTGTCGCAAATGTTTCGTCACCGTTGTCCAAAACACCTACTGTCAAAGATTTTCCGACCAAAAATTCTTCAACCATTACATCTTGGCCGATTTCTGCCGATTTTTTGTAATTTTCGGCAAATTCTTCTCTCGTATTGACTTTGTACATACCAATACTTGAGCCTTCGCTAACGGGTTTGAGCATTACGGGGAATTTTAAATCCTTAACTTTTCCTTCAGCATCTTCCCCTGCTTTAATCAAAACTGACTTAATCAACGGAACATAGTCAAAATTTTTCAAAATATTTTTTGTCGTTGCTTTGTTCATACAAGCCGCACTTGCGAATACGCCGCAACCTGTATATTCAATACCCAAAAGTTCCAAAAGTCCTTGTATGCAACCATCTTCGCCATATTTACCGTGAAGAGCGTTGTATGCAACCGTGACTTCGTTGTCGTGCAAAGTTTCTGCAATATCTTCATCTACATCGATAAGAATTGAATTTTCGTAGCCCAATCTTTGCAAGGCTTCAAAAACATTTTTGCCCGAGCGGAGAGAAACTTCTCTTTCGTTTGACATTCCGCCGCAAAGAACTGCAATTCTTGTGTCTGTCGGATATTTTAATTGTTGATTGTTGTCATTGTTTGCCATATTTCTTTTTCTTCCTCATTTGCGATACCGATGAATTTTACTTCGGGGTGAAGTTCAATTGTGTAACGCACTTTGACTTCATTGTACATTTTATACATCAAATTCAAAACATCGTTTGACGTTGCATAGCCGATGTTTACGATAAAGTTTGCGTGATTTTCCCAAACTTTTGCTCCGCCGATAATTTTTGATTTAACTCCTGATTTTTCCAAAAGTCTTCCCGCCGAGTCGTTTTCGGGATTTTTGAAAATACTTCCCGCATTCGGAAGGGCAAGCGAGGGTTGTTTTTGCTTGCGAAATTCGGCATTTCTCTGCATCAACGATTTTACTTCTTCCGTTGTCGATTGTTTGAGTTCAAATTCGGCACTCAAAACAACATATTTTTTCTCGGAAAGAACTGTTTTTCTGTATTCAAAGAGCATATCGTCTTTGCTTAATGTCAAAACTTTTTTGTTTTCAACGTCATAAACTTTGCAAGATGTGAAAATTTCCTCAATCGATTGACTGTGTGCAGATGCGTTCATATAAACCATTCCGCCGATTGTTCCGGGAATACAGAACATAAATTCCATTCCCGAAAGTCCTTTTTCCGCAACTTCTCTCGACAAAACGGGTGCCTTAACACCGCAGGTTGCATAGACTTTTGTTCCGTCAATTTTAAACTCGCTGATTTCGGTTGTAATAACTACCGCTTCGTCAATTCCTGCCGATGAAATTAATACATCGGAGCCGTTTCCGAGAACGATTGCGTTCGGATTTTCGCTCAAAACTTTTTCAAGTTCTTCAACAGTTTCGGGAAAATAGACGATTTTTGCTTTTCCGCCGATTTGAAATGTCGTATGTTTTTTTAGTTCGTAGTCTTTTTCAATTTTCATTGTTAGTTATTCTCGCTTAATTTCTTTAAAATACCGCCTATTTGCGTAACTGTGCCTGCTCCCAACGTGATAACAAGGTCGCCCGATTTGAGTTCGGGATAAATTTTTTCCGCAACCGTTTGCATATCGCCGCCGACGTAGGTTTTGTCTTTATGTTGTAATTCGTTTACAAACCGTTCCGAGTTTACTCCGTCAATAGGTTCTTCGCAAGCATGAAAAACATCTGTGACGTAAATTTTATCAACTGAATCAAATACTTTCAAAAAATCGTCCCAAAGGCTTTGAAGTCTTGAAAATCTGTGAGGTTGAAATATCGCAACAATTCGTCCGCCTTTGTATGCCGAAAGACTTTTGAGGGTCGTTCCGATTTCTTCGGGGTGATGAGCGTAATCGTCATAAACCTTGATATTATTGAATTCTGTGACTTTTTGAAATCTTCTGCCCATTCCCGTAAATGTTTTAAAATGCTCAATCATATTTTCAGGGTGGAAACCTTTTAAATCTAATGCCGCAAATACTGCTAAAGCATTGTAAATATTGTGTATTCCGGGGATAGACATTTCCATTTTAACTTTAAATTCACCCTTATAATAAACATCAAATTTTGATAAAAATCCGTCAAATTCAATATTTTTCGCCGTATAATCGGCATCATTGAGTCCGAATGTGACAAAATTTCTTTCGGGCATAAGTTTTATAAATTCTCGGCAGCCTTCGCTGTCGGTATTTGTTATAAGGAGTGAGTCTTTTGACGTTCCGTCGATATATTTTTTGAAAGTTACGTAAATGTCAGACATTCCGTTTTTGTAAAAATCGGGGTGGTCGTATGACAAATTGTTAATGACGTTTACATCGGGTTTGTATTTGACGATGGTTCCGTCTGATTCGTCTAATTCCGCAACAAAAATTTTATCAGAATCGAATTTTGAATTGTCACCGATTTCGGGAATAAAGCCACCGACTGCGTATGACGGGTGTTTACCCGCTTTGCTCAATACATAAGAACAAAGTCCGCTCGTTGTTGTTTTTCCGTGAGTACCTGAAAATCCGAAGAAAATGGCATCTTTGTCTTGCGAAAAATCATCGGATATCAATTTTAACATGTCTGAACGGTGAAGAACCTCTAAATTCAAGCGTCTTGCTTCTTTGAGTTCGGGGTTTTCTTCTGAAATCGCAGAACTTATTACGACGGTCATTTTCGGTTTGATATTTTCGGCTTTTTGTCCGATTTTGATATCTGCACCCATGTTTTTTAACATTTTGACATATTTGCTCTCTGAAATATCAGAGCCTGTAACAGTGCAGCCTTTTTCGAGCAAAAACTTCGCTAATGCACTCATTCCGACGCCGCCCGCTGCTATAAAGTGAAATTGCTTATCTTTTAGTGACATATTTTTATCCTGTATTTTTATTTTTATCGTATTACAAATAATATTTGCGGGCAAAATATTTAAAAATCTTCGTATTTTTTACAAAAAAATAATTCGTTCTTGATATTTGAAAAAAAACAGGCTACAATAATTAACACAAAGACAGTATAATTAAAAGGATTATGTTTCATGAAACTACACATGCAAATCTTAATTGCATTAGGTCTTGGTATTAAAAGAAATGGTCACATTTTCTTGGGACTTATTGCAGGTATCATTTTAGGGTTTATTTTACACAACTACAAATTTACCGCTACGGGCGATGTGAATTTGACGGTTGCGGCTGTTATCGGAGCACTTGATTTTATCGGTCAATTGTTTATCAGACTTATCCAAATGGTTGTTATTCCTTTGGTTTGCTCTGCTATCATTGTCGGTATCGCAAGTGTTGGCGACAGCAACCAACTCAGCAAGTTCGGTAAAAGAATGATTGGCTATTATGCAATTATTTCATTTACTGCCGTTACAATCGGTGCTCTTCTTGCTGTTATCTTCAAACCGGGTGAAGGTGTAAGAGAATTTATCAGCCAATCTTCAGCATTGACTGCTCAAGCACAAGTTCAGGAAGCAATTTTGGAACAACAAGGTCATCTTGCTCATATCTTCCTTAATATGATTCCTCAAAACCCCATCGCAGCGGTTTCAATGGGCGATATGGTTCCCGTTTTGATTTTTACATTAATTTTTGCAATTGCTTTGGCAAAGGTTGGCGAAGTTTCAAGACCGATTGTCGGATTTTTTGAATCAGTATTCGCTGCAACGATGAAAGTTACTGATTGGATTATGTTCCTTGCTGCTCCCGGTGTATTTGCATTGTCAGCAGTTGCGGTTTCATCATTCGGAACAGGCGTGTTCTCGGCAATTTCAACTTACTTTATGATATTGGTTGTCGGTTTGCTTATTCAACTTTGTATCATTTATCCTTTGTTCATCTCAACTTTCAGTAAAGTACCTGTTGCAATTTTCTTCTCGTCAATTACGGAAGCAATGATGGTTGCATTCGGTACTGCAAGCAGTTCTGCAACTTTACCGTTGACAATTGCTTGTTGCGAAAAACGAGGCATTTCTCACAAGGTTTGCTCATTTGTAATTCCTTTGGGTGCAACGTTAAATATGGACGGAACGGCTATGTTCCAAACAGTTGCCGTTATTTTCTTAACTCAAGCATACGGTGTTGCTCTTGAACCGTTACAAATCGTTCAAGTTGCATTCTTTGCATTTGTTGCATCAAGTACTTGTGCGGGCGTTCCGGGTGCAGGTCTTATCACAATTGCGTTAATCCTTAACGGATTGGGCTTGACTCCTCAACAATTGGTTGAAGGTTTTGCATTCTTGTTCGCAATCGACAGAATTTTGGAAATGTTGAGAACGGTTTTGAACGTTACATCAGATGCGGCTGTTGCGGCTGTTATTGCTGATAACGAAAACGAAATCGATTATGAATTATTTAACAATGTTGATGAATACAAGGAAATTTTAGAATAATCTTTTAAAATTATATCTGTTAAAAAAAGAGCCTCAAAAAGGCTCTTTTTTGTTGGAATTGTTTAGTTTTTAAGTATTTCTTTGAGGTCATTTTCGGCAGAAGAACTGATTTTCTTTATGCTGAAAATGTCTTTCATTCCGTCAAAAATGGACGGATTTATGACATTCGGACAACATTCGCTCAAAAATATGTTTTTTATGCCTAAAATTTTGAGGTTAAAAGCGTGCGAAATTGTTTGCAAGTGGCATTGTGTAATGAATGCGGTTGTTTTTTCTTTCAAAATATTTTCGTGTTCTTTTAACTTGTCGAAAACGTTGTAAATTAGCGACATATCATAGAATGTGCCGATATGCCAAATGTTATCTTTTTTGCGATTGTAAGAAAAAGAAATCACAAAACAATCGTTGGGAAGATTGTCGAAAAGTTTTTCAAAATATTCCGTTTGCGGCACGTTGTAATTGTTTGTGCCGATGATGATTAAGTGGTTATATTTGCCGTTGTTAAAGCATTCTATGATACATTGGAGTTTTCTGTCGATAAAATTTTGGTCATAGCCGACGGTCAACTCGCCGATTGTGATATCTTTTGTAAATCCTTTTTCTTTTTTTGCGGCTTCAATCAGCGGGGTAAAGTCATTT
>CAKVJR010000032.1 GCA_934754855.1 uncultured Candidatus Melainabacteria bacterium
ATATGAAAATGTATAATATATTTGTAAATAAGAAATGGTTCTTGAAAAGGAACGGTCATAACATGAAAGTGAGGTAAAAATATTATGAGACAAGAATATTTAGTAGAAGTATTTGACAAAGAAGAGGGTAAATATATATATTTATGTATTGGTGCATTTAATAAAAATGAAGCCAGGCGAAAAGCAAGCGTAGAACGTTTTATACACGTTACAAAGCGACTAAAGAATAGAAGCGAAAAAAGCTATCGAATAGGAAAAGCTTATTCTCTAGCAAATGAAATAAAATATGATCGTTATGACGCAGATTATGATTATTTTGGTTCTGCTTTGTGTGTAAATGAAGGTGATATATATTTTGGCTAGAAAATGGGGGATATAAGTATGATTGATGAAATTGAGCGAATTAAAAAAGAAGCGATTGAAACTATCAAGTCAATTTTAGGCAATTTTAATTGGTCGACAGATTATGAAATATCTGTTTATGTAGAAAATCAGATGGAAGAAATTTTAATGCATATGGCATTATCAAAAGATTATAACAATGGCGTAAAACAATATTATTCTTGTGAGCTTTCAGCAGTTTATTTAAAATTAAAAGAAACATATAAAATTTTTGAACGTTCACGCTGGATATTAAATACATTTAATGCAATGAAATTATAGGAAAGGGTAAAGGTGGACTAGAATGCATATAGGAAATAGCGGTTTAGTTTGGTTAAGCGAAAATGAAAAACATAGCTGTATTTAAAGGATATAGAAGTTATTTTGTAGAACGAACACACATTTGCAGTAATGCTTCTGTTAGATTTACTATAGCGTCATTTGAAAAAACAAAGTGAAGCAATCAATTACGCAAGCAAGATAGCAGACATTTCAATAAAAGTAGACTAAGAAAGAGGTAAGATAAATGGAAGATATAACATTATCAAAAAAAGAAACAGCACCACAACAGATCATTGTTAATGATATAAGATATTTCATTATAAAAAAAGAATATGCAACAATAGAAGTCATTCAAGACGCTTTATGCTTTGGTGCAAGTTTTATATGCTCAAATGGAAATATTTATTCAAATTTATAGGAAAAAAGTATTGACAAAAATGTAAACAAGCGATATAATTATATTCAAGAAAGGGGGTATTAAAATGATTAGAAAAAAAATCATTGTTACAGAATTAGTTTTTTTATCAACAAATATAAAAACTTATGAAACAAAAGAAATCTCGTTACAGATTTTGGGCAAGTCATCACAGCGTAAAATCAAAAAAGCAATCGCAGAATTTGATGTGCCTGATATTAAGCTTGTACAGTTAATTGCAGAAGATGAATTGTGCGAGACAAGGGAAATGGACTTAGAAACATTTATCAAAAACAGCAAAAAAGTAGAAGATTAAAAATCAGAAAAGGAAAGAGGTAAAAATTATGGAAAACAAGTACAAAGTTATTATTGCAGAAGTAACAGAGGGCAAAGAGTTAAATTTTAGAGAACGTGCTAGACTGGTGAAGTTAGCTGGTGAAAAGAAGATCGACAAAGAAATTCAGTTGGCTGAAAATGGAAAGTTAGTTATCAAACCCAACTACTACGCTATTTTAGACGTACACAATCCGTCAGCCGAAAACGAGGACTACAGTATTATGTGTTTTGTCTGTGGTGATGATCTGTACACCTCGTCATCTGAAACATTAAAAGACAGCTACTTAGAGTTGTTAGAACTTGCAAAAGACAGTAACGAAAGTTTAGATTTTCCTATTGAAATTTATGGTGTTCCATCAAAAAATTATTCGGGAAGAGAGTTTTTCACATGCACGATAGCATAATTTAAAAAATGTTTCACGTGAAACATATATGAAAGGGGTGACAATGAGGGATAATAAAATATCATTATTATCCCTCTTTTTTAATATGACAAAAAATCAACGCTTGTACCAAAAAGAGATTGATCGAATAATGAGCGGAGTGTATAAAGCCAAAGGGCGTGGTTGGAATATTCCAGAGGGTTTTAAGATTGAAATGCCAAAGTACATTTCACAAAAAATGTTAAAAGAGATACAAGAATCAAAACCTAAAAAATATTACAAGGAATTTGGACAAACAGTTTTTTCAATAATAGATGAAATAGCAAGCAAGATTGAAAGCTTGACGAGGCGAAATGGAGCACCTCTAATCATAAATTCATTAGATGAAATAAAACGGATATTGCTAGATACGCTTTATGATAATTATAATTTTGATGATAATGGATATATAAAATATTTAAAAGAACCAAACACAGTTGATCGTTTAAACAGAGATTTTGACGATATCGAGCAAGAAAGTGATGACATAAAAGTTCAAAAGTCATTTACAGACGCATATTTGATTTTAAACATGGGTGACATGGGCGGCGAAATAAACAGAACAATTAATAAACTAGAAAGTATGATGCTATGAAAGTTGCGAAAAAAAATATATATGTAGCAGATTTCGAAACTACTGTTTACGAGGGTCAGACAAAAACAGAAGTTTGGAGTTGCTGTATTTGTAAGATATTCGAAGATATGCCTTTGATTTTTGGCAACATAAAAGACGGAATGAATTATTTTGAAAGAGAAGCAAAAAACAAAAATATAATAGTATATTATCACAATTTAAAGTTTGACGGCAATTTCATAATGTACTATTTATTGACAAATTCCAGCAAGTATAAGCAAGGTATAAGATACGAACTTTCAGAAGATAATAAGGCTGTGCCAGTTTTCAAAAAAGATAAAGACCTTGAAAACGGCGAATATACTTATTTGATATCTAATAAAATGGTTCAATGGTATAGTTTAAAGCTTAAGATAAACGATCATATTATCGAGTTTAGGGATAGTTTAAAATTACTTCCTTTTTCGTTAAAAGAAATAGGGAAAAGTTTTGATACAAAACACAAAAAGTTAGAAATGGATTACAACAATCATTTTGCATCAAATTGCGAAATATCAAAAGAGGAAAGAGAATATATAATAAATGACGTACTTTGCTTAAAGGAAGCGATAGAGATTATGGTAAATCAGAATCATTTGAAACTGACTATAGGCTCGTGTTGCATGAATGAGTTTAAAAACATATCGTTTGATCCAATGTTGACATACGAGCGACTTTTTCCGCAACTTGACGAAATAAAAACGCCATTTGTAGATTTTGAAAACGCATATGAATATATCCACAAAAGTTATCGCGGTGGTTGGGTTTATGTTAAGCCGTCAAAAGCAAGTAAGTTAATATCAAAAGGGTTAACTGCTGATGTTAATTCTCTTTATCCGTCAGTAATGCATTCCGAAAGTGGAAACGCTTATCCGTGTGGCGTACCGACTTTTTGGAAAGGTAATAGCATTCCCGAGGATGCACAACGAAAAGACAGGTATTTTTTTGTTCGTTTTAAGTGCCGATTTAAGTTAAAACACAATCATCTGCCGTTTGTGCAAGTAAAAGATAGTTATATTTACAGAAGCACAGATATGTTAATCACTAGCGATTTTTACGACAGAAAAACAAAAAAATACACACGTTATTACAGAGAAAAAGAAACTAATAAAGTAAAAGATACTTTTGTTGTCATGACAATGACGTGTACTGATTATAAACGTTTTTTAGAATTTTATGAGGTTTTTGACTTTGAGATATTAGATGGTTGTTGGTTTTACACAATCAAAGGTATCTTTGACTTTTATATCAATAAATATAAAAAGATAAAAATGACTAGCACTGGTGCAGTCCGTACATTAGCAAAGCTTTATCTTAATAATTTGTATGGCAAACTTGCGACTGGTAAAGATAGCTCATACAAGATAGCCTATCTTGATGGTGAAACAAAAAGCGTACAGTTTGAAACAGTTAACGAAGCTAAAAAACGTTGCGGGTATATAGCGTGTGGTTCTGCTGTTACAAGCTATGCAAGAGATTTTGAAATACGAACAGCGCAAGATAACTTTGATATTTTCGTATATGCGGATACTGACAGTATACATTGCGAGGGTGACGCAATAAAAAATATTCGGATTCATGATTCTGACTTTAATGCATGGAAAATTGAAAACAGATGGGTAAACGGATATTTTGTCAGGGCAAAAACATATATTGAATATTGTACATTTAAAGATGAAAAAAAATGCACACCTTATTTTAATGTGAAGTGTGCTGGTATGCCCGATCGTTGCAAAAATCTTTTTATTGCGTCAATGACACAAAAGCAAGAAGATATTAAAAAACTAGGAAAAATTGACGCTAATGAAAAAGCATTTATAGCAAAAAAACGTTCATTATATGATTTCAATGTTGGTTTAAAAGTTCCCTCTAAGCTTTTTCAAAAAAGGATCGAGGGTGGGGTGTTATTGGTAAAAGGAGATTATGAAATGCATGAAAGATATTGACATCTTTAACAAAAAAATGTTATAATGTATGAAAAGAGGTGAAAAAAGTGAATGATAAAAAATATTATGATGGAAATAAGCTGTTGAATATGCTTGATATACATAAAAACAAACCAGAGATCATGATATCTAACACGAATAGAAGTGCTGGTAAGACAACATATTACACGCATTATATGCTAAAAAGATTTTTTAAGAAAAAAGAAATGTTTGGTTTTATTGTACGCAATAAAAACGAAATATATGACTATTGGCAAGGTGCTTTTTCTTCGGTTAGCGAGCTATATTATAGTGAGTACGAAGTAATGCAAAAAAATAAAAAAGATTTACTTTTTTCTTCTCTCTATATTCGTAAAAAAGGAAATGCCGACTGGTCAAAATGTGGTTATATATTTCAGCTAAAAAATGTAGACGCATTAAAAAAGTTTAGCAACCTTTTTGCGAATGTGCATTATGTGCTATTTGATGAGTTCCAAACTGAAAGTAACACATACCTCACTAATGAGGTTGAACACTTTATATCATTGAAAACTTCTATAAGTCGTGGCAATGGCTTTCAGTCAAGAGCTGTAAGGTTTATATTGTGTTCAAACTCATGCAGTTTAATAAATCCGTATTTTGTAGAACTTGGCATATCTAGCCGTTTGTCACAAAAAACTAAATATATGCGTGGATCGGGTTGGGTGCTTGAAAGAATAACAAACGAATCAGCAAAACAAGCACAGCAAGAGTCAATATTTAATGCGGCATTTGGCAATAATAGTTATTTAACTTATGCTAATGAAAATGTTTATCTTGATGATGATATTTTTGTTGAAAAAATGACTGGTAATAATAGATATGTTTGCACGATTAAGAGTGAAAAAGCATATTACTGCGTCAGATACTTTGATGACAGTAATGTGTACTACGTTGACGAAAATGTTGATTATGATTATCCTATTAAGCTGGTATCGTCAAAAAATTTACATGATTCCGACTTTGTGCTTGACAACAATGTAAAAAACATGATAAACTGTTTGAAGGTTGTATTTGAAAAAGGTTTATTCCGCTTCAAAAATTTGCAAACGAAAAACGCAGTCATTGAAATGTTAAGATGAAAAAATGGTATCAGCAGAAGAATTATAGTGTTTGTTATCGGAAAAGGTTAGGAACGTTGAAAGATACGCTTTTCGATAATGCTTAATAGTCCAGTTAGGTAAAAGCACTAACTTCTGTGTCGATATATCAAGCGAGTTGCATATTTTTTATGTACAACTTGCTTGATTAAAATAATGATATGCACTTTAATAGTGTTTATTATAAATAAAAAATGTTTCACGTGAAACATAAAAGAAAAGAGGTGTGAGAAAACAATGATTAAGGATATAACAACGATTATCACTACACTTGGCTTTCCTATCGCGTTATGTTTAATGCTAATGTGGTATATCAAAGATTTGACTGAAAAGCATAAGAGTGAAACAGACAGCTTTGTGGATGCTTTAAATGCTAACACTATTGCTATTCAAAAACTTGCTGACAATTTAGATAAAAAGGGGTGAACCAAAAAATGAGCAAAGAAAAGGTTGATATTACAATACACGCCGGGCATAATACACCTACCAAAAAAGGGTGCGGTGCTGTAGGAATTTTAGACGAAAGCGAATATACTAGGCGAGTGTTGAAAGTAGTAAAACAGAAGTTAAAAAAGCATGGTATTAGTTTCAAAGATATCACAGTTGAAAATGCAAATAATGCTACTGACGTTTTGCAAAAATTAGCAAAACGAGAAAATGAATGTTTAAAAAAAATCAACATTTCATTACATTTAAATTGTTTCAACAAAACAGCTTCTGGAACAGAAGTTCTTTTCAAGGTGAAAAAGCCGAAATCGGCAAAATATTTTTTAGCAATGAAAAAGATACACATTAAAAAAAGGGGGAATATTAAGAGAGATAACTTATATATTATGAATCGGTTTAATGCACCTACTTTTTTGCTTGAATTAGGCTTTTGTGACAATGCAAACGATAGCAAAGCGTTGTCAAAAGATATCGAAAAAGTAGCAAGTGCTATTGCATGGTTCATTATCAAAAATATAAAGGGGGTTAAAAAATGGCAGTAAAAAAAGCAGAAGAGATTATTGAAGAAGTAAAAGAAGTGATCGGTGAACGAACGGATGATACAGTGATTGAGCTGTTAGAAGATATCACTGACAGCGTGAATGCTGATACTGGTTTTACACAAGAAGATATTGACAGAGCTATTTACGAGACCGAAAAGAAATGGCGTGAAAAATATATTGCTCGTTTTTCGGGGAAAGTAAAAGAAGAGGAAGAAGAGGAAGAAGAGGAAGAAGACATCCCATCACTTGATGACTTGTTAAAAGAAGATGATAAAAAGGAGGATAAATAATATGCCAACAACACCTGTCAAAAACCCAAAAATTGCTACAAGTACAACACGCGAGATTTTAAACGCAATTCATGAGAGTGCTTCACAAAATTACAAAGATTACGTTCCAGTTCTTTTAGATGGTGACGACATTAAAAAGATTGGCAACGTTTTAATGGATAATGTCACGCTAAAAAATGAGTTTTTGCAAACTCTTGTAAATAGAATTGGGTACGTTATCGCGACATCAAAGTCATACAAAAATCCGTTAGCTATTTTCAAAAAGGGTAAAATGGACTACGGCGAGACAATTGAAGAAATTTTTGTAAACATAGCGAAACCTTTTCAGTATGACGTTGACACAGCAACAAGCGAGGTTTTCAAGCGTGAAAAACCAGACGTAAAAACGGCTTTTCATGTGGTCAATTTCAAAACTTTTTACAAGCAGACAACAGAGGACGCTACGCTTAGACAAGCGTTTCTAAGCTATGACGGTGTAAACGATTTGTTAAGTCGCATTATCGAATGCATGGTGACAGCAGAACAGTATGATGAATTTTGTACTACTAAATATATGCTTGCACATTTGATTTTAAAAGGTTTGGTCAAAACTGAAACGGTAGTAAAGCCTGTCGATAAAGATACAACAACAAAAGTGGCTAAAGTTTTACGGAAAACGTCAAATGATCTCACATTTATGAAAGATAAATTCAATCTGATGGGAGTTAAAACCGTTACTAATATTGACGATCAGTATATTTTAATTTCAACTGATTTTGAGGCTGAAATGAGCGTTGATGTGTTGGCTTGGGCGTTTAATATGAGTAAGGTTGATTATCTTGCACACCGAATATTGATTGATGATTTTGGCGATATTGACGTAAAAAGAATGAAAGAGCTTTTAGGTTCATTATATGAAGATATTTCAGATGAAGAAATGACAGAACTTTCCGAGATTCCAGCCGTGTTGGTTGACAAAACTTTTTTTCAGATCTATGACAACTTTACTAACATGGACACAATCTATAATCAGCAAGGACTGTATTACAACCATTTTTATCATGTGTGGAAAATCTTTTCAACGTCACCATTTTCGAATGCTGTTACTTTTGTAGCTGGTGAGCCAAAAGTCACTTCCGTTACTGTAACGCCGTCAACCGCTACGCTTTCGGTGGGTGCTAGATTACAACTTTTTGTAAACGTTGAAACGGAAAATTTTGCCAGTCAGTCTGTCACATGGAAGTCTGATAACGACAATGTAACAGTTTCAGCCACGGGAATGGTAGAAGTGTTAGATGGCGCAACGGGTACTGTGGAAGTCACAGCTACAAGCGTTTTAGACACATCTAAATCTTCAAAATGCGATATAACTATTTTATAATTTTATGTTTCACGTGAAACCAATTCATGGCAGTATGTTTCACGTGAAACCAATTCATGGTAGTATGTTTCACGTGAAACCAATTCATGGCAGTATGTTTCACGTGAAACATATATAAAAAAGGAGTGAAAAAAATATGGGGGTACAACCTGACACTATAGTGAAAGTATACACGGACTTAGCACTTGATAAAAGCTATAAAAACACATTATACTTTGACAGCGTAGCAAGTCAAAACGCTTTTTTTCATGCTTCAAAAACGCCGATTGCAAGTTTTCAAAATAACTCTTATCAAAGAGTGAATAAGAACACTATCCGTGTTAATGCAGTAGCAGATAGTTTATATAATGCGTGTTATCTTGCTTTTCAAAATTCAAGCTATGGCAGAAAATGGTTTTATGCTTTCGTTGAAAAAGTGGAATATGTTTCTGATACGTGCTGTGAAATATCATATTCGATAGATAGTATTCAGACCTATTTGTTACAATGTGATATCAAACAATCTTTTGTAGAAAGAGAGCATTCGACTAGCGACAAAATCGGAGAAAATATATGTAGCGAAAATCTAGACTTAGGAAATATAGTTTGTACTGAAATTCATGAAGAAACGTTTTCAATAAATACTGCTTTATTGTTTACAACAACTCCAAAGTCAGTTATTAACCCAGCCGGGCATTTTCATAAAGCTGGAAGCTATCAAGGCTGTGTTTGTGCATGCAATATAATATCTTATACCTTACCTGACGAACTACCAAAACTAATTGCTGATCTAGATGTTTTTGTTGCACAAAACGAATCACAAAATATTCAAAGTATTCAATATGTACCCACGGCATACGTTACTTACGGAACTGGTGTTTATTTAACGCCACAATTTGATAAGGAAATGCCTTTAAATTTTAACGGATATGCACCAAAAAACAACAAGCTTTTAACTTATCCGTTTAATTACCTTGATGTTGACAGTTTAAATGGGATTGCACACTATCGCTATGAATATTTTAGTAATAATAAACCAACTTTTCAAGAACTTGCTTGCGTTGTTACACCAAATCCACAACTTGCGCTTATGCCAGTTGATTACAACGGAAGTGGAACTGGTGTATATAACTATAATGAACGTCTAACTATTCAAAACTTTCCACAGATGCCTTATGCTATTGATGGATACAGCCAATGGCTAGCAAAAAATCAAGGAAGTATTGCGATATCGGCAATATCAGCTGGAATAGGTGTTGCTAGTGGAAACCCTATCGCAATGGCTGGTGGTGTTGCCACATTAGCGAACACGCTAAACAATAATATAGTGGCAATGGGTACGCCCGATCAAGTAAAAGGTCTAAATAGTGGTAATATTGATTTAGCTGGAAGGCGTATAGGGTTTTACTTTAAAAAAATGCAAGTGACAAAAGAATACGCAAAACAAATTGATGATTATTTTACTTGTTATGGATACGCAACAAATAGATTGAAAAAGCCTAATATCTCTAGCCGTCCACATTGGAATTTTACAAAAACGCAAAACGCTAATATAGTAGGTGCTTGCCCTGTCGAAAACTTATCTGAAATATGCAAGGCTTTTGACTCTGGTGTAACGTTTTGGAAAAAAGCGAGTGAGATTGGAAATTATAGTCTTGACAATTCGCCAACATAGGAAAGGAGTTGAAAAAAAATGCGTAAAAGAAAAATGAGACAGTTTGAGCAATCGCTTATTAGCAATATGTGGACGTTTGAAGATTACAAAAAGAATCTTTTAAATTTAGCAATTTCTGTATTCAAATGGAACAACCTTCCAAAAACTTGTGACGAAAGATTTATAGAGTTAATGCTGTGTGTAAATGGCAGTATTTGCTTTTTCCGTGATGATGTAAGCAATGATCTGTTATCATTAAAATGTTCATTTGGCGGTGGTTTTGACGTGTACAGAAACCCGACTTTGCGTTTTGTATACGCTGATAACGGATATACAAATAAATGTACTATAGATGATAGCGTTATTTGTTACAACGATTTATTAAGAACAAATTTAATTGGATTTATAGAAAACTACGCTTATAAGCTGTATGAAACTGACAGGATAATCATGACAAATCTAAAAGCACAAAAAACACCGTCATTAGTGAAATGTAATGAAAACGAAAGACTTACATTATTGAACTTATATAAAGAGTACGATGGTAACCAACCTTTCATTTTCGCCGATAAAGATTTTAACGTGAACAGTCTTGAATGTTTGAAAACGGATGCCCCTTTTGTAGTAGATAAACTATTTAAGTATAAAACAGACGTATACAATGAAGCACTTACTTTTTTAGGGATTCAAAATATTCAAGTTCAGAAAAAAGAAAGACTGATTCGGGACGAAGTGCAACAGATGAATAGTGGTTCACTTGCTTCACGATTTTCGAGATTGAAAGCTCGGAATGATGCTTGCGAAAAAATCAATGAAATGTTTAATACTAATATTTCAGTTGAATTTACAGACTACGACAAGCAATATGATAATGATGATACGTATGGTGGTGATAACATTGAGTAAATACACAACAGAAGTACGTTTCATCTGTGAAAAATTCGCTGATTTTAATACTTCACAAGGTTTTTCAAAAGTTGATGATATTGTTGAAAAAGCAAGACATAGCATTTTTGAAAAATACCCGATTTTTGACGAAAGTTACAGGGGCATTTTAGAAACTAAAATTTTAAAACATTTTTACACACGAGAAATAGGATTTGAAACAGTCGGGTTGTGGCTTTTAAAACTCAATCAAAAAATGAATGAGATTATGCCATTTTACAATCAATTTTACGATTCGCAAAAACTTACTTTTAACCCTCTTGTTAATGTTAGTACGTCACAAGTTTCTTCTCGTGATGATAATACGACATCTAACGCACATACAACACAAGCTACATCAAACGAACGCACAAACAGCGTTTTAAAAGAATCTAATGAAGCAGGCACAAGTTCATCAAAAACATCCGAAGATAACAAGCAGATTTATAATTCTAAAGTTTCGACAACAGGAACGGATGATGTATCGGAATCCGATACACCGCAAGGATCGCTTGAAAACGTTGAAAATAACACTTATTTGTCAAAATTCGCACGTGATAAAAAGAACTTGACGGATGCCAAAAGTGGCACAGATGAAATTGCAAGTAATGGAAGTGTTGATAGTGCTAATGCTAACGTGTCAAACATTTCCGAAAATGCAAATGAAAAAGTGCAAGCTAATCAAGCAACGAATGAAAACACTGAAAAAAACACTCTTGAAAATTATATTGCTACAAATGTAGGACTTTCGGGTGTGAGTGGTTCAGAATTATTAGAAAAATATCGAGCTACTTTTATAAACATTGATATGCTTGTTATCGATGAACTCAATGACTTGTTTATAAAATTATGGTAATGTTTCATGTGAAACATTATGAAAGGGGGTGAACATATGAATGATTTTTGCTTTACACGTTACTGGTGTCAAAAGGTTCTTCCGATAGTGTATGATGAAAGCCTTAGCTATTATGAAGTTCTTTGCAAGCTTTGTGATGAAATGAAAAAGTTAATGCAAGAAATGGATTCCATGTCAGAAGATATTTCTTCAATAAAAAAAGCAATTGATGACGTAGAAAAATGGATTGCAAACTTTGATACGGATTTTGTTAAAAAACTTGTACTAGAATATGTAGCTGAAAGCGTTAAGCAAGTTTTTTTCGGACTGTCAAATACTGGGTATTTTGTGGCTTACATTCCGAAATCATGGAACGAAATCACATTTGGTACTATTCAAGAGGGGGATTTAAATGGTCATCTTACGCTTAAATATTAAAAATTTTAATGAGGTTTTGACGAAAGAAGAAATTGCAAAAAGATACAAAGAAAATAACTTTAAAAACACACTTTGTTTTTTATTAAGAAAGGAGAACAGCAAAAATGGACGAAAATAATATTTATATTGGCAACAGATATGTTCCTATCCTAGTAGGTGAATGGAATAAAAACAGATCTTACGAAAGCTTATCTATCGTTACATATTCGGGTACAAGTTACACGTCTACTAAAAACGTGCCACCTGGTATTGAGATCAGTAATACAGATTATTGGGTGGTGACTGGTAACTACAACGCACAAGTAGAAGAGTATCGAAAAGAGACAGAAGCACTTACTAGTAAAGTTGATCAGATCACAAATAGGAACATTATTGTGATAGGTGACAGCTACGGTAAGGGGTGGGATCAAGCTGGTAATCAGTATACACCTTATACTGCTTTTGCAAGTCAATACACAGGTGTTCCTATTAAGAACGAGAGTGAGAGTGGGGCTGGTTTTGCAAACACTGGTGACGAGGGTAACACGTTTGCTGGATTGATTAGCAAAGTTGCTAATGCTATGTCAAAAGATGAAAGAGACAAGGTAACGGATGTAATGTTTATCGGCGGTTTTAATGATAGAACGCATTCTTCTACTGAAATTATTAATGGGATGATTGCTTGTCTTAGCATTTGTAAAAATTCATTTGTTAATGCAAAGTACAGTTGCGGTATGATTGGTTGGTCTACCTATTCGCCCGACTATGCATCATTGAACAGCGTATTGTATCGCTATCAAAGAGAGTTTACTCCTCGAGGTGGTGGATATATCACTAACATTGATCGAGTAATGCATAGCTATAGTCTATTCGCAGATGATGGTATTCATCCTAATCAAAACGGACACGTTTTTTTAGGACTTGCTTTGGCTGATTATATCATTGGTTTTGACAATAATATTCAAACGGTTGGTAGAACAAATATAGGTGTTAATGCAAAAAATAACCTTGTGCTATCGTCACCAATAAAGCAAACGAAATCAAACGGAACTTGTTGGTACGGATGGGACGAGAATTTTAATATCACAAAAATGCAAATCTTTGGCGAACACACTTTAAATGGCACTGAGCAATTTGACATTGGCACACTTGCAAAAGCTGGTTTTGCTAAAGGCTTTTACGGTATGATGTTTTCGACACCTTGCACTATTGTTAGTACGGATAATAAAGTTCACATTGGTTTTGCTACCGTTAAGATTATCAACGGTGAAATGTTTATTCTTCTTGTTTGTCAAGAAAACAATCAGTTTTTGACCACGACTATTTCTTATGTGGTATTGCCACCAACGTATCAAAGTACACCAATTTGCGAAAACTAAGAAAGAGGTGAGAAGATGCAGTATGTTATTAGGGTTCATTATACTGAAAATGGCACGCCAAAAATGATAGGACTGATCATAAATAAAGCTATTCAAAATGATTTGCTTTTGTTTAGAAATGATTCTAATGTTTTAAAAGCAATTATTGCTACGATTGGCGCATACGTGCAAGGGTTTCAAGGTATCGGGAACATCGAATTTTTTAATGGCGATAAAAAAATTTATGATCTGATTTATTAGATGCGCGTTTCTGATGGTGTGTAAAATAAAAGCACTAGATTTTTTAGTCTAGTGCTTTTTTAATAATATAATATATTTTATCTCCCTCAATAATAACTTTTGATGGTTCTTTTTTTTAACAATGTTATATCTTTCATTATATTAACTCTCCTTTAATCTGTATATATTCCGTTAATCGTCAATAAAATCCAGCGTGTACGTTCAAAACTTTTATAAGCTTCTTTCAATTTAAAATAAACGTATGGAAGTTCGTGTGAAAGATATTGCTTTTGTCCACTATTATAATCTTTTGATAATGTCATATGTATTAAAATCATTTCAAGCTGATTTTCTACAAAAATAGATATGTCAACATCAGACTTCAAGAAAACAAAATCTCCTAAAAGGTTTTTTATTTGTTCTAATGCATATTTTTTATCTTGCTCGATTATCTTATTCATGCTTATATCCTCTCTTTCTATAACATTACAATATAACATTCATGCACAGCATAACAATCTTTGAACGTTCTCATATCACCAATACAGTTATTTCTAATGTCAACATCTTTACCAACTTCTAAAGCTTTTGATACCTTTTTGTACTGTTTATTCCCTTTAATATCTTGATTTGCTTGTTCTCGTGCTTGTAACTTGCTGTGTGCATATTCTTCTAAATAAATATATTCACCTTTGAATGCGCTTTCGATTTTAACTAAATAACGTTTTATAATATCAACATCTTTTTCACACAAGCATTTAGCAGAACCGAAATAATGATAATTAGCATTAAAAAGATCATACTTTATTTCATTCGATACTACAAAAGCTCGTCCTATGCGATAACTTTTTACGTTTCTATTTTTCAATCTTTTGCTAACGTGTATATCTCTCTCAATGATCGCCTTTCTTCTTGCTTCATTTTTATTAAATGCACTGATAAACGCATAAATAAATCTTCCCTCTTCTTTGTCAAACACTTCTACTAAATATTCTTTTTTCATAATGTTAATACCTCTCTTTCGTTGTGGCTAGTCCTTTTCAAGAACCATTTCTTATTTACAAATATATTATACATTTTCATAC
>CAKVJR010000033.1 GCA_934754855.1 uncultured Candidatus Melainabacteria bacterium
ACGTCAACATATCAATTTTATCCCCGATAACATCGTAACCTTTTTTAAGTTGCAAATTCGGGATAATCGAGCAAAGATTGGCATTTCCGCATCTTTCGCCGTAGCCGTTTATCGTGCCTTGAACTTGAATTGCACCTGCATCAACGGCAGCAAGAGAGTTCGCAACCGCCATATCACCGTCATTGTGAACGTGAATGCCCAAGTTAATTCCGATGACTTCGTCAAATATTTTTTTAGTAATTTCGAAAATTTCACCGTCAAGGCAACCACCGTTTGTGTCGCAGAGGATAACTCTTTCGGCACCCGCCTCGTGAGCGGCTTTGACACAAGCCAATGCGTAATCGGGATTATGTTTATAACCGTCGAAAAAATGTTCCGCATCAAAAAACACTCGTTTTCCCTTTGATAACAAGAATTTGATACTGTCTGAAATCATTGAAAGATTTTCTTCCAACGTTGTACAAAGTGCGTGTTCTACGTGAAAATCCCAAGTTTTTCCGAAAATAGTGATAATTTCGGTATCTGCTTCAAGTAACATGGCGAGAATTTTATCGTCTTCCGCTTTAATATTGGGTTTTCTTGTGCAGCCGAAAGCCGCAATTTTGGAATTTTTCAGGTCGATTTTTTTCAAATCCGCAAAAACTTCAACATCTTTCGGATTAGCCCCCGGCCAACCTGCTTCGATGTAGTCAATTCCTACTTCATCAAGCAATTTGACGATTTTCAATTTGTCGGAAGTCGAAAAATTTATTCCCTCTGATTGTGCCCCGTCACGCAAAGTTGTATCGTATATTTCAATCTTTTTCATAATTTCACCATATTTTCAAGAGAATTTTAACATAAAAATTTTTATTTTTTAAATTTTCCATGATATTATATATTCAATAGATGTTGTGTAAATCAGGAGAAATAAATGGACGCAGAAAAACTTATCAGAGTTGCGAAAGGTGAAGAACCCGCTGATTTGGTAATCAGAAACGCAAACGTCGTAAATGTTTTCAACGACGAAATTAAAAAAATGGATATCGCAATTTATGAAGGTCGTATCGCAGGTATGGGCGACGACTACAAAGGATTGAAAGAAATTGACGTAAACGGTGCATACGTAACCCCCGCCTTTATTGACGGTCACGTTCACATCGAAAGTTCAATGTGTTTGCCGAAAGAATTTGCAAAAGCGGTAGTTCCCGAAGGAACAGTTACTGTTATCGCTGACCCGCACGAAATTTCAAACGTTTTCGGCTTGCACGGTATAAGTTTTATGAGAGAGGCTTGCAAAAATCTTCCTCTTCAAGTTGATATGATGCTCCCCTCTTGCGTTCCTGCGACAAATTCCGAAACCTCGGGTTTTGAACTCACAAGTTACGATTTGTCACTTTTGATGGACGCTCCGGGCATTTTGGGTGTTGCAGAAATGATGAACTTCCCCGGAGTTTTGAACTGTGACAAAGAAGTTATGGCAAAATTGAAATTAGGTCTTTCAAAACATAAGAAAATCGATGGTCACGCACCCGGCTTGTCAGGCAAAAACCTTTGCGGTTACGTTGCGGCAGGCGTTATGTCAGACCACGAATGTACAACCCCCGAAGAAGCAACAGAAAAATTGGGACTCGGCATGTACATTATGATTAGAGAAGGTTCGGCAGCAAAAGATTTGCAACCGTTAATTCCGATTTTGAAAACGAAAAATACAAGACGTTGCATTTTCGTAACAGATGACAGACACCCGACCGACTTAAAAGGTCACATCAACGATATGGTTCGCCAATCAGTTGAGGCAGGCGTTGACCCGATTACGGCAATCAAAGTTGCATCAATCAACACGGCTGAATACTTCGGCTTGAACGATATCGGAGCAATTGCCCCCGGATACAGAGCACACATGTTGGTATTCGACAATCTTAAAGACTTTAAACCGACTTTGGTTATCAAAAGCGGCGAAGTTGTTGCGGAAAACGGCAAATTGGTTTGCGACATTGAACAAAACGAAGTTCCCAAACTCCGTGGTTCAGTTAACGTAAAATGGATTGAACACAGTGATTTCAAAATTCCTGCAAAATCAGATACCGTAAGAGCAATGGAAGTTGTCCCCGGAACATTGTTGACAAAGAGCGTTAACGCAAAAATCAAAGTCGTTGACGGATACGCTGAATCGGACGTTGAAAACGATGTTTTGAAAATTATGGTATTTGAACGTCACAAGGCGACAGGCAATATCGGAAAAGGCTTCATCAAAGGTTTTGGTCTGAAATCAGGTGCTATCGCATCAACTGTTGCTCATGACGCTCACAACATGATTGTTATCGGAACAAACGATGCCGATATGGAAATGGCAGCAATCGAACTCGTTAAATCACAAGGAGGCAAGGTCATCGTCAACAACGGTGAAGTCGTTTCAAAACTTCCGCTCCCGATTGCAGGTTTGATGTCTGACCAACCGTTTGAAACAGTGCTTCAACAATGCCACGAACTCAAAGACGGCGTAAAGAAAATCGGCTGTGCATTAGACGATCCGTTTATGACAATGGCATTCTTGTCACTCTCGGTAATTCCTGATTTGAAAATCACGGATAAAGGTGTCTTTGACGTCAACAAATTCGACTTCATCGACATTTTTGACACAGAACCCGTCAAAGCGTAAACGCTTTCGAGATAGAATTTCAAACAACAAAAAGACCTCAAACGAGGTCTTTTTTATTAAAAAATTTATTCTTTATCAAATTTTTAAGTGCATATTCACAACATTGCTGCACCAAATTATTCAAAGAATTTCCTTTGTTTTGTGAAATAATTTGCAGCTCTTTTATCAGATTTAACGGTTGGGGTGTGCCGCTTGGGTCGTTTGAAAAGGAAAAGTTGACTATTGGAACAAAGAAGTTTCGGGGTAAAAAATATTCTTTGAAAAAGAACTGCCTTAAAAGCAGTTCTTTTATTTTATCAGATGTTGTTAAAATGAAAGTTTTATAATTTTTCAGAATTTACAAACTCAAGCATCGGGACGAGAGCGTTAAATCTGTGAGAAATTTTGTTTTTCTCTCCATCAGGAAGTTCCGCCAAAGTCATTCCATATTTTGGAACATAAAAAATCGGGTCATAACCAAAACCGCCACAACCTGCAGCCTTTTCGGCAATATAGCCCTCAACCTTGCCAACGGTTTTATGAACAACATTTCCGTCTTTATCCGTCAAAACCATACAACAAATAAATCGAGCCGTTCGTTTTTCAAATGGAACACCGTCAAGTGCCGCCAAAAGTTTTTTGATTTTTTTCTCCTGATTCGGAGCATATCTCGCAGTATGAAGCCCCGGTGCCCCGTTCAACGCATCAACGCAAAGTCCAGTATCATCAGCAAGTGCAAAATCTTTTACAATCAATGACGCCGCTTTTGCCTTAATGATTGCGTTTTCCTCAAAAGTTTCTCCGTCTTCAACAGGATCAAAGTCACCCTCGATTTTTTTCAAAACAATATCTTTAAACGGATTGATTCCGCTCATTTCCTCAACCTTATGCGGATTACCCGATGCGACAGTGATAATCATTATTTGCCAAACCTTCTCGTTCTTCTGCCATATTCAAAAATCGCCTCAGCAAGCGAGTCTTTGTCAAATTCAGGCCAATATGTATCTGTTACGTAAATTTCCGAATACGCACACTGCCACATTAAATAATTGCTTATTCTTTTTTCGCCACCCGTTCTTATGAGCAAATCAGGGTCGGGAATTTCTGATGTAAAAAGATTGCCACTAATAGTGTTTTCGGTTATGTCATCTATGTTTAAGACGCCGTCTTTTACTTGTTTAGCAATTTTTTTGCAAGCGTTTGTAATCTCCATTCTTGAACCGTAATTGAATGCGATTTGAAGTTTGACGCCCGTGTTATCTTTTGTTTGTTCCTCTGAATTTCTCAAAATCTTTTGCAATTCGGGATTTAAACTGTCAATATCGCCGATAAATTTAATTCTGACTTCATTTTCGTCAAGTTCGGCAAGTTCATTTTTCAAAGTATTTGCAAGCAATGACATCAAGAAATTGACCTCTTCTTGCGAACGATTCCAATTTTCAGTCGAAAAAGCATAAACCGTCAAATACTGAACACCGTAGGAATGGCAAGCCTTTAAGATTTTTTTCAAGGCTTCAACGCCCTTTGAATGCCCCATTGCAGACGGAAAATGTTTTTCCTTTGCCCATCTTCTGTTACCGTCCATAATTACCGCAATATGCTTTAATGACGTATCTTTTACTATTTCTTCAACTTTTCTTTCTTCAGCCACTGCAACCATTTTTACCTCATAAAATTTGAAAAGATTATAACTTAAACAAAATTTTTTCACAATAAAAAAGGCGGTTCAAAAACCGCCTCTTTTAAATCAACTACCAAGTTGTGAGTTGTTTCAAAGTATTTTTCTTTTCTTGAAGTTTTTTCTTGTTAGCTGCTTTTTGTTGTTCTGCTTTTTTCTTTTGAGCGTTCAACTTATCTTGTTGTGCTTTTTTAGCATCTTCAAGTTTTTTCTTCTGTGCTTCTGCTTTTGCCTTTTGAGCCTTTTTAGCATCTTCTACTTTTTTCTTTTGTGCTTCAACTTTTGCCTTTTGAGCCTTTTTAGCGTCTTCTATTTTTTTCTTTTCTGCTGCAACTTTTGCTTGTTGTGCTTTTTTAGCATCGGCAATTTTCTTTTCTTGTGCTGCTTTTCTGTCTGCTGCTGCTTTTTGTTTTGCCGCTACATCGTTCTTTACTGCATTTTTCTTGTTCGCAGCATTATTTAAAGATTTAGTAACAGCCGTATCTGCTTTGTTTAAAGCGTTATCAACTTTATTAAGCACGCCTGCATTTACCGTCAAACCTACTGCCAAGACCATTGCTGTTGCCAATAATTTCTTCATATATACCTCCTGTAAACTTATACGCTAAAGAATTTTATATGTATGTTTCAATTTTAGCACATTTTCAAAAGATTGATTAATTTTATTAAACAAAACTTCATCATTCTTTGCCGAATTTTCGATAAAATCAATGATTGTAAGCAAATTTTCATCAGAAAATCTGTACAAAAATACGTTAATGCCTGCCTTTAAAGCCTGAATATATATTTCAAACGGATTTTTATCGCAAACTGCTCCCATAACCATGTCATCAGATAAAACGAGTCCGTCAAAAGAAAGTTCATTTTTTAATAATTTTGTCGAAACATTCTCAGAAAGCGAGGCAGGACAAGGTTTTTCATCATAACAAGTATAATAAACATGAGAAACCATTATCGCCTCAAGACCGTTTTCAATAGCCGATTTAAAAGGTTTCAAGTGTGTTTGAGCCATTTCTTCCCGTGACAATTTAACAATCGGCATCTCAAGATGAGAATCCGTCGCAGTATCTCCATGCCCCGGAAAATGCTTTCCGACGGGGATTATGCCCATTTTTTTATGAATTTTAAAAACAGGAGTAGCAAACTTAATAACGTCGTCCGCATTGTCACCGTAAGCCCTCACGCCGATTATCGGATTGTTCGGATTTGTATTTGTATCGAGAACGGGAGCAAAATTCATATTTATCCCGAAACTCAAAAGTTCTCCGCAAAGTTCCTCGGTCTGTTTTTCAACAAAATCAAGCCCTTTTGCCGCAGCATCTTTTGCACTTAAATATTTTTTGCCGTTGTGAATATTCTCCGTTCGCTCGACCCTGCCACCCTCTTGGTCAATACTCAAAAACGGTGCTATCAAAGACATTTCCTTGATTTTATCGGTATTTTTCTTAAATTGTTCGGGTGAAAAAATATTTTTTGTAAAAAAAATCGCCCCGCCAAGTCCGTTTTTGGCAAGTTCGGTAAAAATTTCGCATTTTTCAACATCGTCGCCCTCATAGCCGACGATGAAAAGTTGATTGATTTTATTTCTCAGGGAATACATCATTTAACCAATTTATAAAACTTAAATTCTGAGGGTTCAAGTCTATCGAAAACGAATGTATTGTTGAAATTTTCGACCTTACGTTCTTCATACTGCTTTGTTTCGTAGTTATAAACGTACTCAAAAGCCGCCGTATAATCTTTCGGGACGTCAATCGAAGAATTGTAAACAGAAGCACCTTCTCGGATTGTGCGAGTGCCGTTTTCAAAGACATATTCAGTCGGAGCAAGGTAATTTGCGGCGACAAACAATGTTTCTTTAGACGATGATTTTGAAACAGCCCAACAAGCAAATCCGCTGTCTGTTTGAGTAATCATCTGAGCCTCACCGTCTGTTAGAAGTTCATTATTACGTGCAAATCTTCCGATGGCATCGAATTTTTCAAAGAAACCGTAATCTTTTGCACGGCAAAGTGAAACTTCCGCTCCGATGCAGGCTTCCGTTCCTACCATCGTAAACGATTCGTCCCCGTCAACGTACATTATCGGACGTTGAGCCTTTTCGCCACCGGGAAGAAAGTGCAACTTAAACCACTTGAACAACGCACCTGCCTCACCCAATTGAGCGGGATATTGGTTAATTTCCCTAAATTCACCGTCCTGATTGTTATAAGTTTTCAAAACAGAAACAGAACCTCTTGTAAGCGGTGCTTTGTTATAAGTCTTCAAATCCTTGTTATTGTTGATAATTTCATAAGGCGTTTTTGAATTTTGAGCAATAATATCATTGCCCCAAAGTACATCAAAGTGCATTTCACGGTGATATTCCTTGATGTTGTTTTCGCCGAGCATATATTCAGCAAGCGACGCAAAATGAGGACAATCCTGTTTCAAAGCGTCATTCATCTTACCCAAAACATATTTAGGTGCACGATAACTAATCGGTCTGTCGCCTTTTTGCGAATAAGCATCGACAACGTGGTCGATATGATCAACCCGAATGCCGTCAAAATGATATTTTGCACATAAATTTCTGACTTTATTAACAAAATAATTCATAACGAGCATATTATAATCGCCGTTTTCAAGATAAATAAAGTAATACGGAGATTGGCAATCCAAATTAGCAAACTTCGTAACATCATTGCCCTGATAATCGTAATGCTTAAACATCGGGAAATCACCCGTTTCAGACATTCTGTCAAAAATCGGAACACCCGCCGAACACCACGCTCCACCTGGGACAGGCCAAAGTCCTTCCATTATCAATCTTTCAATGTCGGCACCTTGTTTTTTGATATCATCTTCTTCTTTAATATCTTCATTGCCCTCAACTTCAGCAATAATCGCTTTTGCACGGTTTGCCAATTTAATCTGTTCGGATTTTTGGGTCATTTTATCAGAAATAATTTTCTTTTTAGGTGCCAAAGTTTCAGAAAGTTCTTCATACATTTCTCGATAATGTTCGCTGATATCGTCAGAACCCGCTTTGAGAATGCTTTTTGCCACATTCATAATAATTCTTGCATCGTCCTGACCGTATTTTTTAATCAAATTTGCAGCCTGAAAATCAATTTCGTCGTTAATCGAAGAAATGAGCGAATTTACGTCCATCCAACGAACTATTGACGGATTAACAAGAACTTCTTTTGAAAATCTGCTTGTTTGGGGCAAAATATCATAAATCACAGGGTGCCCCGCAAGTTGAGCAAGCGTTATGAACAATTTGACCTGTTCTTCCGCCGAAATGCCCAATTTCGCAGTCAAATAATCATCTTTCACCGCATCGCTGATTCCCGTCGAACTCGGCAAGTATGCACAGCCGAAATCACGTGGGTGAAACGGGATTAGATAAATCGTCGTTCCCAAAATATTTTTTTCAAGATTGCCCGACGGCAAAATCAAAATCTGTTTTAACCAATCGACAAAATTCCCCGGAGCAGGCGAATAATTACCGTTTCCAAGAGATGCAAGATTGATTAATTTAATATTATGCTGTTCACGCTTGAGCCAATCGGAGTTTGTAATTCCTGCCCTTGAAACAGGCGAAATTTGACCTTTGTTGAACTTAAAATCGTCATTTTCAAAAACACCGTTCAAACGCCATTTGATTTCCAAACCGTACAAAGTATCAGCGGCATTCAACTCCTCAAGTGCCTTGATATGAGGATAAGGAAGATAGCCATACGTTTCTATAACCCGTCTTAAATAAGCCTTTCGACCCTCGGAAATATCATAACCACGGTAAATTTCTTTTAATTTCTGCAAAATTTCAGACAAATTTTTACCGATAGGATCAACTTCATTTTTAGACTGTTTTTTAAATAAAAACTCAAGCATGGCAACTACTCCGAACTTATCAATAGAATTTTACCATATTTTTTGAAAAATGTTGTTATTATTAAAATATTTAAAGTCATCATATATTTAATCGAAAAATAAAATAGATTAACCCTGTGATTAATAAAAAATTTTCAATATTTCGGTCAATGTAATTTAGAAAAAAATAAGATACATTTACAAGGTAAGCAAACGGAGTAAGGAATGATGAAAGACCTGTTCGTAAAAGCATTATTGTGTGGCTGTATCTTTGTAGGCGGTTCTTGCACTATGGCAAACACGCTCTCCTATGTCGAAGTTGCGAACATCGGCAACCAAGGAAAAATCGTCCTCAATACGGATAAAACAAAAATTCAAAAGAACGTTATTTCATCTGATGAAATTGTACTTAACCTCAAAAACACAACCGTTTCTGAAAACGTTAAGACAATTTGCGACAATCTTCCCACTATGACTGAAATCAGCGTTATGCAAAACGGCAAAAACGCATACATTAATTTGAGCGGAGAAAATGTTGCAAACTTTGAATTAACTTACGCAAATGACGGAAGTATCATTCCCTTGAGCAATATGAAAAGAGATTTCGGATTTGGCTCATTTGCAGTATTAGCACTCATTTTGGCTGCTATTGCCGCAAGAATGAAAAACAACTTCAGCCGCAAAAGTCAAGAAAATTTAAGGAACACACAACTTGAACAAGCCGTCAGACAACAACTGACAGCAAAGAGAGAACTCAGAACTTTGAGAGCAAAAACAAATGTTTCTAACCGCTCTGCAATCCACGGAGCACCCGTTATTAACTTTGCAATTGCTTCAAAAATGAGCAAAGTAACTATGCCTTCATCATTCAAAAACACTGATGAATACATGGATTACAACCAACTTAAGAAAGCAGTAAACGCATAAACGCCCTGCTCTCAACGGTCATGCTCATGTCAAAATGTTAAGAAATTGAAATTTCACAAGAAAGAAATTAAAATGGTAGAGGCTGCACAATTATTTTGTGCATAAGTTCGGGAAAGACATTAATGAATACAAGATTGAATATTGATATTAATTCAGACATAGATTTTGAAAATTCGGAAGATATTGAAGTGGATTTTTCATCAATTGACAAAATTGCACTTCAAGACATAGAAAACATTTCAGATATCCACAGAGTAGCGGTTTTGAACGGTAAAAAACTTTACATTCAAAACGCTGCTCCTGAAGTTATGCAAATCCTTGCAATGACAGGATTACACCGAACATTCACAAATTTTGAAGATGCAATGGTTGCAAATTCATCGACAAGAAACAAAAGAGGTGTATAGTGGGAATTTTGTACGCAGTTGCCGTCCCTTTGGGAAATTTAAAAGACATAACACTGCGTGCATTGGAAATTCTCAAATCAGTTGACTGCATCGCTTGCGAGGATACAAGAAACACAAAAATTTTGCTCGAAAAATACGATATTTCAGCAAAATTACTCGACTGTCACAAATTCAACGAAAAAGAACGCAGCCTGAAAATCTCTGAAATTTTAGGCGAAAACGGCACCGTCGCACTCGTTTCCGATGCGGGAACACCCGCAATTTGCGACCCCGGAGCAGTCGTCGAGAGAGAACTTATCAAAATGGGACACAAAATTATCCCAATCCCCGGAGCAAGTGCAATTACGGCATTTTTATCAGCCTTGCCGAGAGAAAATGAATTTTTCGCTTTCGTCGGATTTATGCCAAGAACAAAACAAAAACGTGAAGAAATTTTTGAAAGATTTAAAAGCATAAATTGTATTTTTTACGAATCGCCCAATCGTCTGAAAGAACTTCTCTCAGACATTTCCGAGTACTTTGGAGAAAACAGACAAATCGCTATCGGGCGGGAATTAACAAAGGTTTTTGAAGAAATTAAAACAGGTTCGGTCAAAGAAATTTCCGAATATTACGAAAATAACGTTTTAAAAGGCGAAATTGTCGGAATGATTTTTGCAGAAGATGAAGAATGTTTTGATGAAACAGAAATAAAAAATGACATCAAAACCCTTAAAAAACAAGGCTTTTCAGCAAAAGACATATCGAAAATTTTATCTTCCTTAAAAAATCAACCGAAAAATAAAATCTACGAACTTGCAGCAAAGGAATAATTTTCGCAAAATCGGACTATGCGAAAAACCAATTTGCAACAATAATCGCCCCAACAATGCCCAAAGCATCGGCAATTAAGCCAGTCCATAAGGCATAGCGGACTTTTTTAATTCCGACAGAGCCAAAATAAACAGCAAGAACATAAAAAGTTGTTTCCGAACTGCCGAGCATAATTGCACCCAATTTTGTTACAAAAGAATCGGGCGGATTTTGAGATGCTATATCCGAAAACACACCAAGTGCGGCACTTCCCGACAACGAGCGAACGATTGCCAAGGGCAAAATCTCTGTCGGCATATTAATTTTATTCAAAAATCCCGAACAACAATTCGTCAGCATATCTAACGCTCCCGATGCCCGAAACATAGCAACAGCAACGACTATCGCAGTCAGGTAAGGAACAATTCTGAGAGTGACCTCAACCCCGTCTTTTGCCCCCTCGACGAAAGTTTCATAAACGGGAACTTTTTTAACCAACGCCCAAACCAAAATTACGAAAATTATGGCAGGGAGTGCGTAAACAGACGCTAAATCAAGAAAATGTCTGATATTTTCCATCATTCACCGTCACTTTCAACTTGTGGCGGGAAAATCATCTGCATAATTTTTGCCGTAAAAATTGCACCGATAAAAGCAAACGAAGTTACTAAAAATGTCGGAATAATAATTTCTGTCGGATTTTTCGCCCCGCAAGAAACCAAAACTGCAATAACAGTCGCAGGAATGAGTTGAAAACCCGCAGTATTCATTGCCAAAAGCATACACATCGAATTTGAGGCGGAAGATTTGTCTTTATTAACCTTTTGCATTTCTTCCATTGCCTTTAAACCCATCGGTGTCGCCGCATTAGCCAAACCGAGAGCGTTTGCTGAAAAATTCATCGCAACGTTTCCAACAATTTTATCGTTACCTTTAACCTCGGGAAATAAAAAATTTGCAACAGGAGTCAAAATCTTTGAAAGCCATTCGACAATACCTGATTTTTCGGCAATTTTCATGATTCCGAGCCAAAAAACCATAACACCGCAAATTCCGATGGCAATTTTAACGGAAGTTTCAGCCCCCGTCAGCAAGGCACTTACAACGTCATTCAACTTTCCGTTTATGGCACCTGCGACGATAGAGATTAAGATTAAAAAACTCCAAATGTAATTCATTTTTCTATTTTGGCACTCGGAAAGAATTTCAGCAATTTTGTAACAATTGTAAAAACATGTGATATAAAATCTCAAATCAGGGTAATTAAATAGTGGAAGGGATTTGATGAGAGGAGCATTTTATGTCGATAAATTTTGTTTCGCTTAATGACGCAGTTTTTGCCGGCTATAATTTGAGCACTCGTCAAATGCCTATGAACCCGTTGGGCAACAAAGAGGTTGAGCGTGCAATAACTGAAGATACAGAAGATTTACGCCGTACACAAGGTTTGTTGGAACTCGGAGCAAGAATTGCAGAAAGCCAAAAAACCGACGTTGATAAAGAACCCGAGGGTAATGTACCTTGGTCGCAAATCATGCAGCAATTGCAACTCCACTGCACGGGAAATGAGGAAGAAGATTTCAACAACATAATGGAAGAAATCCAATTCCAAATGGAACATGCCCAATCCCAATACGATTATAACTACTATTCTTGGCTCTTCGACTATACAACAAAGATGTTTTCCGAACAGGAAAACGAACAATCAGAAATGAAAGGCGATAACCCGTATTTCCGTAGTTTGAGCAACATGCAGACTATCAACATGAGTATCTTGTAAAAATTTATTCAATTTTTATAAAAAAAGTGTTGACTAATCTCTTTGTGTGACATAATATGGTTGTACCCAAATGTCGGAGTGGCGGAATGGTAGACGCGCACGTTTGAGGGGCGTGTGGAGCATTCCATATGGGTTCAAGTCCCATCTTCGACATTTTTTTTGTGTCTATTTTCAGAAAAAAGAAAGATATAAGATGCAGAAACACAACGGTTTTACTTTAGCAGAAGTTTTATTGACGTTAGTCATTATTGGTACCGTTGCTGCATATACAATCCCGTCGGTAATATACGACCACCAAAATCGTGACGTCGCTTTGGGTTATCAAAAGGCTATAAACAACCTTAACAAAGCGTACTCGGCTTATTTCAACAGCCCGCCGACAGATAAATCATCGGGTAATGCATATAAATTTGCAAAAACGCATTACGGCTCAAACGGTGAAATTTTGGACGAAAGCGGAAATGCCGAATCCGACTCAAACCCTGTCATCAAATACGATTGGGTTGCCGACGGAAACAGATATGAAATTGGGGAAGCAAATAAACTTGATTCTGTTTATAAAATCTTGGACAAAATTGTCGTAAAACACTTGCCTGTTGTAAATATCAGATCAATTTCAGACAGCAAAGTCACTTACCTGACCATTGCAACCGATACAAAAACCTTGTACGACACAACAACAATGGCGGCTTGCTCAAGCGAAACAACGCCGATTGAGTATTTTTACACGACTGACGGTATGAGATACTGTATCAGTTATGAATATATCGAAAATAATGAAACTTTCGGCGAAGACACTTACGGTGTCATTTGGGTTGATACGAATGGTGAAAAAACACCGAATGAAGTTTACAAAAATATCAATTCAACGGGAAAAGCAATCTATACGGGCGATACACTTCCTATAACGATTTTGAAAGACAGATTTGTCCCCGGACACCCGACAAAAAGCGACTTCAATACCGCCGCTCAAAACTTGTTCTTTAATAAAAAATAATTGAAAGAATGAGGAACGCTAAACTTTAAGCAGTAAACACCATAGCGAAGCCGAAGTATCTGTTCACCTCTTAATCACCAAAACAAAAAATCTACGTCAAGCCTTTGCCGACGGCATAAATAATACCTGCAGCAAAAACCAAAAGTTGAATTACGCTATAATATGTCAAACGTTTATATGTCGCAAAATGCCCGATAATAAACGGTGAAAATCCGCAAAATACCAAAATCGGTTTTGCCGGAACTGCCGCAAAAAACATACTTACAATCGAAAATACAGAGTACAACGACATTATCATAACGCTTATTGTTATGCTTTTTTCACGAATAAATCTGTTTTCGTGATTATAAAAGAACAATCGTCCCAAAAAGAACGACAAAAATGCCAAAACACTTAACACGATAAAAGCCGTCGTCATACAGTCACCGCCTGTTCTTCGGATTTCAAAGAATGTGTATCCAAAAATTCAAGCGATTTTTTGAAAACAAAATCCTTTTCATTATCGTACAAGACCATGTGATAACTGTCTTCGAGGATAATCAACTGTTTATCCTTTGACGAAACTTCCCGATAAACCTCTTCCGCACCCTTTTTGCTTGCCAAGTCATCTTCTCTCGAATGAATTATCAAAAGTGGAGAAATAACAGAGTCTAACTCATATCTTACCTCTTGAGAAAGTTCTAAAAGTTCGTGGAAAGCACACATCGGATAAGTGTCCATTCCTCCGTCAGTCTTTGCAAGTGCTTTTTTGACAATCTCACGAACACGTTTATTCTTAACGCCGTAAGGTTCGCATTCGGGATATTGATAATAATATCTGAAAACCGTATGAAGCCCAAAAGGCATAAAACAAGCGTACCAAGGCAATCTCCAACCGTCCAAATATAAAGTTGTCGATAACAAAATCGCACCCTTGACTTTGTCCTGATATTTTTCGCACAAAGCAAGCGAAACAACCGCACCGAGGCACAATCCGCCTAAATAAACTTCATCATAATCTTCGCATAATTTTTCAAATTGCGAAAACGCATACTCAATCCAATCCTCATAAGAAACAGTATAAATATCCTCTTTAAACTCGCCATGCCCGGGCAAACAAGCCCCATAGACGTCATATCCGTGTTCGGATAAAAATTTTCCAAATTTTTTCATTTCAAAAGGGCTGCCCGTTAGCCCATGGAACAACAGGACAGCCTTTTTTGGGTTATCTTCATTTAAGAATTTGAAAGCCGAACCCAACTATTCGCACCTCATTAAGAGTACGTCTAAGAGTTCAAGAGCCATGTCAATTTCTTCTTTTGTGATGAAAACGTTAGGAACAAATGTAATA
>CAKVJR010000034.1 GCA_934754855.1 uncultured Candidatus Melainabacteria bacterium
GCTCCGACATGCTCTGCATTTCCGCAAGCAGCCTCTCCGACCATAACAAATATGCCCGAACCAATGACAGCACTAATTCCCAAAATAAGAATGTCTGTCCAGTTCAAAGTTTTCGCAAGTGAGTCGGTATTTGAGCGAGCAATAATTTCATCGGGCGAACGTCTTTTGAAAATATTTGCAAGAAACCCGAGGGGTACTTTTTCCATTTTTAGCCTTTATTTTTCAATAACGGGAAGCCGAGAACCTCTCTTTGCTCAACATATAACCGAGCAACTGCCGACGCTAACTTTCTTATTCTGTTGATGAAATTCATACGTTCATCTTTGCCGATTACACCTCTTGCATCAAGCAAATTGAAGGTATGTGAACATTTCAAAACATAATCATAAGCAGGAAGTACCAAATTTGCAGCCATACAATCCTCTGCTTCTTCTTTGAAAATATCAAACAACTTAAAAAGTCTTTCAGAGTTTGAATATTCAAAGTTATATTTTGACATTTCTATTTCATTTTGCAGGAAAATTTCCCCGTATTTCAATTTATCATTCCACATGACATCATAAACAGAATCAACGTTTTGGAGATACATCGCAATTCTTTCAAGACCGTATGTAAGTTCCAAAGCAACCGGTTTAACTTCAACGCCGCCAACTTGTTGGAAATATGTAAATTGAGTAATTTCCATACCGTCAAGCCATACTTCCCAGCCTACACCTGCCGCACCCAATGTAGGTGATTCCCAGTTATCTTCTACAAATCTGACATCATGTTTTGTCAAGTCAATTCCCATTGCCTCAAGGCTTCGGAGGTAAACTTCCTGAGCATCTTCAGGTGACGGTTTCAAAATAACCTGATATTGATAATAATGTCCGAGTCTGTTCGGATTTTCGCCATATCGAGAATCCGTAGGACGGCGGCAAGGTTCTATCATTGCCGTATGCCAAGGTTCAGGTCCCAATGAACGCAAAAACGTTGCAGGGTTCATCGTACTTGCACCTTTTTCTATATCATAAGGTTGTTGAATAATACAACCGTAATCCGACCAATATTTTGATAAATTAAAAACTAATTCTTGAAAAGTGAGTCCCAAAACTTAATTCCTTTTTTAATTGTCGTTTATAATTGTACGTCGAACACTCAAAAATTACAATCTTTATTTTAACAATTTTACATTTTTTCCTATATCGACGTTCATCTCGCCGAAAATTCCGCCCAAATAACAACAATAACAAGATTTTTCTTTTCAAAAAAATCTTCTTAAATGTTACGGAAAAAATTATTTTACAAACAATCTTTCCAAAAATCTGACAAATCTGACGATTTTATGTTCGGTATCTTTCGTGATTGAATCGACCAAAATCGTTGTGACATTGGCATTTTGACCGCACAAAATATCCGTAAGGGGTCTATCCCCAATCATAACAGCCTCTTCAACAGATTTTCCAATTCTGTTCAAATAATCAAGCATAACTTTTGTGTCGGGTTTATGAGCGTGAGAAATCACTTCAAAGTCAGTCACCGAGCGGACTTTATTGATATAATCCTGATTAGTGTTATTACTCAAAACAACGACCGTGAAATTCTGTTGTAATTTTTTAAGCAATTCTTTCGTTTTCGGCAGATAATCACCGGATTTTGACGGCATTAAAGTCGAATCAAGGTCAAACATCAAAACGGATTTGCCCTCTGATTTAAGAGCGTCAAAGTCAATATCTTCAAGGCTTTCAACGTTATAATCAGGTTTTACTAACATCTTTCGTTTTTTATCCCCACTGTTCTTCCGAGTGTATATTTAGTGTCTTTCGGTACTCTGTCAAATTCTATCCAAGAGGTATCGTTTGTATTTGAAAATTCTTTTTCCTCTTCGGTGTTAAAATCAATGACTTTAAGAACTTTTGTCGTAAACATTTCATCGGGAGAGATAATTTCAATCTCGTCACCGACGTAGAATTTATTTTTCGTCAAAACTTTTTGCATTCCGTCTTTATTTTCATTTAAAAACACGCAGAGGAAATCCGCACCTGCCAAGCCTTTTGAGATATCGTAACTATAACCGTCGCTATTCGGTTTTTCAACATAAAAACCTGTTGTATAGCCTCGGTTGCCGATTTTTGCAAGTTGTTCGAGATTAGCCTGTTCGCTTTGTTTTCCTGTTTCAATGTATTCATCGATTGCGTGTCTGTAAGTTCTTGCAGCCGCTGAAACGTAGTAAAGACTTTTGGTTCTGCCCTCGATTTTGAGTGAATCGACACCTGCGTCGATAAGTTTCGGAATATAATTTATCAAAGCCAAATCTTTCGGGCTTAAAATATGCGTACCACGGTCGTTTTGTTCAATTTCAAAATATTCGTTCGGACGAGTTTCCTCAAGAAGTTTATAACTCCATCTGCAAGGTTGAGCACAGCCGCCCTTATTGGCTTTTCGCTCTCCTTGCGTCATATAATCGCTGAGCAAACATCTGCCCGAGAAAGAAACGCATTGCGAACCGTGAACAAAAACTTCTAGTTCTATATCGGGAACATCTTTTTTAATTTGGGCAATTTCGGGAATTGAGAGTTCTCTTGCGAGGACGACTCTTTTTGCCCCAAAATCTCTCCAAAACTTTACGGCTTCTGAGTTTAAGGTATTTGCTTGAGTACTGATATGAATATCAATTTCGGGCAAATATTTTTTTACCACTGACAAAACTCCAAAATCCGAAATCAAGATACCGTCAGGCTTTGCGTCCTTAATAATATCAACTTTTTGAACAAGTTTTTCGATATCGGAATTAAACGAGTAAATATTGAGCGTCAAATAAGCCTTTCCGCCCAAAGAATGCACCAAATCGACACATTCTTTCATATTGTCATCAGTAATCAATTCGCCTTTTCTCAAGGCTCTCAAACTAAAATCGACCGTGCCGAAATAAACGGCATCTGCACCGTATTTCAAAGCATATTCACATTTTTCAAGGCTTCCGCCGGGGAGTAATAATTCAGGTTTTTTCATATCCCCATTATAAACAAAAAAAAGGGATTTTTGAAATCCCTTTTTCTAAATCAAATTTTATTCGTTACGAAACTTTTGTGTTTGCTACTTTTTTCATACCTTTGATGATGTTATCAACGTAGCCGTCTTCTTTACCGAACCAAACTCTGTCTTGAGTCAATCTGTCCATAACTGATTCATTCGGGTGGAGCAAATCGCAAGCGAGCATAACTTGTGCTTGTTCTTCGTTAGAAAGTTTGCTAAATTCTTTCATATAGCCTGTTGCATCGCTTGATTCGAGTTGTGAATACAATTCGTTTGCTTTGCTTGCGATATCAGTCGGGATATCGTTTGTTGATTGCCAATTCAAAGTAGTTTGTGCTTCTGCGGCTGCTGAATTATAGAGAACATTTCTAAGTTGAGTTTCAGCATTTCCAGAGTAATCACCTTGGATATCGCTCATCAATGATTCGCCGTAGTTTGATTCAAAAGCGTCCATAATTTTAACGATATCGGCTGATGAATAACCTGATTGTGTCAAAATTTGTGAAACAGTTTTTTCATCAGTTCCCCAACCTGCCATTGCGTTTCTGAGTTCTGCTGCTTTTGCAGTTGCATCGTTATTGTTTATTGTTGCTCTTTCTTCAGCAGTTGTCGGTTCTTGTTCGGGAGTTTTTTCGTTTGCTGATTCTTTTACACCGGCAGTGTTTTTAAGAGCCGACATAATTCCGTCAACATATCCGTCTTCTTTACCGAACCAAGCCATGCCTTCTGTCAATCTGTTGATTGCAGTATCATCTGTGTGCAACATATCGCATGCTACGAGGATTTGTGATTTTTCAGTATCTGAAAGTTTATCAAATTCTTTCATATAACCGAGAGCGTTGCTTGATTCAAGTTTTGTATAGAATTCATTTGCTTTCTTTGCAACATCTTCAGGGATATCATCAGTTGACTGCCAGCCCAAAGTTTCTTGTGCTTCTGCGGCTGCTGAGTTGTAAAGAACATTTCTGAGTTTTGTTTCTTCTTTACCTGAGTAATCACCTTGGATATCGTGCATCAAAGTTTCGCCGTATTTCTTTTCAAATACGTCCATAATTTTAACGATATCAGCCGAAGTATAACCTGATTCCATCAAAACTTTTGTAACTGTTTTTTCATCAGTTCCCCAACCTGCCATTGCAGTTCTGAGTTCTTCAGCCGCTGCTGCTGCATCGTTGTCGTCGATAACTGATTTTTCTGTTTCAGGTTCAATTATTTCATCAGGAACAGTTGTTTTATCTTCTACTGTTTTACCGTCATCAGTAACTTTTTTATCGTTGTCGTCAACTTTATCTTTGTCGTCAACAGTCGGAACATCAATTGTAGTATCGGGAGTTGTCGGTTTTGTTTCCGGTTCTTCTACCAATGCTTCTTCAACATAATCTTGAGCCATTGCATATAATGCTTCAAAATCAGTTTCATCAATGATGTTTTTATCATTTTCAATAATGTTATCAGGATCTTCGCCCAAAGAAGCAAAAGCCTTGAGTTCGCTTGCGTCTAACTTACCGTTACCGTCAGCGTCCAATACTGAAAATACAGTTTCAAGTTGTTCAGTGTTGTAGTTGCCAAGACCGGAATTTTTGAAGTTTTCGACATCGCCTTGAAAAATGCTGAGGTTTTCGCCATTTAAAACGACTCTGCCACCATTTACACCAAAATCATGTTTGCCGATTTTCTTTAAAGCATCAATCTGTGATTGGTTTTTCACAGTTAACTTCATGAAATTATCAGTTGCCATAATTAAGCCCTTTCGAGAACTTCTTTCACTTACCTTGTTGCGAATTTGCCGCTACACATGTCATGTCGGTACTTTTGGACAATTCTTTAATTTTTTTATTGAATATATTACAGAATTGTTACAAAAAATTTTTACATAACTTCATGAAAAAGTTTCTCATATAAATGAACGATATTCAACATGTTTTTCTAAAGAAAATTTTTTGTTTGGCGATAGAGATTTTGTAAATGTAAAAGGACATCTTTTACATCCTCCCCAAGTCTGACAGCCGCCACGAGCGGCTTTTTTTTGCGGATTTTCGGTAGGGCGATGTCGAGGCGAAGCCGAGCAAGCCCGTAAGCAGGAGTTTTCCGATGAAGCGACAAGTGCAAAGCACAGAGCGAAATCAAGGAAAACGACTACCCGAATAATCCAAGACTTTTCGTCCCGCTCAGTTTGCGTCTGATTAAATTTAAAGCAGAAACCGTCATTCTGAGGACGAAGTCCGAAGAATCTGTTTTGAGAATGATTTTATAGATTCTTCGCTTCGCTCAGAATGACAAAACGGGTTCATTGTCATTGCGAACGGAGCGTAAGCGGAGTGCGGCAATCCAGCGACCACCGAGCAGAGTGCACTCTGCTCGCTCATTCCTCAGAATGACGAAAACCATATAAATTCAAGACCGTAACTGTCATCTTCTTTTTTGACAAAAAGTCGTTTCATAAGTTATATTTGAAATGATTTATTATTGTATTTAGGTTGTTTATGACTGAAAAAGATAACGAAAATATCAAGCATGATGGAGTTTATGGGGAAAAACAAACATACGATTTCACAACAGATAGAGAATTTTACAAAAATATTTTTCAAATAACAAAAAGAGGGAAGATTTTTTTATTATTTTTGTTGTTTTTATTCGTTTTTTATCAAGGTCTTTCGTTCTATATAAAATCTCAAGAATCTAATTACTCAAAGCAAGTAACAACAGAAAATTTGCAAGAAAAGAACACTCTCTATTATGCTCATTTACTTGATAAAAACGGAAATATTTTGACAACTGAAAAGTTTTCAAACATTTCATTATTAGATGATGTTTTTCTTGTTCAAAAAGGTAAAAAAACTTTCGGCATAATCAACAAAAACGGAAACACAATCATACCGTGCAAATACATGCAACTTGAAAAACTTTCCGACGGAAGATACCTTGCTGATGACAAAAACGGATTTAAGAGTTATGTTTTTGACAAAAACGGCAATGAAATTTTTTGCGGGAAAAGCATTTCCGACTCTTCGGGTTATTTTGTTGAATATAATTATCACAACAAATTATACACGGTTTTTGATAAAAATTTCCACAAACTGTTTTCCTCTGATTTAAGCCCGTCATATTTTGGCAAAGAACTTTTTATATTAAAAGATTACAAAGAAGAGAAAAAACTTGTAAACTCAAAAGGGACTGATGTTCTTGCCGATTTTTATTACTCAATAAATTTTTTAACAGAGACTCAAAATCGAAAATATTTTAAAGTTGCAAAAGAAAATCAACAATTTGGTCGTTTTGGTATTGTAGATGAAAATGAAAAAATTATAGTTCCGTTAATGTTTGATAAAATATTTTTTATCGAAAAAACGAATGAATTTTGGGGCGTAAAATACAACCACGAAGCATATTACCAAAACCCCGACAATAAAACGAAAACGTATGTTTCTTTCGACCTTAACGGGCAACAAAAATTTGAAAAAACTGTAAAAAATATAGAGTATATTGAATTTGCACAACCTGATATTAACGTAGTCCCCGTAAAAAATTCCGTACCTTCCGTAAAAATAAGATATAAAAAATTAATTTCAGACAACCACAAAACAAAAGTCGATTATGAATTAGTCGACAAAAATAACAATGTAATTTCGGAAAAATATGAGGAATTAAAACCTTTAGACAACAAGTATTATTTTGCATTTGATAATGGTCCAAGCGTTATTGACGGCTACGGCAATCGGGTTATTCCCCCACATTTATTCATTTTGATTTTAAAAGATAAATGTTATTTTTTGGCAACAAATCCGTTTAGAAGCAAAAAATTCAAAAAACTTATCTATACGATATTTGATGACAGTTTTAAACAACTTATACAAATTACCTCGGAAGACATACCTGCTGTCGGCAAAAAAGATTTCATTATCATTTCAAATAACAATAAATATTATGCAATTAATGAAAAAGGCGAAAATATATTAAAAAATAAATACGATGTTTTAAAAGTTGTTCCCAATAACGAAATGTTATATATTGCCCAAAAAGACGGCAATTTCGGAGTAATTACACCTGATGAAAAAATTGTTATCCCCTTTGAATATCAAGAAATAAAAACAAACAAAGACAATTTCTTTGCAAAAAAAGATAATAAATGGCGAATTTTGGATTATAACAACAATTTAGTTATAAAAAATCTTTCTGATAAAGAACCAATAATTACACAAGATAATTATATAATTTTTGAAAATCAAAAAAATTAAACAGTAAATATCTTGATTTTAAAATCGTTGGGTTTAACTCCACAATATTACGTCATTCTGAGGAACGAGCGAGCAGAGTGCGAGGGCTTGGCGATGAAAAGACAAAGTCTTTGATATCGACAACCCGCAGACACGTTTATTGCGAGCGAAGTGATAAAGGAGCCGAAGTATCTGTTCTCCTCATCATTTCATAGATTCTTCGGTTTTTGCAAAACCTCAGAATGACAGAAACTGTATTGGTCGACTGAAGTCGACCCTACACTACATATAGAGTTCCTCAAGATAGATTCTTCGCCTAAAGGCTCAGAATGACAGGAAACGCTAACTTTAAGCGTTCATCGTCAATTCAAAAATTCAAAAATTTTCAGAAAATTTATTCAAAATCCACGCCTGCTTCACGGGGGTTGCGGCAGAAATCATTACGTTCACGATATTTTGCCCAAGCAAGGCATACATCTTTTTCATCTTCCGTATTATAAATTCTGCTGATAATTTTGTTGCCGTCCAAATAAAGTTCACAGCCCAATTTATCGCCAAGTCGGGTTTCTTGCAAAAATTTTATACTATAAGAAGTTATTTCATTTTTTTCCAAAAAATCCGCAGGTGCCGTTTCAAACGAAATTCCGATATATGAAAGGTTATTGACGTGATAGTTGAAATCCAAGTCACGAACGGTAACTTCGTGAATTTTCTCTGAAATTTTTTCACCTGAAATTTCATAATTTTGTTTTGTATGTTCGCCGAAAACTTTTTCGTCAATAAGACCGAACGGTTTGACCAAGTCCATTGATTTTATTGGTCTTCGAGTTTTTTCGTCAAGCATATAGAAACAACTTTCGCCTTTTGCGACAATTTTTTCGTGGCAAACTATCTCAAATTCAATGTACGTACGCATTTTCGTAGTTTCTGAAATCCAAACCCGAACGGTAAATTCCTCACTCCACATCGGCAATCTGTTTAAAATTTCCGCCCTCAAGTCCGAAACGACCCAAATTATGCCGTCTTTTAAAACATCAAATGCTGCGAGGTTATGTTTTGCACAAAATCTTGCAAAAGTTTCCTGAAAGTATTTCGCCACAGCCATTTTGGTCATGTGATAATTAATATCCATGTCGCCAAACATTAAAGAATATTTTTTAGAAAATTTTTCGGTCATAATTTTTCCTCACAAAATTATTTTCCTATGCAAAAATGCTCGAAAATATTGTTCAAAATATCGTCAGTGACGACTTCTCCACGAATTTCTCCGAGTTGAAGAAGTGCCGTTTTGACATCAATTGAAATTAAATCCTGCAATTCTTCCCGTTGGACACCCTCAAGTGCCGCTTCGCAAGACATCAAGGCTTTGTCGAGGCAATTTTGCTGACGCTCGTTCGTGATAAATTCGGTTTCTTCCTCAAGATTCGAGCAAACCAAATTTTTTATTTCTTCCTTCAAATTATCAATATTTTCGCCCGTCGCAGAGGAAATATTTATACAATCGTCGAATTTTTTGCCCGAAAGGTCGAATTTTGTTGCAATTTTCAAACACGGTTTTCCGTTTGTCAATTTGAAAATTTCTTTATCAACGTCCGTCATGCCCGTTTGCGAGTCGAAAAGGAACAAAACGGCATCGCTTTCATCAATACATTTTTTTGTAAAATCCATACCGATTTTTTCGATTTTATCGGCTTCTTTTTCGTCACGAAGACCGGCTGTATCGATTATCGTTACGGGAATACCGTCGATATCGAGCATTTCTCTTATCGCATCTCTTGTCGTACCTGCCGTGTCTGTTACAATTGCACGCTCAAAGTTCAACAAAGCGTTGAAAAGAGAGGATTTGCCGACATTCGGTTTACCCGCAATGGCAACTTTAACCCCTTGTCTTAAAACATCAGAACTCTTTGAAAAAGCAGATACCTTCTTGATTTCGGCGATTACGGCATTTAATTTTTCTTCCAAAAAAGAATATTCGGGTTCGGCAACATCTTCGGGGAAGTCAACTGCTGCAATGATTTTAGACAAAATATCAAAAAGCATTTGATAAATTTCAGAAATTTTTTGAGAGAGTTTTCCCGAAAGGTTCGATGCACTTTTTACGGCAAATTTCATTGTTTTTGCGTGAATAACATCGGCAACCGCCTCTGCTTTTGACAAATCCATTTTTCCGTTCAAAAATGCTCTTTTGGTAAATTCCCCACGTTCAGCGGGTCTTGCACCGTATTTGTAGGTCAATTGCAAAATCTTTTTGATGATGTTAATTCCGCCGTGACATTGAATTTCAACGGCATCTTCCCCTGTGTATCCCATTGGGGCTTTGTACGGCAAAACGACCGCTTCGTCAATCATTTCGCCCTCATCTCGGATTTGACCGTACATAATTTTCATTGGGACAAGTTTTTTTGAAAAAATCTTTTCGCAAATTTCAAAAGATTTACCGCCCGACATTCTGATAATGCCGATTGCACCTGTTCCGAAAGGTGTCGCTATTGCACTTATTGTATCTGTTTCGTAATTTATTGCCATACTTTTTTTATATCAAAAAAATGATATTTTCTCAAATTCGTTGCCCCTTTTGAAAAAATAATATATAATCGGTTAGGTGAAAATTATGACAGATTGTATTTTTTGTAAAATAGCAAATCACGAAATTCCGACAACCCCCGTTTTTGAAAACGACAGGGTTATCGCATTCAACGACCTTGACCCGCAAGCACCCGTGCATATTTTGGTTATTCCCAAAAAACACGTCGCTTCCGTCAAAGATGTTGAAGATTTGGAAATGATGAAAGATTTATTTGACGCTGTTCAAAAAATCGTGAAAGACAAAAATATCACCGATTTCAGAACGGTTATTAATACGGGAAAAGAAGCAGGACAGAGCGTTTTTCACCTGCATATCCACATTCTTGCAGGCAGACCTTTGCTTTGGCCTCCGGGATAGGTTGAAATGGCTGAATATCTCCGTTGGTACGACAAAGACCCCGTTATTAAAGAATTTATGAATGCACTTGAGCGTTTAGACCAAGAAACGGTTTCTCTTCTTGCACAGGATTTTATCCAAACTATGATGGAAGATGAGAAAATCAGTGCTGACAATGCTTTGCAGTCGTTAATCAAAAATGTCCCTCCGGGATACAACCGTTGGTATGACAAAAATTACGACTTGCATTCCTGTTTGGAAGTTTTGAAATCTCTCGACCCCGAACATCAAAAAATTATCATTGAAAAGTTCAGAGAGGCAATGTATCAACTCATTGCGACAATGTATTACGGTGAAGAAGAAGATGACAAATAACGTCCTGATTACAGGTGCCTCTAAGGGTATCGGGCTTGTCCTCGCCAAACATTTTGCAAAAAATAATTTTAATGTTTTTGTCACGGCAAGAACCGCAAAAGTTTTGGAAGAATTGACGAAAATTCCCAATATCAAAGGGTTTTATGCTTGCGATTTAACAAAAGATTGTATGTTTCTTTATCAGGAAGCAAAAAAAGTTTTGGGCAGTATCGATATTTTGGTTAACGATGCTGGGGCTTACGTTTGCTCCGAAATCGAAAAAACCACCGACGAGGACATTGAAAACCTCGTAAATCTTAACATGATTGCCCCCTACAAACTTGCACGGCTTGTAATTCCCGATATGAAAAAAAATAAATTCGGCAGAATTATCAATATCGGCTCAATTTCGGGCGTAGTCGGAGAGGCATACGCAACACTTTATTCTATGACAAAATCTTCGTTTATAGGTTTTTCAAAAGCACTTGCTCTAGAGGTTGCAGAGTACGGAATTACCGTCAACACAATCCACCCCGGTTGGGTTGATACATCGCTTATTCACTGCGATAATATGACTTTCGAGGAAGAAGAATTAATGCAAACCATTCCCCAAAGAAGATATATTGAACCGTCAGAGATTGCGGAACTTGCAATATACATCGCAAGCCCCGCCGCAAAAGGACTTACGGGACAATCCATCAACCTTTGTGCAGGAATTTCGATGGGTTAATTAATAATTTTGTGATAAAATAAAAAACATATTCGATTTTAATGGAAGGATTTTTATGAAAGGTATAATTTTAGCGGGCGGAGCAGGCACAAGACTTTATCCGGCATCGTTACCGATTTCAAAAATTTTGCTCTCGGTTTATGACAAACCGATGATTTATTATCCGCTCTCAACCCTCATGCTTGCAGGGATTAAGGATATTTTAATCATCACAAACCCCGCCGATCATCAAAATTTCGTAAAACTTTTGGGCGACGGCAGCCAATTCGGAATTAATATTTCATACGAAATTCAATATGTTCAAAAAGGTATCGCCGACGCTTTCATTTTGGGCGAAAAATTTATCGGAGATGACCAAGTTGCCTTGATTTTGGGCGACAACATTTTCCACGGTTACGGTTTCCAAACAATGCTTAAAAACGTTAAAAAACGTGAAAAAGGAGCAACAGTTTTCGGCTACACGGTAAAAGACCCCGAAAGATTTGGCGTTGTTGAATTTGACAAGGATAAAAAGGCTGTTTCTCTTGAAGAAAAACCTAAAAAACCGAAATCGAATTATGCGGTAACAGGTTTGTATTTTTATGACAACAAAGTTGTTGAATACGCTAAAACCCTTGAACCGTCAGCAAGAGGCGAACTTGAAATCACGGATTTGAACAAAATTTACCTTGCAAACGGCGAATTGAACGTAGAAATTCTCGGCAGAGGATTTACTTGGCTCGACACGGGAACACACGATTCCGTCTTGCAGGCAAGCAACTTTATCCAATCAATGGAACTTAACAAGGGTGAAAAAATCTCCTGTCTTGAAGAAGTTGCATTCTTCCAAGGATTTATTTCAAAAGAAGAAATTTTGAAAAACATTGAACCTTATGCCGACAAAAACGAATATTACGCATATGTAAAACGTGTCGTAACAGGCAATTTATTCGGAGATGACTAATATGGAATGTTTAAAAGAAAAAAATAAAGAAACTTGCGGTTGCACATACGGCTGCCCAACGAGCGGCATGTGCTGTCAATGTGTCCGTCACCACCGCTCAAGCGGTGAAATTCCGGGGTGTTTTTTCCCGAAAGATGTTGAAAAAACTTACGACAGGTCGATTGCAAATTTCATAAAATGTATGACAAAACAGGCATAATCGTGACAAAGAAAAAAGACAACAGATTAATCAAAAAACGCTCAATCATAGCAACGATTTTAATTGCTTTGATGTGGTGTTTTACGATTGAACCGAATGTTGTCACCGTCACAAAATACAAGGTCAAAGATGATGCTCTTAAAGGGGTCAAAGTCGTCTTTGCGGGCGATTTGCACGTCAAGCCTTATCAGGAAAAAAGACTCGACTATATCGTCAAAAAAATCAACGCTCAAGAGCCTGATATTGTCCTTCTTGTGGGTGATTACGTCAATATGCACAGCGAATTTATGAGTTATCCTGTTGCAAAAACGGCGGAAGCACTCTCAAAAATTAAGTCAAAAGCAGGTATTTACACTGTTTTGGGCAATCATGATTATTTTAAGGAAGGTCAAAAAATCAAAGATGCTTTAACCTCAAACGGGATTACTGTTCTTGAAAATCGCTGCCGCAAAATCGAAATTGGTCAAAAAACCTTTTATGTTGCGGGAATTGAGGACTTGACGACAGGATTTCCCGATGTTGTGCGTGCTTTAAAATACGCAAAACCGCCCGTAATTTTGTTATCTCACCAACCCGACATTTTTCCGTATTTGCCCAAAGGCATTAATTTGACACTTGCGGGTCACTTGCACGGCGGACAGGTTGCAATTCCTTTCATCGGGCCGATTGTCGCTCCGTCGAGATTTGGTGTAAAATATGCATCGGGCTATTTTGAAGAAGACGGCAAAAAGATGATTGTCACAAAAGGTTTAGGCACAAGTTGTTTACCCATAAGATTTAATTGCCCGCCTGAAATTGTTGTTGTTGAATTTGAATAAAATTTTATGGTAATTTGAAAAAATTTCACGCAGAAATTATCTGTCGATTTTAAGTCAAATTAGAGCATTTCTTCAGGGTTTTTGTATTTTTTACGCCAATTTTTCATAACTTTGACATTCAAATCGAGAAAGATTTTTTTGTCAGCAAGTTTTTCCAATTCAACTCTTGCGTCGATACCAATATTTTTAATCATATTGCCGTTTTTGCCGATTAAAATCATTTTTTGGCTATCGTGTTCAACGATTACGGTCGCATAAATTTTGTCGATGTTTTCTTCTTCTTTGTATTGGTCAATCAAAACGGCGATACTGTGGGGGATTTCGTCTTGTGTTCTTAACAAAATCTTTTCACGGATTGTTTCAGCCGCAATTTTTCTCATAGTTTCGTCCGTCAAATCGTCCTCATCATAAATCGGCTCACCTTTTGGGAGTTTGCGGTAAATATTATCGATTAAAGTATCAATATTTCTGCCTGTTTTTGCCGAAACTTTCACGAGAGGATAATTTTGTTCAAACAAAGTTTTGTAGGTCAAAACGATTTCATCACGTTTTTGAGGATTTTTTACGTTATCAACTTTGTTACAAACAATGATGACAGGAACTTCCGCCGAATTGAGAATATTATTTGCAATCCATTTGTCGCCTTTTCCTGCCTCTTCCGAACCGTCAACAACGAACAAAATCACGTCGGCATCGGGAACGGACAATTTTGCTTCGTCAAACAAAATTTCGCCGAATTTATCCCACGGCTTGTAAATTCCGGGGGTATCGATAAAAATGATTTGACCTTTTTCGGTTGTATGAATCCCTTTAATTCTGCGTCTTGTTGTTTGGGGCTTGTCGGTTGCGATAACTATTTTTTGCCCGATAATTTGGTTAAGCAGGGTGCTTTTGCCCACATTCGGGCGACCGATAATTGCGACAAAACCTGTTTTTTGTTTCATAAGTCCTCTAAATCTTGTTTGTAACCAGTGCAATAATGTCGTTGTAAACGATGTATAGCATAAAAATTATGAGCAGATAGAAAAATATTCCTGAGATAATTTCGGAAAATTTTTCATCGACAGGCTTACCC
>CAKVJR010000035.1 GCA_934754855.1 uncultured Candidatus Melainabacteria bacterium
GGGCTACGAATGTTCCCAAAAGTGACACAGGAATTGTTACACAAGGAATCAACGTCGAACGCCAATCACCCAAAAATACGAAAATAATCAAAATAACAATGATTGACGTAATCAATACGGTAAATTCAACTTCCTTGATTGACTCACGGACGAATTTCGTACCATCGTTGATAACTTCAATCTTCAAGCCCGTCGGCAATGTTTTTTCAATTTCGACAATCTTCTTTTCCATCAAGTCCATAATGCTGATTTCGTTAGCACCCGGAAGTCTGACTATCTGAATAATCGCAGCAGGATCACCGTTTACGATACCGAATCCGTCGTATGTTTGTGAACCCATTTCTATTCTTGCAACGTCTTTCAACTTCGTTTGTGAACCGTCTGAATTTGCCTTAATAATAATATCTTCATATTGTTTCGGATCTTCCAAACGACCTTGTGTTCTTAATGTCAATTTCAACTCTTGCGGATTATCCCCAGGTTCTTGACCCAAAAACCCTGCCGCAACAAGTGTGTTTTGGTCATTAATCGCCTTAACGATTTCTGACATACCGACTTTCAACTTCGCTGCTTTTTGAGCATCGAGCCAAACACGGATTGAATAATCGCCCGCACCGTAAACCGCAACGTCGCCGACACCTTCTACACGTTTAAATTCATCTACCAAGAAGATTTTTGCGTAGTTGGTCAAGTCAAGTTGTGACCACGAACCATCTTCAGAACGTAAGTTAAATGTACCCGTACCGGGACCGCTAACCTTGTTAACCGCCGTAATACCAAGTCTTTTTACCTCTTCAGGCAACTTAGGTGTTACCTGTTGCAAACGGTTTTGAACATTTACAAGGTTGATATCCTTATCGGTACCAACCTTGAAGTAAATTGTTAAGTTATAAGTTTGGTCATAAGATGTTGATGTCATATAAAGCATGTTTTCAACACCGTTGACCTGTGATTCAATCAACGACGCAACAGACGATTCTACGTCACTCGCACTCGCACCTGTATAATTCGCCGTAACTGAAACTTGCGGCGGCGTAACATCAGGATACTTTTCAAGTTGCAATGTCAACATCGCAATCAAACCGACAATCGATATGAAAATTGCGATAACCATTGCAAATCTCGGTCGTTTAATGAAAAAATATAAATCTTTTTTCTTATTATCTTCGTTACTCATTGATTATTCCTTATCAACATTCTTTTTCTTTTGGTTAGGTTTAAGCGTCATATTTGAGTTATCAGCCTCTTTTCTTGCTTCAACTTTTTCCGCTTTTTCTTCAGCCGTAAGTTCGATAACTTGAACTTTTGAGCCTTGTCTGATACTTTGAATATTGCTTGAAATAATCGTATCACCTGCTTTTAAGCCGCTTTTTACTATCCAATTTTTATCAATTGTTCCGCTGACTTCAATATCTTGTTGTTTTGCACAACCGTTTTCGTCAATCATCCAAACGTATTTGCCGTTTACAGATTCCAAAACCGCTTCTTGCGGAACTGTTGTAACAGTTGTTTTGTTCTTTGCTGTAACAATTACTCTGACAAAGTCATTCGGAATTAATTCGTGTTTTTTGTTTGAGAAAGTTGCTCTCATTGTCAACGTTCCCAAATCTTTATCAATTTGATTATCCATGAAATCGAGTTTGCCCGATTCGTCATAAACGCTTTCGTCAGCAAATTTCAAAGCAACATCGACATTGTTGAAAACGTTATGGTCATTACCGTTTTTGTATTTTTCCAAATCTTCGGGTTTTGCGGTAAATGTTGCATAAACAGGGTCAATCGTAACGAGTGTTGCAAGTTCGCCGACTTGGGCATTAACATAATTGCCTTCAGTGATTGTAAGTTCACCGATTTTGCCATCAAACGGAGCATAAATTTTTGTATAACTTAAATCAAGTCTTTTCTTTGCCAAATCTGCTTTTGCAGCATCAACAGATGCTCTGTCGGCAGCATATTTTGAAAACGCCTGATCGTAGTATGAACGGCTCACATAATCGCCTTTAACAAGTTCTTTTGCCCTGTTCATTTCAACGAGTGAATTTTCGTAACTTGCCTGAACTCTTCTCAATGCCGCTTCCGCATTTTTTACGGCAATAATGTATTCATCAGGTTCAATTTGAAACAAAAGTTGTCCTTTTCTTACATAATCACCATCTTGGTAATATTTCTTTTGCAACCAACCACTTACACGAGAAACAATCTTGACTTCTTTAGGAGCCTGAATACGTCCGACGAAGTCCATTGACTCGTTGACTTCCTGCTCTGCAATCGTAACCGTTTCAACTTTTGTCGGCATACTCATCATCTTAGCCATCATTTGACCGCCGATTACTGCCGAAATTTTATGGTACGCAATAGGTGCAACTATTACAATTAGTGCAATAATTATTATCTTTTTAATCTTTTTTGATTTATTCTCGTTATTTTCCATGGATTTATCCTTTTTTAATACACATTGTGTTGTTTTGACAACAAAAATTATAACATAAACAATAATAATATTAGCAAAAAATAATTATGATGGTAATCTTTAGTAACAAAAAAGCCTATCCCAATCAGGATAGGCTTTTAAGGTGTTTACAACAATTTACAATTTAGCACCTTTTGGAACTACGGTTACGCCGCCGTTTGAAACGATGAAACCTCTTGCAATATCTTCATCACGGTTGAAACCAATTCTTGTATAAGGCGGAACTTCAACGTTTTTGTCGATGATTGCCTTTTTAATTTCAGCGTGACGACCGATATTGACATTTTCCATCAAGATACTGCCTGTAACGTTTGCAAATGAGTTAATTCTGACTTGCGGTGAGAGTACGCATCTTGAAATACTGCCGCCTGAAATGATACAGCCTTCTGAAACCATTGAGTTTGTTGCCATACCGATTCTGTCGCCTTCTTCCCAAATGAATTTTGCCGGCGGGAAGTTGTAGTTGAACGTTCTGAGCGGCCATTCTTTTGAGTACAAATTCAATTCAGGTGTGTAATCGAGCAAGTCCATGTTTGCTTGCCAATAACTGTCGATGCTTCCGACATCTTTCCAATAACCTTTTTCCGTCGGAGTCATTCCATCAAATTCGTTTGTCGTGAAGTCGTAGATGAAAATTCTTTCTCCGTCTTTCAACATTTTCGGAATGATGTTTTTACCGAAGTCGTGGTTTGAATCTTCAAGTTCAGCATCGATTTTCAATTCATTAACGAGTTTGTCTTTGTTGAAAATGTAGTTGCCCATTGAAGCCAAACACCAATCAGGTCTTCCGGGGATTGCTTTCGGTTTTTCTTTCGGTTTTTCAACAAAACCTGTACATCTCCAGTCATCATCAACTTCAATAATACCGAATTCGCTTGCTTCTTCAATCGGAATAGGAATTGCGGCAATAGTTAATGCTGCTTCTTTTGTCTTGTGGTAATCAAGCATAAGTCTTACGTCCATCTTATAGATGTGGTCGCCGCCGAATACGCAAACGTAATCAGGGTCTTCATCATAGATGTGAGTAAGGTTTTGGTAAACCGCATCAGCCGTACCTTGATACCAATGTCCGTCAGTTCTCATTTGAGCCGGAACAAGGTCAATGTACTGTCCGATAATCGGTGACAAAGGCCAACCTCTTGTAATATGAAGGTTCAATGAGTCTGATTTGTACTGTGTCAGGATTTTGATTTTGTGAAATCCCGAGTTTACAAAGTTGTTAATTACAAAGTCGATAATTCTGTATCGACCGCCGAACGGAACCGCCGGTTTCGCTCTGTCCCTCGTCAACGGATAAAGTCTTTTCCCTTCTCCGCCTGCGAGAATCATTGTTAAGCATTTGTCTGTCAGCATTTTTTCGTACCTTTCGTTTTCTGCTTATTGTGATACTGTTATTCTTCTTCTAAACTTAATACCGCCATGAAAGCCTCTTGCGGAACTTCTACCCGTCCGACCGCTTTCATACGCTTTTTACCTCTTTTTTGTTTTTCAAGCAATTTTCTCTTTCTGGTAATGTCACCGCCGTAACATTTATCCAAAACGCTCTTTCTCATTGCTTTTATGTTTGTTCTTGCGATAATTCTTCCGCCGATTGCCGCTTGAATTGCAACTTCAAACATCTGTTTTGGAATGATGTCTTTCAATTTTGTTGTAAGTTTTTGCCCAACGTAGAATGCATTATCTTTGTGAACAATTGCACTCAAAGCGTCAACCACTTCTCCTGCAAGCATTATATCAAGTTTCACCAAGTCCCCTCTTCTATAATCGGAAAACTCATAGTCCAAACTTGCATAACCTTTGGAACGTGATTTGAGTTGGTCATAAAAATCAGTAATGACTTCACTCAACGGAATATCATATTCCAAGTTCACTCTTATTTTATCAAGATATTGCATATTTTTAAAGATGCCACGCTTACTTTGTGACAATTCCATAAGAGAACCCACAAATTCATTGGGTGTGATGATGTTTACATTTACGTAAGGTTCTTCAATATAGTCACGATACTGTGCATCGGGTAAATTTGCGGGGTTATCGATATCAATAACCTCGCCGTTAGTTTTGTGAACTTTATAAACTACGCTAGGTGCCGTTGTTACAAGAGAAATGCCATATTCACGCTCAAGTCTTTCTTGTGCAATTTCCATGTGCAACATACCCAAAAATCCGCAACGGAAGCCAAAGCCCAACGCTGACGATGTTTCGGGTTCAAAAGTGATACTCGAATCGTTTAATTTTAATTTTTCCAAAGCCTCTTTCAAATCGGCATACTGGTCATTTTCAACGGGGTACAAGCCCGAAAATACCATCGGAAGAGCCTCTTTATAACCCTCTAAAGGTTCTGTGGCAGGATTATCGACGTGAGTTACCGTATCGCCGACAAATCTTGTAATTTCCTTAATCGATGCTGCAAGATAGCCTACATCGCCCGTTTTGAGTTCTTTTACGGGAACTCGTTTCGGGTTCAAATAACCCAATTCGACGATTTCAAATTCTTTATTCGTCGCCATAAATCGGACTTTATCGCCATTTTTGATAGAACCGTCAACGACTTTGAAATAGCAAACAGTACCCAAATATTGGTCATACGCACTGTCGAAAATCAACGCTCGCAACGGTTTATCGAAAGTATCCTCAGGAGCGGGAACGTATTTTACGATTGCCTCAAGGACATCTTCAACGCCCGTACCGTCTTTTGCACTGACGGGAATTGCCATATCGCCGTCAATACCGAGGATTTCCTCAATTTCCGCACGAACACCCTCAACATCTGCCGACGGAAGGTCGATTTTGTTGATAACGGGGATAATTTCGAGGTCTTGTTCCATTGCGAGATAAACGTTTGCAAGGGTTTGAGCCTCAACGCCCTGTGTTGCGTCAACAATCAGCAACGCACCCTCGCACGCAGCGAGCGAACGTGAAACTTCATAAGAAAAATCGACGTGACCGGGGGTATCGATGAGGTTGAGAACATAATCTCTGCCGTCTTGAGCGGTGTAATTCATTCTTGCCGCATTAAGTTTAATCGTAATGCCACGTTCACGCTCAATGTCCATCGTGTCGAGGAGTTGGTCTTGCATATCACGTTTTGCGATAGTGCCTGTTTTTTCCAACAAACGGTCTGCCAAGGTCGATTTACCATGGTCAATGTGTGCAATTATGCAAAAATTTCGTACGTTCTCTATTTGTTTCATATCACAAAGTTTAACTGAAACCTAAAATTAATATAATCGTCCAAATTGATTAATAAATTGAGAAGAAAATTCTCTTTCGGGGTGTTTTGTGCCGCCACCGCAGATATATTCCACAACTTTCAAGAAAAATTCCTTCGCCGCCTGTTGGTGTGTCAAAGTAAAAATATCATTTGACAAAAATCTCGCTCTCAACTCGCAAGCATCGCTTTTGCTTGACGGAACGTATAAAGAGGCAACTTCGTCATTCAACAATTTATCGACATAATCTTCGGGATTATTTTTGATAATTTTGCTGCAATCACCGTTAGTTGCAACTATGCGGTAACACGTCATTCTCTTGCCGCCACGTTGTTCAACATAAGAGGGCAATGTATTTGTTGCGAGGGTAAAGCCGATTTTTCGCCACAAAACGGACAAAACAATGGACTGTGTTGATGAATCTCTTTCGCATCTGATGTTTTCGACCGAAACACCACGTGCAGAAAAAGTTTGTTTGAAATAGTCCGAAACGGATTTCATGTTTTGGTAAATTTCTTCAAAAATCACATCAGCATTTGCACCGGCATTTCTGTAATCCGTGTATTGCGAAAACATGTGCGAAGCGACGTCGTTAATTCTCTCTAACGCCACTGATGACTGTCTTGAACTGTTTAAACCTGTAAAACCGTTTTCCAAACTTGATTTCCCGTTTCTTCTGACTCTCTTTCGGTATTGTAATATCTTTTTTTGATATTTAGAATACGCAAAGTGTCGTATTTCTGATTATATTTGATTTTCCGATTTGAACCCGAAAACGAAAAAAGAATTTCTCTTTTTTCTTGTAATTTGATATAATCAAGTTATATTCTAAACTCAAAACAAATATTATGCAAGTATAAACAATTATATTAAGGAAACCAACCACCCGATGACAAAAGTTGTAATAGTCGGATATGACGAAATGTTTGCACAACTCATAAAAGGCTGTATTTCCGCAGGTTACAAGCCCGTCGGAGTTTTTCGCTACGACAAAGTCAAATACAAACCTTGGTTTTTGAAAATAAAAGACTCAATTTTGCCGAGCAAAGACAAATCGTTTCTTGACGGTTACAAACTGTACGAAATTAAGGCGACAAGCGTAAACAGCGAGGCTTTCAGACGAGAATTAATCAGGCTCAATGTCGATATTGTTTTTGTGGGTTCTTGGGGAGAAAAATTCAAAAAAGAAACTTTCAGTATCCCCAAAATCGGCACAATCAATTGTCACCCGTCACTTTTGCCAAAATACAGAGGTCCGAATTCCTACGCACAAGTTATTCTCAATGGAGAAACCAAAACAGGAGTGACATTCCATTTGATGGACGAAAATTACGACACGGGTGCGATTTTGCAGCAGACAGAAGTCGAAATTAAACCCGATGACACGGGCGGAAGCCTCAAAACGAGATGTTGTATGGTTGCAGGGCAGGAAGTAGGCAAGTTGCTTTTGCAAATGGAAAGTGAAATGATTTTGCCCGTAAATCAGCGTGAGGACTTGGCTACATACCAACCGCAATTTACGGAAGAAGATGTCCTTTTAAATTTTGAACATACCGCAGAGTCGCTAGACAGAAGAATCAGAGCATTTTTGCCATGGTCAAAGTGTTACATTGCTCACAAAAATCGGTTTTTTACCTTTGAAAAACACGAAATTATTGATGAAACTTGCGAACGACAAGGGAAATTGGTTGAAAAAGGGGACGATTATTTTTGCGTTGTTGCAGGCGATAAAAAAATTATGAAATTTTCGGGGATAAAATTATACGGCAGCACAAAGTTGTTTACAAAACTTTATGCCTCAATCTCCTTGAAAATCGGCGATATTATGGAATAGTTTAAATTTTTGCCCTAAATCTCTCTAAAATGTTATAATCTCAAAGAAAAAACGGAGAGGTAAAATGCCTGATTTAAACGCAATATATGAAGTTGTCACTTTTTCAATCGGCGACACAAAAGCCGGCTCAAAAATGGGCAAACTTTTGGCAAAAAATACAGAAGACGGAACAACACTCAATTGCATAATGTGGGAAGAAACCCTGAAACGCCACGAGGACTGGATGTTCCGCTGCGGAAACAAAATAAAATTGCTTCACGCAACATACAACGAAAAATACAATAACTGCTTGGTTACAGACATTGACGTTGTTGAAGAAGCGAAATTCGGACTTGACGATGATGAACAGACCAAAATGTTTAACGAAATTTGTGAACGGGTGACTAAGTTTAAAGATGAAAAACTTAAAAAATTTATCGCTGATTTGCTCACAAAACACGAAGAAGAATTTAAAACAATGCCTGCGGCGAAACTTATGCACCACAACTATTTGGGCGGTTTGCTTGAACATTCTTACGAATGTATGAAAATTGCCGACGAAGTTGTTGATATGTTCCCGAAAAAATTAAACAGGGACGAAGTCGTTGCAGCAAGCATAATCCACGATTTCGGCAAAATTTTTGAATACACGATTAATAAGGAATCGGGCATAATTGATTATGCGGAAGACTTTTACACGACGTGGATTTCCCACTCACAATGGGGATTTACGAATTGTATGGTAAACGGCTTCCCGAAAATTGCCAAAATGATTGCGGCACACCACGGAAGAACAGATTGGGGTTCAATGATTGACTTGAACGAAAAAAATCTTGAATCTTACATCTATGTACTTCATCACATCGACGATTTGTCCGCAAAATTCGGGAAAACGTCTATTTCAGAATTATAATCAACGGAGAAAATATATGAAAAAATTACTTCAAATTTTATGCACAATAGCAGTGATGAGCGGATTATCAGTAACCGCAGCACCTTTAAAAGCAGATGTCAGTAGCGAACATATCCCCGCAGGCACGGTTATTGCGGTAAAAACAGTTGACGGCATTGATTCATCAAAATCAGAAGTTTATGACAGTTTCAACGTTACAACGATTGCAGACATCGTTGCGGGCGACAAGATGATTTTGCCGAAAGGAACCATCATCAGAGGCTCTGTCAGAAGCGTTACACCGAAAAAAATGCTCTCAAAAGACGCAACTGTTTATGTTAAATTTGACCACCTCGTAAGCCCGATGGGTGACCAAATTCCCGTATCTTTGGCAATCCATTCGACAGACATTTTGACGGCTGACGGCGGTTTGGGTCACGGCGGAAATTACAAAACCGCAAGTAAACAAAACGTTCAAAACGCAAAAAAAATCATTATCAATATGACTCAATGGGGTATTAACACAGGCGATCAAGCGTGGAACGGCTGGCCGAAATATGTTCTTACACCGTTCAGTTCACTCTTGTCCGTACCGACTTCAGGCTTGTACATCATCGGCGACCAAGTTGTTGACGTTTTCAAAAAAGGCAGCGATATGACTTTGAACCAAGGTGAAACGATTAACCTGATGTTCTTACAAGGAGTAGATGTTCCGACACACTAATGCTTAATTTTTTTGTAAATATCTCAAAAATTTTAGAAATTTTATCAGGCAACTATCTTCCCGAAAACACTATCGGGAAGTTGTTGCGTGAAAAAGGGAAAACCGTGGCAGTCACGGAATCCTGTACGGGCGGACTCGTAAGTTCTCTGCTGACAGATGTTTCGGGCAGTTCCGAGTATGTTATGGCGAATTTTGTAACATATTCAAACGAAGCAAAAATGAAATACCTCGGTGTTTCCGCCGAAACGCTCGAAAAACACGGAGCAGTAAGCCCTGAAACCGCAAAAGAAATGGTTGAGGGCTTGTTGAAAAATACAGATTGTGATTTTGCGATTGCAACGACAGGAATTGCAGGTCCTACGGGCGGAACGGACGAAAAACCCGTTGGTCTGATGTATCTCGGACTTGCGAGCAGAGTTGATGTCAAAATCGTCAAAATCCAACAACCGAAAGAACTTTACAGACGAATTATGAAAATTGCTTTTGCAAAACAGGCTTTGAACGAATTTTTATATTTCATAAGATGAGGAAAAAATTATGAGAACGATAACTTTAATTAACGGCGACGGAATCGGTCCAGAAATCAGCAATGCGGTTATGAAAATTATTGACGCCGCAGGACTTGAGATTGATTGGGATATTCAAACGGCAGGTGCCGATGTGGCGGAAAAAGAGGGAACACCTTTGCCTCAAAGAGTTATCGACTCGATAAAAAAGAATAAAATTGCCCTGAAAGCACCCGTTACAACTCCTATCGGCAAGGGGTTCAGAAGCGTCAACGTTCAACTCAGAAAAGAACTTGATTTGTACGCAAATTTAAGACCCTGCAAGAATTTTGAGGGCATTAAAACTCCTTTTGACAATGTTGATTTGGTGGTCGTTCGGGAAAATACCGAGGATTTGTATGCGGGAATTGAGCGAATGGTCGATGAAAATACGGCTGAAAGTATCAAAATCATTACAAGAAAGGCGTCTGAGAGAATTGCGGAATTTGCTTTTAAATATGCCGTTGATAACGGAAGAAAGACTGTCCATGCGGTTTCCAAGGCAAATATCATGAAATTTTCCGACGGATTGTTTTTGGAATGTTGCAGAAAAATTGCGGAAAAATATCCGAATGTCGAATATAAGGAAATTTTGGTTGATAACCTTTGTATGCAACTTGTTCAGCACCCTGAAAAGTTTGATGTTTTGGTATTGCCAAACTTGTACGGCGATATTGTTTCTGACTTAACGGCAGGATTGACGGGCGGTTTGGGACTTGCGAGAGGGGCAAACATCGGACTTGAATGTGCGGTATTTGAACCTGTTCACGGCTCGGCACCCGATATTAAGGGGCAAAATAAGGCAAATCCCTCGGCATTACTGCTTTCTGCGGTTGAAATGCTGAAATATATCGGCGAACGTGATACTGCGGAAAAAATTGAAAATGCGTTGTTAAAAACCTTAAAAGAGGGCAAAGTTTTGACGGCAGACTTGGGCGGAAACGCAACAACTACCGAATTTACAGACGAAGTCATTAAAAATTTATAAAAATTATAAATAATAAAAAAGGCGGTGCCAAATGACATCGCCTTTTTTAAAGCCTTTGTTTCGGTTAAAACCCAAACTTTGACCGAACTACGGTTTCAATCTGTCCATAAGTCTCGGGAACGGGATTGTTTCTCTTACGTGTGAAAGTCCGCAAAGCCAAGCAACCGTTCTTTCAATACCCAAGCCGAAACCTGCGTGCGGTACAGAGCCGTACTTTCTCAAATCCAAGTACCAATCAAATGTTTCAGGATTCAAGTTTTGTTCCTTAATCTTAGCCATCAATTTATCAATGCTTTCTTCACGTTGACCGCCGCCGATGATTTCACCGTAACCTTCAGGTGCAATCATATCAACGCATGCAGCCTTACCGTTTTCTGCCTGTTTGAAGTAGAAAGCCTTAACGCTCATCGGATAGTGGTGAATCATAACAGGTTTGTCAAATTCTTCCGAGATAAGAGTTTCTTCATCACCGCCGAAATCTTCACCGTTCGGGGTGTCATTACCCTTTTTGTGGAGAATTTCGATTGCTTCGTCGTAAGAAATTCTCGGGAACGGACGTTTGATATTTTCTAATTTTGAAATATCACGTTCCAAAGTTTCAAGTTCGGGACGGCAATGCTCAACGACTTGTTGGACAATGTATTCGACAAATTCTTCCGCCAAATCCATATCTTCAAAAATATCCATAAAAGCAACTTCCGGCTCAACCATCCAAAATTCAGTCAAGTGACGACGGGTTTTTGATTTTTCGGCACGGAATGTGGGTCCGAAGCAATATGCCTTTCCAACTGCTGCACAAGCGGCTTCCATATAAAGTTGTCCGCTTTGTGAAAGATATGCTTTTTGATCAAAATAATCAGTTTCAAACAAAGTTGTCGAACCTTCGCAAGCGTTCGGCGTGAAAATCGGAGCGTCAACAAGCGTAAAACCGTGATTATCAAAGAAGTCACGGATTGACTTGATAATTCTGTGTCTGACTCTCAAAATAGCCTTTTGCTTCAACGAACGGAGCCACAAATGTCTGTGTTCCATAAGGAAGTGAGGACCGTGTTCTTTCGGGGTAATCGGGTAATCCTCAGAACCGCAGATGAGTTTAACATCTGTTGCGTCAATTTCAAAACCGATTTTTGCACGGTCTGTTTTCTTAACCGTACCCGTCACTTCAACCGACGATTCTTGCGTAATTTTATCTGCAAGAGCAAAAACATCTTCCGAAACATTGCCCTTAAAAACTACCGCCTGAATTTCTCCGGTACCGTCACGGAGTTGGAGGAAATGTAATTTTCCGCTCGAACGTTTGTTGTAAAGCCACGCTTGAAGCGTAATTTCTTGGTTTTCATAATTTTTTATGTCTGCAATAAAAATTTTCTTCATAACAATCCTAACTTTTATGTAACACTTTCGGCACAATTATAACGCAAAAAGAAAAAACGGTAAAAGGTATAAAAAAAATGAATTGTAACAAGGAATAAATAATTATTTTGTATTTTTTTTATGTTTATGCGAAGATTTTATTGGCGATTTGTCGCCAAAATTAATAAATATTACAGTTAAATAAAGGAATACAAAAATGCCAAGACAATGCCCTTTAGAAAAAATCAGAAACTTCGGTATTGCTGCTCACATCGATGCAGGTAAGACAACAACTACCGAACGTATCTTGTTTTACACAGGTAAAACCCACAAAATCGGCGAAGTTCACGATGGTGCAGCAGTAACCGACTTTATGGATCAAGAAAGAGAACGTGGTATCACAATCCAATCAGCAGCAGTAACTGCTCAATGGAAAGGTCACCAAGTTAACATCATCGACACCCCGGGTCACGTTGACTTCACAGTCGAAGTAGAACGTTCACTCCGTGTATTGGACGGTGTAGTTGCAGTATTTTGTGCAGTAGGTGGTGTTCAATCACAATCAGAAACAGTTTGGAGACAAGCAAACCGTTACGAAGTACCGAGAATGGTATTCGTTAACAAAATGGACAGAACAGGTGCAGACTTCTACAGAGTTGTTGACCAAATCAAAACTCGTTTAGGTGCAAACGCTGTTCCTATCTTGCTTCCTATCGGTGCAGAAGACAAATTCACAGGTCTTATCGACTTGATGAACATGAGAGCAGAAATTTACACTAACGACCTCGGTACTGATATTAAAGACGAGGAAATTCCGGCAGATATGCTCGAAATGGCTCAAAAATACAGAGCAGAAATGGTTGAAAAAATTTCTGAAACTGATGACGATTTGATGATGAAGTTCTTGGACGGTGAAGAACCGACAGTTCCTGAACTTAAAAAGGCTTTGAGAAAAGCAGTTTGCACAAACCAAATCGTTCCCGTAACTTGCGGTACTGCTTTCAAAAACAAAGGTGTTCAATTGATGTTGGACGCTGTAATCGACTACTTACCTTCACCGCTCGACGTAAAAGCAATCGAAGGTGAACTCGAAGACGGTACAATCGTTGAAAGACACTCATCAGACGATGAACCTTTCGCAGCATTGGCATTCAAAGTTATGACCGACCCGTTCGTAGGTCGTTTGACATTCTTGAGAGTTTACTCAGGTAAATTGACTTCAGGTTCATACGTTTTGAACGCTACAAACGGCAAAAAAGAACGTATCTCAAGACTTGTTCAAATGTACGCTGATCAAAGAAACGAAATTCAAGAAGTATTTGCAGGCGACATTTGTGCAGCAGTAGGTTTGAAAGATACAACAACAGGTGATACATTGTGCGACGAAAAAGCACCGATTATCCTTGAAAAAATGGAATTCCCCGAACCGGTTATTTCAGTTGCTATCGAACCTAAAACAAAAGCAGACCAAGATAAGATGGGTATCGCTCTTCAAAAATTGGCTGAAGAAGATCCGTCATTCAGAGTTAAATCTGATACAGAAACAGGTCAAACAATCATCTCAGGTATGGGCGAACTTCACCTCGACATCATCGTTGACCGTTTGCTCAGAGAATTCAAAGTTGACGCTAACGTTGGTAAACCGCAGGTTGCATACAGAGAAACAATCC
>CAKVJR010000036.1 GCA_934754855.1 uncultured Candidatus Melainabacteria bacterium
GCTGTTCCTACTTGGACGATTTGCAAAAACGGGTAAATTCATTAAAAACAGAAAAAAATGGCTATAACATACTCGTTGCACCGACTTGGGGTGAAAGTTCCCTGTTAAACAAATACGGAACAAAATTATTGGATAAATTGCTCGAAACAGGCAAAAATATTATAATTCGCCCACACCCGCAATCATTAAAAGTCGAAAAAAATGTTATAGAAAAATTGCAGAATTTTTACAAGAATAATGAAAAAATCAAATGGGATTTTGCCCCCGACAACCTCGAAACGCTTGCTGTTTCTGACATTATGATAAGCGATTTTTCGGGCGTTATTTTCGATTACGTTTTCCTGTTTAATCGCCCGTTTATTTTTATCAATGAAAATATTAACCGTGAAATTTACGACTTCAGCACAAGCGACAAGCCGCTTTTCGCCCTTAATAAAATAAAAGATTTGGGGATTGAATTAAAAGAAGATAATTTTGATAAAATTAACGAAATTATACAAAATGTCCAATTTGACGGCAATTTTTCACAAAAAGCAGAAGAACTTAAAAATTTAATTTGGCAAGAACAGGGCAAATCAGCCGAAAATATTGTCGATTTTCTCGTAAAAAAACAGAAAGAGGTCGAAAATGCTAAACTTCCTCTTTAATATTTTCATTTTCCCGATTTACGGAATAATTGAATTTTTATATCATTCGGTTTGCGTCTTATCCTCGCACTACGCCTTGATTTCAATTTTTACAGTAAGTTTTTTTGTTAATCTGATATGCTTGCCCATGTACAATCGTGCGGAATTTTATCAAAAACAAGAAAGAGAAATTCAAAAAAAACTCGAGCCGACTGTAAAAAGCATAAAGAAGAATTTTAAGAGCGATGAGCAATTTATGTTGCTTTCGACCTATTACAGGCAAAATCACTATCACCCGATAATGGCTCTTAGAAGTTCTCTCAGTTTGCTTATTCAAATTCCTTTTTTCATTGCGGCGTACGCATTTTTCTCTCAACCTGAAATTTATAACGCAATGTCAATCGGACTGATTAAAAACCTCTCAAAACCTGATGAATTGATTAATTTGTTTGGATTTTCAATCAATGCTCTGCCGATTTTGATGACCGCAATAAACATTATCGCTGCCGAAATTTATGCAAAAGGGATTCCCGCAAAAGAAAGAATACAAATGCACACTCTTGCCCTCGTATTCTTGGTTTTACTGTATAATTCGCCCTCAGGATTGGTAATTTATTGGACGTTTAACAACTGTTTTTCACTTCTCAAAAATGTTGGTTTGCGAGCGAAAAATATCAAAAGATTTTTTATCGTTTCAATCTCAACCCTCTCTTTGGCAATATGCTTCCCCTTGTTATCAAATATGGTTTTAATCCCCAATATCCCCTCAGATGTTAAACTTGGAGCATTAACACTATTTGTGTTAACACTAATAGTGTTATTAGGTTTTATACTATTTAACAAAAAAATCGACAAAATTTTTGACAACAAACCAAAAGTCGGGATACACACCGCAACGGCTATTACGACGGCTTTGCTAATCGGGGTGCTGATTCCGACAGTTGTTATTTCTTCTTCACCTGAAGAATTTTCGTTTTTGGGTAATGTAAACAATCCGCTGAATTATGTCATTTCAAGCGGTTCTAAAGCATTCGGACTGTTCTTTGTTTGGACGATGATTTTTTATTATTTTGCAAACAATAAGATTAAAAACATAATGACTGCGGGCTTTTTGGGCATTTTATTTTCCACACTTGCCAACATTTTGATGTTCAGAGGAGAACTTGGCTTGCTGACTGTGGATTTAACAATGAATGTTATAGATGCCTCAATTTTTCAAAAAACACAAATAGTGTTAAACTACATGATATCAATATTTGCAATAGTTTTAGGATTTCAATTATTCATAAAAAACAAATTTGAAATAATCCGCAAAACAGTTGCGGTCATTCTGTTTTCGGTAATTTTCGTTTCAAGTTTAAATATTTATAAAATCAACGATAAATTTAAAAGCATAAAATCCAATGTGAATGCGGAAAAAATGTTTTTCAAAAAAAATCACAACGAAAATATCAAACCGATTTTTGAGTTGTCAAAAACAGGTAAAAACGTAATCATAATCTTCGTTGACAGAGCGATAAGTGCCTATTTACCCGTGATAATGGACGAAAATCCCGAACTTAAAAAATCTTTCACTGGTTTCACCTATTATCCCAATTGCGTATCGTTTTTTAATCACACGATTTTGGCATACCCGCCTCTTGCAGGGGGTTACGAATATACCCCTGATAATATCAACAAAATAAACAATAAAAAAATCTCTGACATATTTAAAGAATCTTTGCTTGTTTTGCCTCTCATTTTCAAACAAAACGGCTATATTTCAACGATTTTAAACACACCGATTAATGGATTTTGTCCCTTTAAAAATGAACGGGACGGCTATTTTTCTGACGATTTATTCGACAAATACGAAATTAAAAATGCAGGGAAAATGAATACGGGAGATGCCGAAATTCAACCTTTTTCAGTATCTCAAGAAAAAGCAGATTTTTCTAAAATATTAGACAGAAATTTCCTTTATTTTTCACTGTTTGTGAGCGTTCCGACAATTTTCAAAAAAACGGTTTATGCAAACGGCTCGTACTTGCCGAATGATAATGTCAAAAAAGATATCGTTTGGGACGATTTTTTGGAAAAAGAATTTCTGAAATTATACTCATTACCGATGTTTACAGGTGTAACAGATGAAAAAATCAACACATTCACAGTTTATAACAACGAATCTATCCACTTAAACATCTACGATAAACCGTATTGCAACGAACACTTGTCACTTCAACGTCAGGTAATGAAATTGCTCGGCTCGTATATGGATTATTTAAAATCACAAAAAATTTACGATAACACAAGAATTATAATAGTTTCTGACCACGGTCATTGGGGGCAAAACAACACAAGTTTAAGTTCAAAAATGACGATGTTTAATCCGCTTTTGTTCGTAAAAGATTTTAATCAAACAGGCGAATATCAAACCATTTCAACATTCATGACAAATGCAGATACCCCAAAAATCGCCCTCTCGGGCTTAATCAATCAGCCGAAAAATCCTTTTACTGGCAAAAATATATTAACTCAAACAAACAAAGAAAACGTCGAAATCCTTTACTATGACGACGCAAACTCCGTTTTCAAAATGTATGACGATAACAAATGCTACTACCCGACAGCAAAATTCGTTACCGTTTCTAAAAATATTTTTGAACCCCAAAATTGGCACTTCAAAAAATAAAAACGCTTGAAATTCAAGCGTTTAAATGGCGGAGAGAAAGGGATTCGAACCCTTGGTGGAGTTAGAGCCCCACACAGACGTTCCAGGTCTGCACCTTAAACCGCTCGGACATCTCTCCTTGTGATTTTTAAATTTAACCGTCTATGGCTAGCCATAAACACAAATTAATTTTACTAAAACAACATTGGATTGTAAACTAAAAAAATAAAAACAATTACAAAAATTTTTCCAAAATCCGCTTGCTGCATGCTTTCCACTCTTAAAATTGACGCCAACTCAACAAACACGGACAATACCACGATTAGTGTTAATCAATACTTAATTTTATATTAAAAAAATTTTACAATCAATTTCATAAATCATTTTTGTTACATATAGTGTTTTCTATTGCTATTATTGAAAGATACGTATATTTACAAAAAAATCACATTTTTGACCAATTTTTTAAAAAATTTTATAAAATCTTCGATTTTTTGTAAACTTTTATTACAAAACAACTTAATTAAAACAGGCGAAAAAGCAATAATTTCCATGCTTTTTCGTTAATTATAGTATCAGACAATAAAGGTACATGACATGCAAATAAATGCGGTTTGGGCAAATTCATTACAAAAACTCGACAAAATGAATAACGCAACGAAAACGATTGAACCTCAAGCAAAATCGACAGAAGGTTATGCTCCTGTAACGGCTAATTTATGGGGTGCTAAAACCGCAGGTGTAAACTTCAACTATGGTGCTTTTATTCCTGATTTCGGCGGTTCAAGACCGACAAACAACCCAGTTGGTTTTGACAAAATGGAAGCGGATACTCAATCCGGTTTCAGACTCAGCACATTGGAACACCCTGTTATTTGTCCCGATTGCGGCAGACCTGTTATGACGAAGCCGATTTTTGCGGCAATCAAAGGTGAATTAGACCAAGCCGACGAATCATCTTATTTGAATGTTATTGAAAATCACAGCGAATTTTTATATCCTCAAGAACGCAAAATTTTAAACAAATTGGAATCAGTTAAGGCTAAAAAGCCCGATATGACTATTCGTGACATTGTTGCTCAAGAAAGAGAAAAACGTTTAGACAAACTCGAAAGACAACAATACAAAGTTTTGGACAAAATCGGTGAATTAGCAGAAGTATTGCCTTATGAAGATCGTTCACAAGTTGATGGTTTATTGAAAACTTCAACTACAATCATTTTCGGCAGAGAAAGCAATTATGCATTCCAAAGAGGCAAGTTCATCGAATTGGCAAATAGTTTGAACATGCACGATGAAAAAGCAAAAAAACAAGTTTTGAAACTTGCTGAAAAATTGCCGAGTTCAATGAACAACGAAGATGCTTGGTATGTTAAATACGGCGGAGTTGACGGCAAAAAACAACCTTACACATCAAGAGCGATTGCTGAAAAATTAGTTGCTCCGACATACACAAATACCGACCACATTCACCCTTGGAACTTAGGTGGTTTGGACGCAACTTCAAACTTCTGGCTTATGCACGCAAGATGTAACATCATTAAGACAGACAAACCGTTTGTCGAATGGTTGAACGAAGATCGTGAAAACAGAACTGAATATATCAAAGAATATTTGACATCAACTCAAGAAGCAATTAACGAGTCAAAAGACCCGAAAATGCACCCGAAATATGATTTGTATGCCGCTAAAATTGCAAAAACAATTTATTATGAAACAAACGGCGAAGTAGATTTCACAAAAGACTTCCCGCTTCCTGAAGAATACGATGTTCCTCGTCCGGCAAACAAAGAAAAAGAATCAGCAAAGAAAGCATAGATTTTAATGAAATATTTTTTCAAAGATAACAAGAAACCGGACTTATGTCTGGTTTTTTGCGGTTGGGGTACGGACGAGCGGTTATATTTGCCGCTATTAAAAGATTTTGACTATTTATTGTTATTTGATTATGACAAGGAAATGAATTTTGAAATGCCATTTTCGCCCGACAAATACGAAAATATTTATCTGCTCAGTTACTCGGCAGGCGGTGGTGCGGCTGCTATTGTAAAAGAAAAATTACCGCCGATTAAAAAATCGGTTGCTATCAATGCTTCGGTTAAATTAATCGGAAAATACGGACTGTCAAGACAAGTTTTATCAGACATTAAAAATCTCAATTTAAATAATTACATTGCTTTTCGCAGAAAATACATGGTCACAAGTGACGAGGAACTTGAGTTATTTTGCAAAAATCAACCTCTTCGCTCATTTGAAAGTTGCTTTGCAGAATTAGATGCAATAAAATATTTGGCGGAAAAATACAAAGACGCAACTTACGATTTTGACAAAGTTTTCGTCGCCAAAGATGACCCGCTCTTACCAATTTCACAACAAAAAGAATATTTTGGCGATAAAATCATCAAAATTGAGGGTTCTCATTTTCCGTTTTACAGATACAATTCTTTTATAGAATTTTTTAATGATTGACAACATAACGAGAATTTAAGAGAATATACTTATGGCACAAAGATTAGATGAGAAAGAATTAGCACATTTATTAAATAATGAGCAATATCCAGAAATTGTTGAAAAATTGAAGGACGTTGTCAAAGGGGAAGACGCAAAATTTAACGAACTTGCCGCCTTTATCATATCTGTTTCCGAATATGGGGACAGAAAAAATTTCCCGCTCGCATTTGACTGCTTTGTTCGTGCAAATCTCATCAGAAATGCCAACCCTGTTTTATTGAGAACTCTTTATCTCAAAATCGAAAATGTAATTAAATCGCTCGGTTTGGCTTATTTTGACAACAATAATTCGCACAACATAAGAAAAGATTTTTATCATCGTGCAAGATTTTTGATTTATATTGCATCAAACAAATTTGCCGACGCAATTCAGGCAATTACGGCATTAATCAACGAAAAACCTTTGCCGTCTTATTATTTCCAAAGAAGCAAGGTTTACGTTTTGCAGAAAAAATTGAAACTTGCACTGAAAGATTTGGACACCGCAATCGAAAATGCACCGACAGACGGAATGCTTTACTATCACAGAGGTTTGTTAAAGCAAAGAATGAACGACATTCAAGGTGCTTTGTTCGATTTTGACAGTGCCGTTAACTTTTCACCCGACAACTCCACTTATTACTACAAAAGAGGGGTTCTTTACGAAGATTTGGGTCGATTTAAAAATGCTTTGGACGATTTCAAAAAATCGGTTCAACTTAACCCGACAAACATTCCCGCATTCCAAGAACTTGCCTGGTGCAAATATAATATGCAAAGTTTTAAAGAAGCGATGTATTTTGCAGACATTGCGACAAAACTTGATTTTCACAATGCAGGTTCGCACTACGTAAAAGGTTGTATCTTAACCGCCGTCGGAATGTACAAGCAGGCTCTTGAGGAACTTGAATTTGCCGCTCAAAACGACAACCAATCAAGCAAACCATGGTCAGCAAGACTTTGGTTCCAAACTGCACTCGCTTCCTTCTTGGACGAACAATACGAAAAAGCAAGAGCAGATATCGCAAAGGCATTACAAATCCGCCCGAACATTATCGCATTTTTGATTTTGGCAATGGATATTGAATTTTTCGGAAAGAAAGATTTTTACTCTGCAAAAGGTTACTGTCAGGCAATTTTGAAACTTGACCCCGAAAATCAACGGGCATTATCCGCTCAAGTTCAAATTGACCAAAAACTTCAAGATGATATGTAAAAAAGACGGGCTATAAAGTCCGCCTTTTTTAGTATTGGAAAAACTTTGATTATTTTTTAAACGGCAAAGTAATTACCAATTTATTTCCTTTATGTTCCTGAGTTGCCTTGTCCTCATTGATTTTATTCGGAAACATAACGCTTTGATAGAAAGAACTTTCTCTCATTTCGTTATCGTCGCTTTTGACAACTTTACCCGTAATTTTGACGCCGTTTTCCGCAATTTCAACATCAAGATTATCAGGGTCGTTATCAAAGGATTTCAAATTTATCGTGATAACATACTTGTCCGATTTCGACTCAATCTTAACAGGGGCGGGCGAATTTTGCTCAACATATTTTGCATCGTCGTCAAAGATTTTTTCAAATTGCTGAAAGCCCACAACAAATGGTGTAAAACCAAGTCTGTTCATATTCATATCGACAACTACGTAAACTGCACAAAATGTTGCAAGGAAAATTGCAACCAAAATGCCCACGTATTTCAAAATATTTTTATTATTAACAGGTTCTGAAACCTTAATCGTTGCAGTCGTTTCTGACGTTTCAACCTTTTCTGTATCTTCTGATTTTTGTTCAGAATTTTGTTCAATATTTTCGTTTTCTTCAGTCATAAAAATCTCCTTTCGAGTTATTATTGACTACCCGTTTAACAAAAACAATTATACAACACGACAGAAAAAATAGTCATAATTTTGCAAAAAAACAGGTCACATTTGTAACCTGCTTTTTTATTAAACATATTTAAAAACTATGCCAATGCTTTGAATGCTTGCATAATGCCTTTTGCAATTTCAACGATTGCAGCACCTGTTCCAACTACTGCCTGACCGATAAAAGCAGTATTTGCAGCAACGTGAGAAGTTGACATTGCCTGTGTCGGGTCTGTGATTGATTCTGCATCTTGTGCTGCCTTGTCAAAGCCAGCCGCAACATGAGCCTTGAATGTTTCACCCGCATTTGTAAAACCTTCGTTCAACTTTTCTTTCATTACGTCCAATTTAGTCTTGGGTTCGGTTTGTTTCGGAGTTGAAAATTCAAAAGTATCAACATCGCTTTTCATCAAGAAAGGATTTGTTGCTTTTGCCTGATTAACATTTACGCCTGTATTTACATAATTAACACCACTTACTGAGTTTACGTTCATTTTAAATCCTTTCAAATAAATCTTTCACTCTTATACTGTCGCTTAATACCGCCAACAAAAATTTTTTTGCTACTTTTTCATAAAAAAATTTACAATTTTAACAAAAATTTTAATCAAATAAAAAGCCTTTCCCGAATTACTCAAGAAAGGCAGGGAGTCGCTTTAGCAACTGATTACAAGCATTTTTTGATATCCTCGACAATCAATTCCGGCGTCAAGTGATATCTTTCGTACAATGTTTTCAACGGAACTCTGTCGGTGAATTCTTTTTTGCCGCCAAAATTCAAAACTTTTACATTGGAATTTCCGAAAAATCTTGAAATTTTTTCGCCAAAACCACCGTCAACGCAGCCGTCCTCGAGCGTAATTACAACTTTATGGTTTTCTTTTAAACCGTCCAAAAGTTCCTCATCAACGCCCGTAATAAACTTAGGATTAATCAAAGTTGCGTTAATGCCGACCGACTTTAAAGCCTCTTTGACTTTTTTGCCGAGGTGATAGAAATTACCAAGTCCGATAATCGCAACCTCTGAACCGTTTTCCGTAATTTCAAATTTATTCAAAATCGAATAATCAGTATCATCTGCCATGCCCGTCGAAACAACCGCACCGAACGGAACACGAATAACGACCGGGTGTTCGGTTTGCTCAACCGCATAGTCCAACATTTTCAAATATTCTTCCTTGCAAGTCGGAGCAAGATAAACAATATTCGGAATGTTTGAAATCAAAGGAATATCGAACGAGCCGAGGTGTGTTGCGTCCATTTCAGAAATTGCACCCCAATTAACCAAAATCGTAGCAGGTGAATTATTCAACGCTAAATCTTGAGAAAGTTGGTCATAAGTTCTTTGAATAAATGAACTCAAAATCGAAAGTACAGGCTTGGCACCGTTTTTAGCAAGTGCCGAAGAATAAGCAACCGCATGCTCTTCAGCAATTCCGACGTCGGTATAATTTTTTCCGAGTAATTTTCTGAAATCTTGCGAAAATCCTGTAGCCCCCGGGGTTGCAGGAGAAATTGCAATAACGGTTTTATCCTCTTTATGCTTTTCCAAAATATAATCCGTTGTGAGAGATGCGTAACTTTCGGGAACTTTTCCATCAGAAGATTTTTCGTCCATAAAGTTCGGCAATACCCAATGACCCCATTCTTTATTCTCTTCAGCAGGTTTATAACCCAAACCTTTGAGTGTGTGAATGTGAACAACCGTGGGCTTATTGGTGTCTTTTACACTTTCAAATGTTTCAATCAAATCCTCAACATCATTTCCGTTTTCAACGTAATAATAATCAAATCCGAATGCCTTAAAATAATTCAATTCAGCCTTGCCGTTTGTTTCTCTCAAAAGTGCGAGATTTTCGTACAAACCGCCTTGATTTTCGGCAATCGACATTTCATTATCATTAACAATAATAATGATATTTGACCCTAAAACAGATGCATTGTTCAAGCCCTCAAAAGCCTCACCGCCACTGAGTGAGCCGTCACCGATTAATGCAATAACATTATAATCTTCACCTTTTAAGTCACGTGCTTTTGCAACGCCTGTCGCCAAACTTACCGAGGTCGAAGTGTGTCCGATAACAAAAGTATCGTGTTCGCTCTCTGTCGGGTTAAAATAGCCCGAAATTTCAAAGTTTTCAAGAGGTTTTGTAAATCCGTCTTTTCTTCCCGTCAACATTTTGTGAGGGTAGCATTGGTGAGAAACGTCAAATACGAACTTATCGACAGGGGAGTTAAAAACCTTGTGAAGTGCTATTGTCGCCTCAACAATCCCTAAGTCAGGTCCGAGGTGTCCCCCAACCGCATTAACCCTCGTCAAAATTGCGTTTCTGATATCAGAAGCAAGACTTTTCATTTCTTCAACCGTCAATTCCTTAACATCTTGAGGTGAATTAATTTTATCCAAAATTACCATGTGTTCTCCTTATAAATTCAAACTTTTAATCCAATCTGCAACATTTTTATCGTTTGCTGTTCTTTCGTAGGTCGAAAATCCTGTTTTTACAGTCGCATTCGGTGCAAGTTTTTTCATATCGGTAAAAGTTGCCGACTCACCGCCACCGCCATGCGTACAAAACGGTGCGATAGTCTTGCCGTCAAAATTATTATCCGCAATAAACGTTTTGACGGGAGAAGCCATTGTGTACCACCAAACAGGCGTTCCCACAAAAACAACATCGTAATCCGCTACATTTTTTCCTATCGGTTTAATCTTAGGCATGACATTGTTCGTCTTTTCAACTTTTGCAAGTTCAACCAACTCATTGTATCCGTTCGGATAAGGTTTTTCGGGAATAATCTCAACAATGTCGCCGCCCGTAACATTTTTGATTTTTTCGGCAACAGCCTTTGTATTTCCCGAATGTGAATAATAAGCAATCAAAATCTTTTTGTCAGTCATAATGTTCTCCTCTGTTTTCTTCGCTTCAACCTTAGAATATTGGTAAAATCCGAACGATGCAATCAACACCGCTACTACAAAAATAGACAAAACTATTTTCATTTTTTATCTCCTTTGATATAATTTTAGTACCTGAGAGTTGCTCTCAGTCAATAGTATCTTAGGAAAGGATATTTACAAATGTACACAATTAAAGAAGTTTCAGAAATGATGGACGTTTCAGAACACACTTTGAGATTTTGGGCAAAAAACGGATTTATTCCCGACATCATTCGTGACAGAAACAACATCAGATTATTTTCCGAACATACTTTGGGCTGGGTAAAAATTATCAAGTGCCTCAGAAATGTCGGTGTCGATTTAAAATCGGTAAAAAGATACGTAGAACTTTGTCTGGAGGGCGATTCAACAATCAGAGAAAGATATGAAATTATCCTTGATACGAAGAAAAAAGCACTCGAACAATTGGAAGATTTGAAACAGCAACTTGATGTTTTGGACTACAAAGAAAATTACTACAAAGAATTAATCTCTAAAAATTTGAAAGACAAATACAACCCTGTCAACGAACAGGACTTAATTGCACAAAACGGGTAAATAATTTATTAAGTCGCAAATCTGAAGTGCATAATGTCGCCGTCCTGAACGACATAATCTTTACCTTCAAGTCGCATTACGCCTTTTTCTTTTGCCATTGCGTAAGAACCGTTGCAAGCCAAGAAGTCCTCGTAAGAAATAACTTCCGCTCTGATAAAGCCTTTTTCAAAATCAGTGTGAATAACACCTGCCGCTTGAGGAGCCTTTGTTCCCGCCGTGATTGTCCAAGCCTTAACTTCGATTTCGCCCGCCGTGATGTATGTTCTCAAATTCAACAAATGATATACGGATTGAATCATTTTTTCGATACCCGAACTTGTAATTCCGAGTTCTTCAAGGTATTCTTTTGCTTCTTCTTTGGACAAATCAGCAAGTTCCTCTTCGATTTTTGCAGAAATAATAACCATTTCAGCACCGTGAGCCTTAGCATATTCATCGACTAATTTTGTATATTCGTTTCCGTTAACAACGTCTGTTTCTGAAACATTCGCCGCATAAATTACAGGCTTAATGCTCATCAATTGAGATTGTTTTGCGATTTTGAGTTCGTCCTCATCGTCGAAAAGTTCGTTAACATTGATGAATGATGCTTCTTGAAGTTTGTCATACAAAGTTTGCATAACTTTCATTTCAATTTTTGCAGCCTTGTCGCCCGAATTTGCAACTTTGCCCGTTTTAGCCATTCTTTTTTCAAGAGAAGCCATATCGGCAAGTGCAAGTTCGGTATTAATTGTTTCAATATCGTCAATCGGATTGACCCGACCCGCAACGTGGATTGTATTCGGGTCATCAAAACATCTTACAACCTGAACAATAGTGTCTGTTTCACGAATGTTTGCCAAAAATTGGTTGCCCAAACCTTCGCCCTTGCTTGCCCCTTTAACAAGACCTGCAATATCCACAAACTCAATTGCCGTCGGAACTACTTTTGCGGCATGAACACGCGGTTCAAGTGTATAAAGTCTTTCGTCAGGAACACCGACAACACCGACGTTAGGCTCAATCGTACAAAACGGATAATTGGCACTTTGTGCGTTTTTTGCGCTTGTAAGTGCGTTAAACAATGTTGACTTTCCAACGTTCGGTAAACCGACAATTCCTGCTCTTAACATAATTTTTCTCCTATATACAATCAAGGTTATTATAAAAACATCTCATAATCAAGTTTGCAGACCGCAAAACATGCCTGAAAATACCCTAAAATCATGCAAATAACATTAAAATTCCTAAAAATTTTTCAAAAAATGTGGCAATTTTTTTAAACAAAAATACTTTAATAAAGTATAGAGAAGATTTTGGAGAAGATGTCGCATGGCATTAAAAATTAATCAGGCAAAATTAGGAAAGTTCGGTTCGCTGACAACTTCCGCACAAGCGAAAGCAGACCGTTCGATTTTCGGTAAAAATGCCTGCAACTTAATCGCAAATTCCGCAAATGCCTTCAACAGCCTCTCTATGAATGATAACGGCTCTTATGATATTTTCAGCGAACACGGTCGTGCCAATGTTGAAAGAGAATACAACATAATTACGGGCAATGACAAACCGCAAAAATCGCACAATATAGAAATTAACGAAAAAGCACTGATGATGGTCAGACAGGAACTCCAAGGCGATTCCGAAAGAAAAGTCGTTTCCTTGGGATAGTCATTACTCCATACAATCAGGATTATGCAAAATCAAACCGTACATTATGCTGTCGGTAATCGCCATATATGATGCTTCGATAATGTCTTCGCTTACGCCGACAGTATCCCATTTGTTCGTGCCGTCGGTAGTTTCGACGTTTACCCGAACAGTCGCTGCCGTACCGTCTTTGCTGTCCAAAATACGAACTTTATAATCGCAAAGTTTGTATTTCAAAATTTCAGGATAAAATTCTACAATTGCTTTCTTTAACGCCGTATCGAGTGCATTGACGGGACCTTCGCCCTCTGCAACCGTGTGAATATTGTGTTCGTCAATTTTAACTTTTACAGACGCCTCTGTTATGATATTGTGATTTTTTTCGCCCAAAAACGTATCGCCAATGACTCTGAAACCAGAAATTGAAAAGAAATCGGGGAGTTGTCCCAACGTTTTGATAATCAAAAGTTCAAACGATGCTTCCGCACCCTCAAACGCAAAACCTTTCCATTCAAGTTTTTTAATTCTGTCGATAATTTTCGGCAAATCAGATTCCTGTAAATTTTTGACAATACGAAGATTTTGCAATTTTTCTTTCAACGAAGCCGTACCTGCTTGGTCAGAAATCAAGATTTTACGTCTGTTTCCGACAACATCGGGAGAAATATGCTCATAAGTTTGAGAATTTTTGCGAACACCGCTTGCGTGAATCCCTGCCTTGTGAGCAAAAGCACTTATGCCGACATAAGCGGCATTTGAGGGAACAACGACATTTGAAATCTCAGCCACATTTGTTGACAA
>CAKVJR010000037.1 GCA_934754855.1 uncultured Candidatus Melainabacteria bacterium
GCCTAAGCCTGCAACGAGCAATCTGCTATTTTTAACGTGTCCCATGTAATCAAGGATTTTATCTCTTGATTCGGCAGACAAGAAGTCGTCATTGCCGATATTGTAAAGCATTCTTGCCAAATCTGCAGTCGTTGTGTAATTTGTACCTTTCATATCAGGTAACCAATTGTTAACTTGAGTATGTTTCAAGCCCCAAGATCTGATGGCTCTGTTAACATCGCCCATACCGCCGATTGCAGACATTAACATGTTTGTCGATGAGTTATCCGAGATTTCAATCATTTTTCTTGCCAAAGCGTCTAAAGAATACTGATTGCCCTCTCTTTGGAATTGCAAATCACCTGAACCTTCCGCTCTGTAAAAATCAGTCAATGTCATTTTTTCATCGATTGTTCTTTGACCGAATTCCATTGAACGAAATAATTGTAACAAAACGGGGAGTTTGATGATACTTGCGGCAGGGAAAGTTTCATCGGAATTATAAGAAACGTATTTTCCGGTTTCATAATCCCAAGCGAAAACCGAACCGTGAACATTGGGATATTCAGCGGCAATAGCCTTAATCGTGTTTTCAACACCGACCATCTCTTCCGTAAGATTTAATTCCATCATATCGGGAGCATCTTGTTCAGCACCTGACAAAATTCTTGAACCCATAAAATCATTATTATGCAAATATGCTGCCGTGGGTGAATACAAATCTTCAACTTTTACGTTAAATGAAGATTTTTCAGGGTTTTTAAATACGGGCGATAAGAAATATTTGTACGAAAACGGCATTACACAAGAATAAACAAATGCCGCCATTAACAAAACCGTCACTAACATTGAAAAATTAAACTTTTTGCTCTTTTGCTTTTTAACTTTCTTTGTCGGTGTATAGTTAACAAGTCTTGTCGGTCTGACCAAAACCGGTCTATATGCCGGTCTTGAATAATGTTGTTCGTCGTATTTCAAATTATTATATTGTTTCATAGGAACAGAAATAAAACCCTTTCGATGATTGAACAAAAAATCCAATTCATCACTATTACTTTGCAACTGATGCACTTAATTCCCCCAAGGTCATGAATATACTATACAACAAATTGTATAGTAGAACAACTTTGTAAATTCTGCTATCGTATAATCGTATGAAAAAATATGTAAAAAACTATGAAATATTTGGAATATTTACGTTTTTTTAGTATAATAAATTCATAATACAAATGTATAGAATTGTAACAAAGGATAAAAATTTATGAGAAACGTCATTATTTTCAGCGACAGACCGTCTTCGGAAATTCAATTCACATTGAAAGATTCTGATGACTATGATGTTAGAGTAAAAAGTATCAATGAATTAAAAGAGGCAGAAAAATACAACCCCTCGGTAATTATTTTGGACATTCCGGAAGAAAAATTGAGAGAAATATCAATGGTTGTTAAACTCCCGGTTCCTACATTAATTTATTCGGAAAAAATGTATGAAAACTTGAAACTCAGAGGTGACGTTTACGATTATATTTTCAAGCCCGTAAATGAACTTGAATTAAAAATCAGACTTCGTAACTTTACAAGATTGAAAGAACTTCGTGAAAAAATCGCACTTGTTTCAACAACAGACGAACTCACAGGTTTGCACAACAGAAGATTCCTTCAGGAACGTTTGGAAGCGGAAATTTCACGTGCAAGAAGATACGGCACAAAACTTTCCTGCATTCTTTTCGATATCGACTTCTTCAAGGTTGTAAACGACATGTACGGTTACGATTGGGGCGATGTTCTTCTTAAAAAAATCGCTGAAATGCTCTCAGGATTTATCAGAAAAGAAGATATTATCACAAGATACGGTGACGAAGAATTTATCGTAATTCTTCCGAACACAAAAGAAGAAAACGCATTCATCTTCGCTGAAAGATTTAGACGTGAAATCGAAAAAATGGAATTTATCCCCGCAGGCGAAGAAGAAAGACACCCGATTACAATTTCAGGCGGTATTTCATCATTCCCGTTCCTCGAAAATGTTGACGAAAACGCTAATACGTTAATCAGATATGCTGAACACGCTTTGTACAACGCAAAGAAAAGAGGAAAAAACAAGGTTGTATTGTTCTCACAAGTTAACCTTGATTATTAATCGGAGAAAATGATGGAGAAATTACCCCGTTATTTTGCATTTGCTATAACGGACAGATGCCAGTCACATTGTGCAACCTGCAATGGCTGGCAATCTCCGTCCGAGTACAAATATGAAGAACTTTCAACAAATGATTGGAAGTTCATTTTGTCTTCTTTGCAACAATGGCTCGGAAAGTTCGATTTTATTTTCACGGGCGGCGAACCGTTTTTGAGAGAAGACCTTTTAGAGATTGCAAATTATGCGGCAGAAATCGGACTTGAACCGAAAGTTATAACAAACGGACTTGCTCTGAAAAATAAGTGCGAAGAAGTTATAAATTCAGGTTTCACGGACATAACAATTTCTCTTAACGCCGTTAAAAATCCTGAAATTCACAATGTTTCAAGAGGAAGAAAAGACGCATTTAAAATAACAAGCGATGTAATTCAAAATCTTGCATATTTAAACAGAAAAAACAATGCGGGAAAAACGATTTTGATAGCAGCAGTGATTATGCCGTCAAACTTAACGGAAATGGTACCTTTGGCAGAATTTGCCCATACCAACGGAATTGGTATAAACTATCAACTTTTAGATGGCGGCAATTCTTTCTTTACGGCTCATAACATTCAACAGGAAAGCCTTAAAATGTTTAATGACATGAAGCAGCAAACCGTTGAAGCGATTGACAAATTGATAGACTTAAAGTCACAGGGCTATTTAATTTACAATAGCAATAATCAACTTTTGGCTTTTAAGGATTTGATTGTTAATTCCGAAACGCCGAGTGAAGACGAACTTTCCCGCAAAACAATGATTGTCGAAGAAATTTCCCCACAACTTTATGACAACAAGGACAGAAAAGTTGAGGACAAAATCAATCCAGAATTAATTAAAAAAGTTATTAACCGCCCCTATGCGGAACTTCACCCCGACAAGGCGGCAGTCGAAACTGATGCAACTTGCCAAATCGGACATTATAATTTCTTAATTGACCCGTACGGCAGTGTCAGAGTATGTTTTTCGTTTGACCCGATTGGCTCGTTAATTACAACATTACCACAAAATATTTGGAACGGAATGGCTGCGGAGCGAATCAGAAGCAAAATTGCAACTTGCGGAAAATCCTGTAAACTCTTGAATTGCAACTATCACGACGGTGACAACTAATGGCTGAATACGTCAGTTGCGAATGGATTGAAAACGGAATGGATTTTGATGTCGGAGTTTACGGCTCAAACATCATGGAATGTTGTTATGTAAGTTGCCCCGGCGGCGGAAACATAATGCTAAAAAGGGATTTTGACGGTTCCTCAATTGATTGGGAAGAATTTTGGAAACTAAAAAACCATTATCGTAACATTCAAAAATCAGGCCAAACCGTCAAAGAATGCACCGATTGCGTATTTCTCAGAAAAGACAATTGGGAAGAGGGCAACCACATAAAAAGTATCATTTTTGACCACTTTACAAAGTGCAACTGCGACTGCGTATATTGTTACACCCACGACGACAAGCATAAATACAACACATTAAAGAGTTACAACGTTTTACCCATCATAAAAGATATGGTTGAGCGAGGAATTTTTATCCCCGGAGGGCAAATCGGATTTGGCGGTGGAGAGCCGACTATGCTTGATGAATTTGAAGATTTGATAAATTACTTGTTAGACAACGGTTTTGACAACATCAGCATTCCGACTTCGGCAATAAAATACTCCCCCGTAATCGAAAAAGGGGTTGCAATGGGTGCCGTCAATGTCCAAAACTCAATCGACAGCGGCAGAAGAGAAACTTTTGCAATGATAAAAGGGATTGACGCATACGACACGGTTATCGAAAATATGCGACGCTACTCCTCGAAAAAAGCCGAAAACTACAACGTCATCAGCAAATACATCATTTGCCCCGGCTACAATGATATGAAAAGAGAAGCGGATTTGTGGCTCGAAACTTGCGAAAAAATCGGCATAAAAATGCTTATGCTTTCTGTTGAAAATATTTGGCTGAAAGCACACCGCCACGAGGGAAACAAAAGAATTGTCGATTTAATCCGTTATATTTTGGAAAAAGGTCAGTCAATGTTTCCGTACTGTGAGGGCGAAAACCACGTTATGCAACTGCTTTCGGGCGTTGAGAAAGACAATCAATAAAAAAGCGTTGCCAAAAGACAACGCTTAATTTTTAGTCAATTTCTTCATTTTTTGCCATGCAACATTTTTTGTATTTTTTTCCGCTGCCGCAAGGACAAGGGTCGTTTCTGCCGACTTTAGGAATTTTTGGTTTCGACTCCTTTTCTTCTTTTTCGACTTCTTTTGTCATAATTTGAGCGAAAACTTTTGAAGAATATAAAATCGAAGCGGGTGCAATAACAGGCTTTCCGAGATTGTGCGGTTTAAATCGTTTGATAATTTGTTCAAAAGTTAAATTAAATTTTTCGATTTCATTAACTCTGTCAACAAAATTAGGATACTTTTTGGCAACAAAAGCCAAAACAATGCTGGAAATTTTTTCGTTGTTCAAGAAATTTTTGAGGCATTGGTCATAATTTGGAACGCCTTTGTAATCCTCTCTTTCAAAGATTTGACAAAATGTGCCAAAGAACGGAATTGCAAATAAACCTGCATTTTCGATGAAAATAATTCCGACATCATAAGTATTGCCCTGAGCAGAAAATCCTGCAATAGATTTTTTTGCGAAATTTTCATTTGTAAAATTGAAATCATTTGTCGGGAAATACGTAAATTTTTCGGGTTTTTGAATACCGTTTTCGACAATTTTTTTAATTTCATCATTACCTGTTTCACAATAATCGTTGAAGGCATTTATGACTTCATCAGCGAATTTATTTGTCGTTATAACCTCACTTGAGTTAAAACATTCCTGAAATTTTTTCTCAAATTTTCCGATTTGCTCTTTAATTTCTGCCAATTTTTCATCATTATCGTAAAAAACGACATCAGGATTTTCGATGATTTTGCTTATGGCATAACGGTTTGCACCGCCGACTTTATCAGCCCCCGTAATTGCTCTGACATCAAAAACATAATATTGTCCGTCGATTTTGCAAAGACAACAATACAAAAACGAACCGACGTAAGCACCACGGAACGCAATCATTGTGTTCATCGCATTTGCGTGGTAAGTTTTTTCGTTAATAATACTGTAAAGTTCAAATCCGTCTTTATAAACCTTTTTTACCTCGAAAACACCGCTATAAGCGTTTTTAAGAGCATCAATAATTACGAGTTCCCTTTGAACAAGATTGAGATTTTTTGACAGATAATAATCATAAACAGATTTACCCGAAACCCTGCGAGATGAAAGGTACATCAGGGTTCTCGCACGTTTTTCGTCCTGTGATAATTTTTTAATTTCAAATTGTGTGAAATCAAGAAAATCTTTACTCAAACCAGCATCACGACTCAAAAAATCCATAATTTTGTCAATAATTTGAGTAATCAAAATATTTGTATCTAAAATTTGCATTATTTATCCTTTTTATTAATTTTCAATACGGCTGAATGCCTTGCAGTATCGCCATTTTCTTTTCTGTATGAGAAAAATACATCACAGCGACAAGAAGTGCAATAGTCCGAAACGTCAACCTGATGGACAGACATTTCATTCAATAAAATTTTGTTCACTTCTTTTAAATCGACAAAATATTTTTCTGTTTTGTCATCAAACGAAAATGCAGACTGTGCAAGCGTTTTGTCGATTCCGTCAAAAATTTTTTCAAAAACATCTTCTTTTACATCAAAACAACATTTGCCAATCCCTGCTCCGACTGCAACACGGATATTTTCAGGCTTTGAACCTTTTTCGGTCAATAACTGAACAGCCTTTTGTTGAATTTTCGCAGCAGTTCCTCTCCAACCTGCATGAATAACCCCACCGATGTTTTCAACAGGGTCAAACAAAATTATCGGAATACAATCCGCAAAGTTCAAAAACGTTGCGGTATCAGGGTTTGTCAAAATTATACCGTCAGTATTTTCAAAATAATTTTCACAACCGTCAGCAACCTCGATATTTGCAGTATGCATCTGTTTGCAACGATAAAGCGAATTTTTGTCGATATTGAGTTTATCAATCAAAAAATCGACATTATTCTCGGCAACAAATCTCAAATCCTCACGAGTACCTTGAAACAGAGGAAAATTTCTTGTCGTGAAGAAATGCTCACAACCCTCTAAAAGCGTTGATTTCAACACTTTTTTTCCGTAAAAATCATCGAAGTAGAACATTAATCTTCAACCGTATTAAATATTCTGTCGCCTGCATCGCCCAAACCTGGAATAATATAGCCCGTTTTGCTCAAAGTTTCATCAACGTGTGCGGTTGTAATTTTCAAATCAGGGAAATTTTTTCTGATTTTTTTAAGTCCCTCGGGAGCCGCAATAAGGCTGACAAATCTGATATTTTTAACAGGAATTCTCTTGCTTGCAAAAAGTTTAATGCAATCGAGAGCGGAATTACCTGTCGCAATCATCGGGTCAAGAATGAAAACGATTGTCTTTTGCGGATCTTCAAACATAATCGGAGTTTTGTCATAATACCAAACAGGTTTCAAACTTTTTTCGTCACGATACATACCGATGTGGCGAATGCTTGCCGTCGGGAGAACTTCGCTTGCAATATCCGAGAAAATCAATCCTGCTCTCAAAATCGGTGCAAGAATAATTTTGACATCTTTTTTAAGAACTTGAGTTTTGCACTCAGCCATCGGCGTAACCGTTGTAACTTCTTCGGTTTCAAGGTCTTGTGTTGCCGTGTATAAAAGCAAATATGTCAATCTTCTGACAGCATTTCTGAAAAGTTCGGAACTTGAATTTTTATCTCTTATAATCGTCAAATTTTGGTGACACAACGGGTGTTCACAAATAATTGTATTAGAATCGTTAATTGCTGTTATCGTCATATATACTAACTCCTTCCGAGGAATTTTCTTCTTCATCAATATCGTTTTCGTCGGCATTAGAATTATCTGAGGGTTTAGACATTTTCTTCATAATGCCATTTTCATCTTCTATAAAGGATTGTACCACATTATTAACATGCCGAGCAGCATCTTTAATCATAGGAACAGTAACCCCGCTGCCGATAAATTCATCAAGCATAACCCCCGTATTAGTCATCATATTTTCAAGGAGAACATTGATTTTTTTACCTTGAGCATAATAATCCGAAACACGGTAAGGATTTTTTGAAATAATTACTTCTTTATCAGACAATTTTTCCTTGGGAGGGAAAACTTCCAACGACTTAGAACCGCCAAGCCCGTAAAATTCAACTCTTGCATAAGCACCCGACGGGATATAAATATTTTTTTCCGTCACAATAAAAGAAACAAAAATATTGTCCTGAAAAACCTTTACGTCCTGAACGTGTCCGATATGGTACCCCATCATTCTGACAGGTGAACCTTTCGACAATCCGTCAACATCTTTGAAAAACATAAAATAACTGTGGTTTTTCATATTGGCTGTCGCAAATGAATACGTAAAACCGAAAATTAAGGCAAAAAATACCACAACCCATATAAAAATTTCGGTAAACCAAACCAACCTTTTGTTCATAATAATTACATTATAGTCTTAATTAGACTTTCACGCAAGAAATCAATTTTTATTCATAATCTTAAACAATCCGACCCCGCCGCAAATTGCAAAAACCACAGAAACAACAACCGCAACAGGAATTGTTCCAATGTTCAAAACACTGTCAACTCGGACAAATTCGATAAAAAATCTTACAACAGAATATAAAATCAAATAACAGCAAAAAATTCCGCCGCTCTTATCCCCGATTTTTTTTCTCAAAACAAAATACAAAATCAAAAAAATAAAAATATTTGCAATTGATTCATACAAAAAAGTCGGGTGAAAATACTCATCGTAAAAATATTGCTCAGGTCTGTTTTCTTGAGGAATATATAATTTCCAAGGCAAGTCGCAAGGTCTGCCGAAAGCCTCGGAATTAAAGAAATTTCCCCATCTGCCGATTGCCTGTCCGATTGGCAAAACAAAGCCAAACATATCTGCAATTTTCAAAAAACACAAATGGTGTTTTTTAACATAAATCAAACCCGTCAGCACCCCGCCGAGAATTGCTCCTTGGATAGAAATACCGCCTTGGCTGATTGCCAAAATTTCGCCCAAATGATTTGAATAATAATGTAAATTGAGCAAAACATACCACAATCTTGCCCCCAAAACCCCACCGATTATGAGCCAAAAGGACAAATCATAAAGCATTTCATCGGAAATAACATCAGCGTAATATTTTTTTCTGATTTTGCCCAAAACAAAAACGGAAACTGCAATCGCAGTTCCCATTGTAAGTCCGTATTTCATAACAGGTCTGCCAAACAAATAAAAAGCAACCCTTTCAATTGCCATCTATCTGACCTTTACATCAGACAGTGATTCGACACTGTATTTAACCAAATCTTTATTCAAAGATTCAATTTTTTCGTTAACTTTATCTTTGTCGTCGGCGTTAGAATTTTTCGACAAATATTTATTGTAATAATCAATTGCTGTCGTAATATAATCGCAAATTTGAGTTTTTTCAGCATCTGTCAATTCTTTTTTTGCATCAGAATCTTCATCAGCCGCTTGCTCTTTATCTTCATTTACGAGATTGCCGTCTTCATCTTTAACTTCACCATTGATGATATCAACCGCTTTATCTTCATAAACAACACCCATTGAATAATAAGCATCAGCAAAATCAGGATTTAACTCAATTGTTTTTTCCAAAGATTTAATAGCCTTATCATATTTTTTTGCCTGAATATAAACAACCGCAAGGTTATAGTGGGTTTCAAAAACTTTTTCGTCTAAATCAATACTCGATTCAAGTCTTGCAATAGCATCATCAACTCTTCCTTCCGCAATCAACGCTTTCGCATTGTTATTCAACTCCTGAACGGCAAACTTGTTCACACAAGCAGTTGAAAATAAAGTCACAACAAGAATTCCAATTATTAATAATGTTTTTTGCATAAAAAAATATCTCCACCAAAGTTGTATATTTGTATATTTTAGTAAATTTTTATTTTTTTTGCAATAATATTAAATTTACGATACAATATGCATAACAAAAAGGGTAAAATATGAGCGAAGAAGAAAAAATCGTATCTCTTTCAGGAGCAAGAAACAAAGTTAAAGCCGAAAAGCCGAAGGCTGAAAAATCAGGCAATGACAGCAATATGCCAGAACCTGTATTTTGCAGTTTTTGCGGAAGACCGAATACTCAGGTTTTAAAAATGGTGCAAGGTCCCGGAGTTAACATTTGTTCAGAATGTGCAATGATTGCCGTTCAATATTTGATTATGGAAGACAGAATGCCCTCCGGTGAGGCTCAAGCGATTTTAGACAGTTTCTGGAGTAAAATCAAATAATGGCATTAAACAAACTGCAAATCAGAGCGAAAATGCTCCCCGTTTTATCGGAATTAAAGGCTGATTCAAGACTTTCTTTTGAAGTTTTTATGGAAAAAACGCAAGAGTTTCGGGAAATAGACGATTTCAAAACGATGTTTGAAATTCTTTGCAAAGAAATGTCTAAGCAAAATGAAGATAAATACACGGATATTCTTCGTGCCGTTTGCATAGAATTTATACCGAGAGAACAGTTTGAGGAAATGGCGATGAAAGTTTTGGAATCGCCGACAGAGCCTGATATCCTCAAATATCAACTCATTCAAATTTTTAAAACCGTCGGAAAAGATATAAACTACGAAGATTTTTTCGAGTATCTCAACGATGCGGAAGCAATTATCAATTACGACACCGAAAAACTCTTGGAACACGCTGTTGTAAATCCTGAAACCCAAATCGATTTTTTGGATTTTCTCGCAGCACTTCAAACTGACGATAAGGGACTTTTGATAAATTCTCTCGCAGAAGATTACACGGGAAACAACCTTGCGAACATTTTATCTCCGATTTTATACGCAGATTACCCGCAAGATGTTTTATTAAAGACTATCGACATTTTGGGCGAAACAAAGTCACCGTTAGCGATTGATGCCCTTGAATTTTTACATTTGATAACAGATGATGACATTGTCAGAACAGCTTGCAAAAAAAGTTTGAATATGCTGAAACTTACAGGAGCGACAAAGCAGGCGGCTGATAATTTTTACAAAAAAGTTATGTCGGAATCCCAGCCCTACAAGTGTTACACAGGCGTTCCCGACGGTCATTACAATCAGGGATTTATTTTCTCAAGAAAAAGACCCGACGGTTCGTTGATGATGTTTTCGCTTGTTGTAAGCAAATTGTACGGTATTGTTGACTCTTTCGGATTTTTCAATCTTTCGGAACAGGAATTTGAAAGAATTGCACTCAGATTTTCAAAAGATGAAATAAGATTTGAAGTTTCTCCCGAATACTGCAAAACATTGTTAAACAACGCTCTTGAACTCACAAAAACAAGACGTGAAACGATGAAATACGAATTCATCTGTTGGTCGATGTTAATGTGCGATATCGAACCGATGGAACAAAATGAGTTAGAGTGGCTTCACGAACATATCAAACCTATTCAATTGAACAAAAAAATAGTCAATCTTTTATACTCGACAAATTACCTCGACAAGTGGTTTTTCACCCCGAAAGACAATGACGAATTTAAAGATTTGATTGATGATTTTATAAATCAGGAAAATTTGACATTTGAATATGTTGAAGAGGCAATCAAAAATTCCTTCGACAAAATTTGGAACGATGAAACGGACGCATTGTTGCTGCAAAATATCATAACAACCTGCTATCTCTTTGGTTATACGGATTTTACAGACTATGCCAAAATTTTGTATTCCGTTTTGTATAACGAAGAACTCAAGCGTGAAATGCAAGAAGAAATGATTAAAAAGAGTGTCTATGAATACCTTTTTAACCAAAAACAACATCACAAAGAATTTCGTTTCCCGACAAATATTTTCCGCAAAAAAGAGGAAAAAGCAAAAGAAATCGATATGAAAACGGTTGATAAACTTATCGAACAGATTGAAAAGAATTGGGTAAGCGAGCAATGATAAGAGTTTTATGCCTCGACGTAGGAACAAAAAGAATAGGAATTGCCGTAAGCGATCCGTTAGGAATTATCGCATCGCCGATTCCCGCAATAAGCCGAACCCCCGAGAAGAAGGCTATTGACAATATTAAAAATCTTTGCAAAAATTACAACGCAAAAACAATCGTCGTCGGCTTGCCAAAGCACATGAACGGCACAATCGGCACTCAGGCGGAAGATTGTATGAACTTTGCAAAGAATTTTGAAGACGAATATGAAATCGTTTTTGAAGACGAAAGACTCACAAGCCGTCAGGCGGAACACAATCTTGCAACCGTCGGGAAAAAATATACAAAGAACAAAGGACTTGTGGATACAGAAAGTGCATGTATAATATTACAACAGTATTTAGACAGAAAGTAGGTCAAAATGGCAAACAGCACAAATAATGACAACATTATTGAAACAATCGATGAAAACGGACGTCACGTAAAATTTGAATTAATCGACATCGTTGAATTGGACGAAGTTGAATACGGTCTTTTATACCCCGTTGAAGGCTTTGATCCCGCTAATCCGAACAAACCGGGTGACAAAGTCGTAATTATGAGATTAAAACAAGACGGCGAAGACTTCATCTTTGAAAAAATCGAAAGCGATGAAGAATTTGACAAAGTTGCAGACTACGTTGCAGAAGTTACAGAAGCACAACTTGCAGAAGAAGCAAAAGGCGAAAATTAATCAATTTTCTTAAAAAACAATGCTCCGTATTTAGGCAAGGAGATTTTCAGAGGGGTTTTTCCATCGGAAACAAGTTTTTCCGAGTTGAGGAAAAGCCCCTCTCCACCGTATTTTTCATTATCAGTATTTAAAACTTCTTTCCATTTTCCTGCAGGGAACGAAATCATATAGTTTTTCAAATATGCAACATTTGAAAAATTCTTAATCGTGTAAATTTCATCATCGCAAGACTTGCAATCAGCCGCATGAACCCAAGAAATCGGGTGAGAAACAGTATCGACAATTTCTCCGTCCTGCAATGCGTGAAAATTCGCATTGACTTTGTTCAAATCTTTCATCAATTTTCCCGTGTTATAAAGGTCTTTGACGTATTTTTTGCAATAATGAATACTTCCGATTTTGGAATCTCGAAGTGCGTCAATCCCCGGTTTATATCCTTTTGTTTCAAGAGATTTTTCATAACCCGAAGAAAATTCACGGAAAAACTTAAAGTAAGTCATTTCGCCCCATTCGTCCCCTTGGAATACCATTTTCGGTCCGGGGGAAGCAAATGTCGTTGCAATCGCAAGTCTAAACATCTTCAAAGACTTACGATATGCCTGTTTCAAAGACGGAACCGTCGTTTTCAAAGACAAATAATTTTGTTTTGCAAATTCCGCAAACTCAAACTCTGACATCTGTTCGAGTTCACCTGTCATAAGTTTTCTCAAAATCAAATGCGAAACATGTGCAAATTCTTGTTCCCGTCTGTGTTTATAATTTTTCGGAATATTTTTATAAATATCAATTTGCTTAGCAAAAATTTTCGTAATAAGCCTTGTCCCGTCTATATTTCCGATTTCATCGTGGCTCATTGCATATTTAACACGATGTTTTGAATTTCTGACGACACGGTCAAAAGACGCAATACTTTTCGGATAGCCGTTCCAATATTCAAGCATCAAAGCGGCAATTTGCTTATGATAAGGGAAATCCCACTCCGAATCGAAATTCAAAGTATCAAGCGAGCAGTCATTTGCCATAATTTTGCTGATAAAATATCTGTGGTTTCTTAACTTTTCAGCCTTTTCTTCAATCGGGAAAGGAGTTGTCACCCTTTCATCGTTATCTCTTGCATCTTCCGCAATCAAAAAAGCATCATTAACGTGATAGTGCAATTCTGCCGCAATCATTTTCATCGTATAGTCGGAGTGCATGTATTTTGTCAGGTCAAATCTCAAACCGTCGCAATGATAGTTAACAAGCCAATTTAAGGCAGCATTAACAATAAATCTTCTTGCGTGTTCGTAATTTTCGCCCTCATAATTGAATTTCAAACCAAATTCATTACAACCGTCCGTATAAGGTCCCGCATTGTTAATATCAACCATATCGGGTCCGAAATGGTTGGGGACGATATCCATAATCACATTCAAATTCAATGAATGAGCATAATCTATCAACTCTTTCAAATCGTCAGGCGTGCCGTAAGTATTGTTCGGAGCAAATTTATCCACTCCGTCGTATCCCCAATTAAACGAAAAACAATTTTCGACAGGCATAATTTGAACGGCATTAAATCCTAAAGATGCAGCCTGTTTAAATTTTGTTTTTGAGGAAAGATAAGTTCCTTTCTCTGTCAAAGAGGGAATATTCAC
>CAKVJR010000038.1 GCA_934754855.1 uncultured Candidatus Melainabacteria bacterium
GTAATTAACAACATGATTTCTGTTAAGGAAGGCGAGTATCTATACGGAAACGTTACAAAGGTCGTTGACGGTCAACGTGGCAAACGTATGGGCTATTTCGTTTTCAACCCGACATATCTTGCTGACGGAAAGGGAAAAGTTAAGCCTTTGACGGATAAGACTTTAAAAGTAAAAGTTTCTTTCTATAAGCCTTTTGACCCGAAAAGTACCGCAAAAAATTTGGCGGAAAATGGTGCAGAAACGGCTGCCGGTATTCTTTTAAATATTCCGATGGTATCTCAAGGGGTTTCGTTTATCAAAGGCGTTGCCAACCCTGACGCAGAATCCTCAAACAGAATTACAAGCGGATTTAAAAAAGTTTATAAAGATTCCCCGCTTTCTTATGTAGAAAAAGGCGAACCGCTAATTTTGGAAAAGGGACAAGAAGTTAAGTTGAACTTTAAAAACGAGTATTAATTTTGCAAAAATAATCTAAATCGTTGTAAAACAGACTTTCGGCAGGCAATTTGAGCCTGTCGAATTTTTTTTGTGCAATGTTCGCAAAATCTTTTGATTTTGTGTCGAAAATTTTTGAGGCGGTGTAATTTGTGCAAATTATTTCGGGACTTAAATCGTACAATTCTTTTTGCTCTTTGAAAATCTCCTCAACGGCTTTTTCCGCTTGATAAGATTTTCCGCTTTCATAGAGCAAGGTTGCGTATTTGAGTTGAATTTTGTGTCTTGTATTTTGTGAAAATGCGGCGGAAGAGAGCAATTCTTCAAACAATTCCCGTGCTTTTTCGTAATTTTTTTGACGATAATTCAAATCAGCAAGGTTAAGTGCTGAAGTTATGTCCGTTTCAAACGACGGAGCGTCCTCTGTGTAGTTTTCATTTGCAAGGTCATATCTGCCGATGGCTTTGTAATAGTTCAAAAGAACATATCCCAACGCAACGGCATCTGTATCTTCTCCGTCCTCAATGTTTGCTTTTACATCGTCTGAGAGCAAAACTGCTTTTGCCTTTTCATAATCTTTGGTATCGAGGTATGTTTGAATTAAATTTTGCGGATACCAACTGCGTAATTGTTCATAAATCGGAAGGGATTTTTTATATAAGCCCAAAGTTGAGTAACAATTTGCAATTTGCAAATTTATCAGATTGATCATCTCCTCATCATGCGAGCAATTCGCCTGAACTTCTTTCAAAAGTTTTTGATATTCTTTTATCGCTTTTTGGATATTTCCTCTTTCGACAAGGCATTTTATCATTTCTTCCTTGCTTTCAAAATAGGAGTAAAAATCCTTGTCCTTTGCGGGTTTCAGTGTTACCGAAAAAAGTTTTTTAATCTCTGTATCGGCTTTATAATATCTTTCCGCATTTTTGAAATTGCCGTTTTGATAAGCGTTAAGCCCTTTTTGTGCCAAAATATCTTCGTCAAATAAAATATTTATTCCCGTAAAAAACACAAAAGAGCATACAAATAAAATTATCAACGAAAAAATGACGGGTTTTAAACTCGAATTTTTCGGATTATTATTATGTTTTGCCTTAATTTTAAGTGTTTTCTTCATCAAAACCTCGCCGATATTTTATCACTTTTTTGGAGGTTTTTCAAATTTTGCAACTTCGGTCAAATAATTTTCGGCAAAAAAATACCCTCGTTTTGGAATGAGGGCATTTTGTTATTAACTTTTTACGACTTTGCTCAACCCTGTCGGTTTGTCGATGTTTCTGCCCAAGGCTTTTGCACATTCAAACGCAAGAAGTTGGAGCAAAACGAGCATTCCGAAAATTGTTAAAACTTCGATTTTTGTATCGATTGTGATATGTTTTCTGCAAAGTTCGTTGAAATATCCAGGTGCATTTTTGTCCGCAATCGTTACCATATAAGGATTGTAGGACTTGTAGATTTTTTTGATGTTGTTGATGCAAACGCCGTGATGAATTTCGTCAACCAAAACGAGGACGGCGGATTTTCTGTTCAAAATCGCAACGTGACCGTGCATAAATTCGCCTGACGGATATGCTGTTGTGTTTATGTAGGACGTTTCTTTGATTTTCAACGCTCCTTCTTTGGCAAGTCCGTAGAAAATTCTGCTGCCCAAGATTTCAATAGCATCATATTCCGATAAATCTTTGGCGATTTTTTTGATTTCATCGTGAGAATTGAGTTGTTTTTTCAGGAAAATCGGTAAACATCTTAATTCTTCGATATCCTGATTAATGTTTTCACCCTGTTTTTGTCTGATTGCCAAAATCAAAAGCATAGCACAGAAAATTTGTGCCGAAAGTGCCTTGGTTGAAGCAATACTGTTTTCTTTTCCCGCCATTGTGTAAATCTTGTATTTCGCAAGATTCCACATTGTTGAGTTGATTGTGTTTGAGATACAAAGAGTGTTGTCCGTTTTTTCCAAAACTCTTTTCATAACGGCGAGAGTGTCCGAGGTTTCGCCTGATTGGGAAACGAATACGAACAGACGTTTTTTCCAATTTGCCTTGTCTGACATGAAAAATTCGCCCGAATAAAACGCTTCGGCGTCAAGTCCTAATGAGGTTTTCATCATTTCAGCGATGATTACGCAACAGTGGTAAGACGAACCGCTTGCGATAAAGCAGATTTTTTGTGCTTTTTCGGGAGTATCGACTAAAATTTTGTTGTCGCTCGAAACGTAATTGGCAAGCAACTTTTCAATGATTTCGGGTTGTTCGTAAATTTCACGCTCCATTGCGTATTCAAAATTTTCCATATTTATCCTCTGTTATAGACTTTGATTAAGTGCCAACCGAATTGAGTTTTTACAGGTTCTGAAACTTCGCCGACTTGAAGATTAAATGCTGCGTTTTCAAACGGTTTAACCATCATTCCTCTGCCAAAAGAGCCTAAAGCCCCGCCACGTTTGCCTGACGGGCATTTTGAATATTTTGCGGCAAGTCTTTCAAAACTTTCACCGTCGTCAATTCTTTTTTTGAGTTCAACTGCTTCCTGATAACTGTCAACGAGGATATGTCCCGCACTGACTTGGTTTACGGATTCCAATTTGACAAAACTCGGTTTTTCTTCGATTGAACGATAAATTTCTTTTGCCGTAACTGTTGTTTGAACTAAAAGGCAAATTATAATTGCCGAAATAATTTTCTTCATAGTGTCCTCTTTTTGTAACATTATAACGCATTATAAATTTTTTGCACTACAAAAAAGGACTGATTCTCATCAGCCCTTTTTTAATCTGTTTTATCCGTCGATTATAATTCGCCTCTAACGATTGCTTTTAATGTTTTTGCAACTGTTTCCTGTTCTTCTTTTGTGATTTCAGGGAACATAGGAAGTGACATAACGACTTTAGTATCTTCAACAGTGTTCGGAAGTGACATTTCCGGAATGTTCAAGTATTTGTGAACTTTTTGCATGTGAAGCGGAACAGGGTAGTAAAGCATTACACCTACGCCGTTTTCTCTCATTTTGTCGAAAACTTTATCTCTGTTCGGAACTTTTACTGTGTATTGGTGATAGATACATTTTGTATCGTGCAATTCAACAGGTGTTTCAACTTCATCGCAATCTGCGAATAATTCGTTATAGTATTCTGCATTTGCTTTTCTTGCAGCGTTCCATTCGTCAACGTAAGGAAGTTTTACTCTCAAAATTGCTGCTTGAATTTCGTCAAGTCTTGAGTTTACACCGATTTCATCGTGGTAGTAACGAACTGCACCACCGTGGTTTCTGAGTGCTACAACTCTGTCACGCAATTTTTCGTCGTTCATAACGAGCATACCGCCGTCGCCCATTGTACCCAAGTTCTTTGTCGGGTAGAAACTGAAACAGCCGAATGTGCCGAATGAACCTACTTTTTGTCCTTTATATTCTGAACCGATACCTTGGCAAGCATCTTCGATAACGTGCAAGTTATGACGTTTTGCAATGTCCATAATCTTGTCCATTTCGCAAGGTTGACCATAAAGGTGAACAGGAATGATTGCCTTTGTATTAGGAGTAATCAACGCTTCGATTTTTTCAGGGTCGATGTTGAATGTGTCTTTGTCGATATCCGCAAATACCGGTTTTGCACCTACAATGCCGATTGCTTCTGTTGTTGCAACGAATGTGAATGCTGTTGTGATAACTTCATCGCCTTTACCTATATCCAACGCTCTCAATGCAACGTGAAGTGCATCTGTACCTGAGTTCAATGCTACTGCGTATTTTGTACCGCAATATGCTGCAAATTCTTCTTCAAATGCTTTGTTGTTCTTGCCCAAAATGTATGAACCTGAACGCATCACTTCGATTACGGCTTCTTCCATTTTGTCGCCGATTTTAGCATATTGTCTTTTTGAATCCATAATAGGTATCATCTTCAAATCTCCTTTTATTTTCCTATATCTATTTTAGCATAGACAGTGTGTCTTTATATAATCTTAATATACAACAAAATGTTGCTCAATTTTAATCAAGCAACATTTTATTATTCAAAAAATATTTAAGGTTTTAACAAAACTTTTATCGCTTGGCTTTCTGCAACCATTTTCAAAGCCTGTTCGGTTTGAGATAGTGGCATAACGTGAGTTATCAATTTTTCAACGTCAATTTGTCCTGAAGCGATAAGTTCATACGCCTCTCTGAAATATTGCGGTGTGTGGTGGAAAACGCCGATGACTTTTAATTCGTCATAATGAAGTCGTCTTGTGTCAATATTTATTGTCGTCCCGCTTTTGCAGCCGCCGAAAAGATTTATCATTCCGCCTTTTCGGACAAGTTTGAACATTCTTTCCCAAATTTCGGGAAGACCGACACATTCGATTGCGGCGTCAAAGCCTTTTCCCTCTTCCGTCAATGACAACAAGATTTTATCGGGATTTTTATATTTTGTAAGGTCAATGACTTCGTCTGCACCGCCAAATTCTTTTGCCAACTTGATTTTCAAAGGATTTCTGCCTGCTGCAATGACTTTTGCTCCTTTTAATTTAGCAAGTCTTACAAACATCAGTCCTATTGTGCCAATGCCAACAACTGCAACGGTTTGCCCCTTTTGGATATCCATATTCGCAATCCCGTGGACAACATTTGCCAACGGTTCGCAAAATGCCGCTTTTTCAAAACTCAACTCGTCGTCGATTCTTATCATATTTTTTTTGACAATTCTCTCGGGAACGTTGATGTATTCTGCGTAAGCACCGTTTAAAAATTCCAAATTTTCGCAAAGATTATAAAGTCCTCTCTTGCAAAAATAGCATTCTCCGCAAGGTGCCGAATTTGCCGCAACGACTCTATCGCCGACGGTAAAATTCGTAACGTTTTTTCCGACCGCTTCGACAACTCCCGCAAATTCATGACCAAATCCCGACGGAGTTTTTTTGATTAATACAGGGTGTCCCCGGCGGTAAGTCTTTAAGTCGGTTCCGCAAGTCAATGCAACCTCGATTTTGACTCTGACTTCGCCGTTTTTCGGGTCTTTTATCTCTGTTTCTTCGTATTTGATATTTTCAGGTGCATAAAACCTGACAGCGTTCATTTTCATATTTTAATATAAGCCTTCATAATTTTGTTTGAAAGGGTATCTGCTATCGCTTCGTTGAGTTTTTCGAGCGGATAAACGGTTGTTAAGCCGTGAACTTTTACCCTGTTGTTTTGCAAGAAATTAAATGCATCTTCCAAATCCGCAGGAGATGAGGAGTAACTGCTTGTTACGGTCAATTCTCGGTAATAAATTTGATTATTCGGATAAGCGGTTTCATCGGATTTTACAGATGAAAATACGTTGATTGTGCCGCCGTCACGAACTGCTGCAAATGCAAGGTCTAACGCCTTATCCGCACCTGATGTCATAATAATTGCGTCAAATCCTGACGGATTGACTTCTAACTTCATATCAGAAACGGTTTCTTCAAGATTTCCCAACTCGAATGCACCCTCAAATCCTAATTTTTTCGCCAATTTCACTCTTTCGGGGATTAAGTCGATACCGTAAGCGTTATATCCGAACTCACGAACGGCTTGTCCCATCAAAAGACCGATTGTGCCGAGTCCGATGACAAGAACATTTGCGTTAAAGTCGAGTTTTGTTCTTTTGACGCATCTTATGCAGCAGGCCAACGGTTCGGTGAAAGAGATATCTTCTTCCGAAAGGGTACTTGTCAATCTGAAAACGGTATTCATCAAGTGGTCTTCGGAAACGTAGATATATTCCGAAAATCCTCCGGGGACGATGTTTGTTTTTTTGAATTTTCTGCACATTGAGTAATTTTCGCCAAAACAATATGTGCATTCAAAACAGGGAACGTGGTGTCCCATAACGATTTCGTCGCCGACTTCAAAGTCTGAATCCGAGTTAATTTTGACAATTTCTCCGACAATTTCATGTCCCAAAACCGTTCCTTCGGGTACGCTGTTGTGTTTAAGTTTTACGATATCAGAGCCGCAAAGTCCGCAACCTGAAATTTTTACAATCGCACCTTTATCTTTGAGTTCGGGAATTTGCATATCGACAACTTCGATTTTTCCCGATTTTAATATTGCTGCTTTCATCTCATCACCTTTTCTTAACCTGATTGTATCACAAAAAATATCAATCAATTTTTTTAAGAAGTTTTTTGTCGGATTTTGAGAGTTCTGTTTTTAAAAATTTTTCAAACAAATCGGGACGTTTTTCTTTTGTTCTTTCAAACTGTTTAATTCTACGCCATTCCGCAATTTTTTCGTGGTTTCCGCCGAGTAAGATTTCCGGAACTTCCAATCCTTCATAATCCCGAGGTTTTGTATATTGCGGATATTCGAGCAAATATTCCGAGTGTGAGTCATAATCTTTTGATTCGGAATTACCCAATGTTCCGTCCAAAAGCCTTGTTACGGCGTCGATTATACAGATTGCCGAGTATTCCCCACCCGAGAGTACAAAATCGCCGATTGAAACTTCTCTTGCCTTTGACAAAATTCTTATTCTTTCGTCAAAACCCTCGTAATGACCGCAAATTATCCGAAGTTGGCTTTTGGTTGAATATTCTTCTGCCATTTTTTGGTTAAAAAGTTCGCCTTGCGGGGTCATAATGATTGTTTCGGAATTTTCGAGAACATCAATACTGTTGATAGCGTCCATATAGGGTTGGCAGGACAAAACCATGCCCGCTCCGCCACCGTAAGGTGTATCGTCTGTTTTTCGATGTTTATCGTGAGTAAATTCTCTCGGATTGACTGTGTTTATTGAAATAACGCCTTTTTCGCCGGCACGGGACGGCATGCTCTCAGAACATGCTCCTTTGATAATGTCCGGAAACAAAGTGATTACGTCAAATCTCACTCGATTAACCCCTCAATATCTTTCACAACGACTTGGTGTTTGTTTAGGTCAACGACGGGGACTAATTCTTTTACGAACGGCACGAGGTGATTTTGGTCGTTACTGTCTGTAATTTCCAAAATTTCGTTGGCACCGTTTGTTCCTACGTCTTTGATTTCGCCGATTTTTTCGCCGTCAACATTGAAAACTTCGGCACCGATTAAGTCGCTTACAAAAAATTCATCTTCCGTAAGTTCGCTCTCGGCTTGCTCTTTCGGGATTTTTATCTCAAACCCTTTGATTTCTTCGACATCGTTAATCGAGTTAATTTCCTCAAACTTAATCAACGCAAATTGTTTGTGAAAACGTACGGATTTGACTGTATATTCCTTCTGAATGCCGTTTTTTGTCACAAAAACTTTCTCAAGACTTTCGATAAGTTGTTCTTTTCCCTTGGTGTAGCCAACTTTGACTTCACCTTTTATTCCGTGAAAATTTAAAATTTTACCGACTGAGATTAATTTTGTCATAATTATTTCTTAAATTCTTCGGGTGCATCAGGTCTGTCGGGGTTCCAACGGTCAAGTCCCATTTCTTTTCTGACAAGTCCGATTCCGACGTGAACACGCCATTCGTCCATTTTGAGTTGTGCTGCAATGAGTTTGTGGCAGCCGATTGGAGGAAGCGGCAACAAAGGTTCATACAACATTTTGATTGCCGTCAATTGGTCGGGCGTTACTGCAAGTTTTCTTTTCGGGAATGCCAATTTCGGCAACATCATTTTTTGACGTACCAAATTGATACCGAAGAAAACTTTTCTCGGTTCAATTCCGAGTGCTGCTCCGATAACCTCGTGAATGTCGTGGTTAGGCAACGGTAATGCCTTTTTGTACAACAATTCGATTTGTTCCAATTGTTCTTTTGTGATTAAAAGTTGTTTCTTTTGTTGCGGTTTTCTGTTGAAATTGCCGCCACGTTTAAATCCGCCGCCTCTGTTGTTAAAGTTTCTTTGCGGACGGTCGCCGTAATTACGTTGCGGTCTGTCGCCGTAGTTGTTGTAACTTCTTTGCGGGCGGTCGCCATAATTGCGTTGCGGTCTGTCACCGTAGTTATTGTAACTTCTTTGCGGGCGGTCACCATAATTGCGTTGCGGTCTGTCGCCGTAGTTGTTGTAACTTCTTTGCGGGCGGTCACCGTAATTGCGTTGCGGTCTGTCGCCGTAGTTTCTGTCTCCGTAATTTCTTTGCGGACGGTCGCCATAATTGCGTTGCGGTCTGTCGCCGTATGGTCTTTCGTAATTTTTCGGGGTATATGTTCTTTCTTCTCCGAAAGATGCTCCACCTGCCGTATAACCGTTTTGATATTCGTGTTCTGCGTGATTATGTTCTTGTGTTTCTTCTTCTGATCCTTGTTTTCTTTCAGGATACAAACAATTAGGACAAATTACTCTTTTGGGATTTTTTGTTTCAAATTCCGCACCACACTTCGTGCATTTGTTAATATACATAGTCTTACTTTCTAAAAATAAATAAATTCCTTAAATTCTGAAAAACAATAAAAAACAATAAATCTGTATTCTTACACAATTATTCTATCAAAAGATTGAAAAAATACAAGTATTGTAACTATACTTTACGTTACTTTTTGTATTTTGAACTCAACTGTCCGCAAGCAGCATCGATGTCTGCCCCTCTTTCGAGCCTTACCGTAACCTTTTTGCCCGAGGCTTCGACGATACATTTGAATTTCAAAACGGCATCTCTTGAGGGTTTTTTGTATTCGCAATATTCATTTTCGTTATACAAAATTAAATTTACGTTGCATTTTAACTTGGAAATTAATTCGCATAACTCTTTTGCGGCTGTCGGTGAGTCGTTCAAATCTTTTATCAAAATATATTCGATAGTAACCCGTCTTCCTGTTACCATCGTCAATTTGCGTAATTCGTCAATTACATCTTTGATTTTATATTTCTTTTCGACGGGCATGACGGATTGTCTGATTTCGGGATTTGCACTGTGCAGTGAGATTGCGACTGTCGGTTGGAATTTTATTTCTGCCAATTTTTTTATTCCGGGGATAATTCCGCAAGTTGAAACGGTTATTCTTCTTGAGCCGATTTTGAAATCTTCCCTCAATCTGTCAATTGCAGGCAGCACATTGTCGAGGTTAAGGAGCGGTTCGCCTTGTCCCATAAATACTATGTTTGTGACTTTTAGAGTTGTGTCAGCCTGAATTAAATAAATTTGTTTTAAAATTTCATCGGTGGTTAAATTTCTTTTAAAGCCCAACTTTGCCGTTGCACAAAAACTGCAACCCATCGGGCAGCCGACTTGTGAACTTATGCATGCCGTAAGGTTTGCTCTGTTGTCAAATCTCATCAGGACCGCTTCTGTGACATTTCCGTCCGCAAGTTCAAATAAAAATTTCATCGTTCCGTCGGAACTTACCTGTTTGTCCTTCAACTTAACGTCCGAAAGTTTGCACTGTTCGTTGAGTTGTTCTCTGAATGTCAAAGGTAAATCGGTCATTTCGTCAAAAGATTTATATGACTTTAAATAAATTCCGTTATAAATTTGAGTTGCCCGAAACTTACTTCCTCCGAGCGAAAGTACAAATTCCTGTAACTCTTCCAAATTTAAGCCTACCAATGATTTTTTATTCATATTTGAATGATAACACAAAAATTGCTGACGTAAATTAAAAAAAGTGTTATAATTATAGCATGATTAAGATTGCAATTACCGGAAACATTGCTGCAGGAAAGTCTGTTGTCGAAAAAATATTGAAAGATTTGCATTATCCTGTCATTGACACGGATAAAATTGTTCATAATCTTTTCGTCGAGTCAGATGATTTGAACTCGGAGTTACGTGCGGCTTTCGGCGATTTTGATATTTGTACTAACCATTTAATCGACAGAAAAAAACTTGCCAAAATCGTATTTTCCGACAAAAAATTGCTCTCAAAACTTGAAAAAATCACCCACCCCTACATTATTGACGAGGTTATGAAATTTTTTGAGCAAAATTCTGATGCGAATTTTACTTTCGTTTCCGTTCCTCTGCTCTATGAGGTTAATTGGGGGTATTTGTTCGATAAAGTTATTATGGTTGCAGCGGACGATGAAATTCGTTTGATTCGACTTATGGAACACCGCAATATCTCTAAAGAAGACGCTTTGAAACGTATGAACGCTCAAATTCCGCAAGATAAAAAAATTAAATTTGCAGATTTTGTAATTTATAACAACACAAATTACATTGATTTAAGCCGTCAAATTAATCAGGTTCTTTTGAGTTTGGTTTAATATATTTTATTTTGTTTGCTCGTTTTCTTTTGTGAAAAGCATTGACACAAATAGTGCTATGCCTACTAACATCGGGTAATACAAGCATTTGATAATTTGGAACGGAGTGACAGAGAGTGCCGCTGAAAGGCTTATTGCAATCAAAATTTGTGCTCCGTAAGGCAATGCACCTTGTACGCAGCAAGACATTGTGTCGAGAATGCTTGCGGTTCTTCTCGGGTCAACGTCGTATTTTTTGCTCATTTCTTTTGCTATCGGACCTGCCGTAATGATTGCGACAGTGTTATTTGCCGTGAAAATGTTGACAATTCCGACCAAAATAGCAATGCCGACTTCGCAGAGTCTTTTGTTTTTAATTAAACATTCCGTGGAATTAATTATATAAGTTATTCCGCCGTTGTATCGAACCATTTGCAACAAACCGCCCGCAAGAAGCGAGATGATGATGACACTCGCCATGCACAATGTTCCGTCGCCGATTAATCCGAATGCAACTATCAAGTCAAAACAGCCGTAATATGTTCCGATGATTAAGTTTAAAATAGTCCCGATAAAGAGCAAAAACATTACGTTTACGCCTGAAATACCTAAAATTAAAAGTAATATATAAGGTATGACCTCAATGTATGACGAAATTGTCGGAGCATAATTCATTGCAACGGGGTTGATGGAGTTTATTTGTGGCAACGAATAAAGCAAAATCGTTAAAATTGCAGGAATGGCAACGATTTTTGAGTTCATTATCATTTTGTCTTTTAATAAAACATTTTGCGTTCTTGTTGCTGCAATTGTTGTGTCGGAAATTAATGACAAATTGTCCCCAAACATTGCCCCTCCAACGGTTGCCCCGATTAGAAGTCCTGCATCCATGCCCATTGTTTGAGAAAGTGTTACCGCAATCGGAACAATAGCGGCAATTGTTCCGCAAGATGTACCGATTGAAAGCGATATTAAAGACGATACGACAAAAATTCCGGCGAGCATAAACTGCGACGGAATAAGGCTTTGAGCAATCAATACCGCCGCATCAACCGCACCTATTGCTTTTGCCGTTTCCGTAAAAGCCCCGACAAGTATGAAAATAAGGCACATCATCATAATGTCCCTCTGTCCCATTCCAAGCGTGTAAAGTTCAATCTTTCTCGACAATTTTTCCTTGTGATTTAACATCAACGCAACTGCCGATGCGACCAAAAACGCTACAACCATCGGAACTTTTGAAAAATCTTTTAACGATAGTGAAAATCCGAAATAGAATAAAACAAATACTACAAACGGAAACAGAGCCTTAATGCTCGATGTCCGCCATTGCTTTATTTCCGTTTCCGAAAAAATTTCCATTCCTGTTTCCTACTAATGTAATTTTATAGTTACAATTATAACCGCATTTGCAAAAATATTCAAATTGTTTTGTTTCTATTTTGCGATTTTCGCATTGAATTCTCTTGTTTACAGCCAAAAACACTATTGGTGTTTATACCTTTAAAAGGCATATTTTGTTGTAAATATATAAATTGACACTATTTGTGTTAATGTTTTAATGAGGTTTTTCTTGAAATTTTTCATAAAAAAACAGGAACTTTTCAGTCCCTGTCTTTTTGAATTTTTAATTGGTTTATTTTTTACCGAACAATTTGAACCAAACGTCATCTGCTCTGTGAGTTTGACCGTCAGTGTCCGTGTATGTACCTGTTTGATTTCTTTGTACATTACCTTCTTCTGTTTGTTCGGTGTAGTTAACGTTGATTGATGCAACATGTGCCAAATCTTCAATTGTTGTATTGTTGTTGTCAGAAATAAATCCGAGTTTAACATTTACCTTTTTGAGTGCTTCTTGAAGTTTTTGCAAATCAACATCGCCGTTTTCGTTCATACATTTTATGCCTGTATGTTTTTCTGCTTCTTGAGCCATCAAACTGAGAGCCTCAAAACCGTTTTTCGCATTGAGTGCTTCGCCTGTGAACGGATTAACCGTTTTGTCACCGAAAACTTCTGTACCGTCAACAATGCCGTTTCCGTTCATATCGCTCATTGCAAGCATTTTGTCGCCATCAACCGCTGCACCGTCAGAATATCCGTTTCCGTCGATATCAACGCCGATACCTGCTTTTGCTGAAATCTTGCCATCTCTGTTGAAGTCAACAATCAACGGGTCAGAGT
>CAKVJR010000039.1 GCA_934754855.1 uncultured Candidatus Melainabacteria bacterium
AAAACGGCGTATGTCGTGGCGTTATTGCTTTTGACGATGAAGAGGGCGAATATCAGACATTTTATTCAAATGCCGTAATTCTCGCAACAGGCGGTTGCGGTCAACTTTACAAATATACGACAAACCCCTCTGTCACAACGGGTGACGGCATGGCAATCGCATACAGAGCGGGTGCGGTTATGCAAGATATGGAATTTTTCCAATTCCACCCGACCGCTTTTAAGGCAAAAACTGAGGAAAATATGTTCCTGATTTCGGAAGCCGTCCGTGGCGAGGGTGCAAAATTGACGGACGAAAACGGCAATACTTTTATGGAAAAGTATGACGAAAGACTCGAACTCGCTTCTCGTGACATCGTTTCGAGAGCAATTTTCAACGAGATGAGAATTAACAATGTGCCGAATGTTTATCTCAATGCAACAGTCATTCCGAAAGATAAGTTAAATCAACGTTTCCCGACGATTTTGGGAACTTGCAGAAAAAATGGCGTTGACCCTGAAAATCAATTTATTCCTGTTTCACCTGCCGCACACTATATGATGGGCGGGGTAAAAGCAAGCGTAACGGGCGTTACGTCGATTAAAAATCTTTACGTTATCGGGGAAACGGCATGCACGGGATTGCACGGTGCAAACAGACTTGCAAGCAATTCTCTCTTGGAATGTGCGGTTACAGGGTATGAAATTGCAGAACTTTTGAAAGATGAAAATTTTGACGAAGTTATTTCTGATGAAAATGATGAAAAAATTGCGGAAACAATTGCCGTTTACGAAAAACCGCTTGATGAAAAATCGGTTGATTTTAAGGTTTTGAGAGAAAAACTCCGTGACACAATGTGGCAATATGTCGGAATTATCAGAAATGAACAAAACTTGGAACATGCAAAAAAAGAAGTTGAAAAAATCGAAGAAGCCTTCGGTTATGCCGACAAATGCCCTAATAAAGAGGCTTTTGAACTCCGCAATATGATTGTCATTGCAAAATTGGTAATTGATTTTGCAATCAGAAGAAAAGAATCCCGAGGCGGACATTTCAGAGAAGATTATACGGGCAAACATGAACCCGCAAGACATTATACGAGAACTAAAAACACTGATAAATACGAGGAAATATATGTTAAATAATTTTTTGGTTGAACAACACGTTAAAAATGCACTTATGGAAGATATCGGATTTCAGGATATCTCAACGGAAGCACTTATGCAGGACAAAATGGTCACAGCATACCTCAAAACGAGAGTTGACGGGATTTTCTGCGGTGGTCAGGTTGCAAAAAAAGTATTTGAGTTATTGGCAGACAATGTTGCGTTTGTTTTTTATAAAAACGACGGTGACGAGATGAAAGCGGGCGACACGATTGCAATGATTACAGCTTCCGTAAAATGCATGCTCACGGGCGAAAGAACAGCCTTAAATTACATCAGAACGATGTCAGGTATTGCAACACAAACTGCAAAATATATTAAGGCAATGAACAACCCGAAAGTTAAACTTGCCGATACAAGAAAGACTATCCCCGGATTCAGAATGTTTGAAAAATATTCGGTAAGAACGGGCGGCGGCACCCCTCACAGATACAATCTCAGCGATTGCATTATGATTAAGGACAACCACATTGAGTGTGCAGGCTCGGTTACGAAAGCGGTTGAACTTGCTAAAGCATACAATTCACACGCTCACAAAATCGAAATCGAATGCGAAAATAACGAACAAATCAAAGAAGCGTTAAAATGTGGCGTTGATATTATTATGCTTGATAATATGCCCGTTCCGATAATGAAAGATGCTATCGAGTTGATTGACGGAAGAGCAATTGTTGAGGTCAGTGGAAATGTTACAATTGACAATATTGCTGAAATTGCAGCAATTAATCCCGATGTAATTTCAACAAGTGCAATTCACTCGGGTGTAAAACCTTTGGATATCGGTTTGGATATGTAGAATTTGCAAAAAAACCGAAATTCTGTCACAATAGGGTAAAATCGGAGAATAAATGAAAATAATCGTTTGTGTCAAACAAGTTCCTGACACTGCTGACATCAAGTGGACGGAAAATAACACGCTTAACCGTGACGGGGTTGAGAGTGTTATAAACCCTTGTGACCTTTTTGCGACGGAAACTGCACTCAGGATAAAAGACAGACAGGGTGCGGAAATTACGGCGATTTCTATGGGCCCGAAACAGGCTGAGAATGCTCTTCGGGAAGTTATTTCGATGGGCGTTGACAATGCTTACATGTTGACCGACAGATTTTTTGCGGCATCTGATACCGCTGCAACGGCAAGGGTTTTGTCAAAATCTGTTCAGGAAAAATGCTCTGATTTTGATTTGATAATTTGCGGTCAGTATGCAAGTGACGGCGATACGGCACAAACAGGGCCGAGTTTGGCGCAGAATTTGGGAATTTCGTTGGTCACTAATGTAAAATCGATTGAAAAAATTGAAGACGGTAAAATTATTGTCTTTAAACAGGAAGAGGATTTTGTTTCGAGAGTTGAGGCGAAATTGCCTGCGGTTATTTGTATTTTGACGGGAAAATATCTCGTCAGAATGCCGAAAATTATGGGCAGAATGAAGGCACAAGATGCAAAAATTCCTGTTTATAATGCTCAAGATATTAATTTCAACGCAATTTATTCGGGTCTGAAAGGTTCTCCGACATACGTCAAAAAAGCCTTTCGTCCGAAAGGTCGTGCCGAGGGTGAAATAGTTTATGACTATTCGGCTGAGGAAACGGCGAAGATGCTTTTGGGCAAAATTGAAGAATTTAAAGGATAAAAATGGAAAAATTCAAAATTACCGTATTTTGTGAAATTTCTTGGGACGGACAGGTTGCCCCTGTTTCGTTTGAATTGACGGCGAAAGCGGCTGACCTCGTTAAAGATATCGAAAACAGTGAGGTTCAGGTCATAATTGTTGGCAAAAGAAAAAATTATGACGGAATAATTGATGAATTTTCAAATTACGGTGCGGATAAAGTCATTATTGTAAATGACGATATCTTTGATGAATATTCCGCAAACCTTTACAGAGTGGCTATTTCCGAGATTTTGAAAAAGGAAAAACCCGATGTTGTATTTTTCGGTGCAACTGTTAGAGGAAGAGAACTCGCTCCATTGGTTGCAACGACTTTAAACACGGGCTTGACTGCTGATTGCACGGAGTTGGACATTGTTGACAAAAGACTTGAGGCGACAAGACCGACATTTGGCGGAAAATTGAACGCTACGATTTTGTGCAAAACGTTGCCTCAAATGGCGACTGTTCGTGCGGGCGTTTTCAGACTTCCCGAAAATCTCGTTAAAAAAGATACAAAAGTTAATTTTGATTGGGTAAATGTTCATAACGAAGAAAAATTTACCAAAATTTTAGAACTTATACCTGAATATGCCGATGATTACAACGATTTGAGCAAGGCAGAAATTATTTATGCCGGCGGAAGAGGAATGAAAAGTAAGGAGAATTTCAACAGACTTTTTGAACTTGCAAGGCTCACAGGCGGGGTTGTCGGAGCGTCGAGAGGAGCTGTTGATGCGGGATTTGCCGATTCGTCCATGCAAATCGGTCAAACAGGCAAAACCATTCATGCAAAAGTTTATGTCGCTTTTGGAATTTCAGGACTTGCTCAACACATGGCAGGTATAAATTCTTGTGATAAAATTATATCAGTTAATAAGGATCCTAATGCACCTATCATGAAACTGTCTGACATCGGTATTGTCGGAGATGCAGAGGAAATTATCAAACAGATGGTTAGAAGTTTAAAAAATAAAAAGTAGGGAGAAAAAATTATGACTGAAGAAAATGGCAAATTAAAGCGGTTCACAACGGCTCAGTTGTTGAATTTTTGCTTTGGCTTTTTCGGTTTGCAATTTGCGTGGCAAATGGAAATTATCCTTTGCGGTCCTGTTGTAGAAAAATTGGGTGCATCACCGTTTTTGCTCGGTTTGATTTGGCTTGCAGGTCCTGTTACGGGCATGGTTGTTCAGCCGTTTATCGGTGCGTTGAGCGACAGAACGAACACTCGTTTCGGAAAAAGAAAACCATTTTTATTTTTCGGTGCATTATTTGCATCAATCGCACTCGTTTTGTTCCCGCTTTCAGGAAACATTGTAAATCATATCAACTCAACGTTCAGCATTCAGTTGCCCGAATTGTCGGGATTATTCTTTGCGGCAATTATGGTTTGGGTTATCGATGCTTGTGTTAACGCTGCTCAAGGTCAGTACAGAGCGTTAATCCCCGATAACATGCCTGTTGAACAACATTCGCTTGCAAATTCGTATTTGAGTTTTGCAATCGGTATCGGTTCGGTTATTGCTGCCGGAACGGCTCCGTTTTTGGAACATTTTTGCGGTTATCAAATGAGCCATACGGCACAGTTTGTAATGGCTGCAATTGCGTTCTTCGGTGCAACTTTGTGGACTTGTTTGACAATTACGGAAGTCAAAAAAGTTGCTGAAAAATCGAAGAAAGAATCGGCTGAAGAAATTATTGAGGAAGTCAAAGAAGAAGAAAAAACTTTCATTCAAAATTTCAAAGAATTTTTCACATGTTCTCCCGAAGTCCCCAAAATCTGTACGGTTCAATTCTTTACGTGGATTGCAATTATGGCGGTAAATATTTATTTTACTCAATTTATTGTTCACAAAGTAATGGCAATTCCTGAAATTGATGCAGGCGATATTCAGACGAAAATAGCATATATTTCGCAACTTTTGGGCAATCCTGACGTGACTGCCGCTATGGCGAAGGCGGAATTTGAATCGAGAATGTTATCGGCTACAAACTTTGCGGCACTTTGTTTTGCGGCATATAATCTTGTTTGCTTTATAGTTTCATTGCCGATTGGTTATTTGTCCTCAAAATTTGGCAACAAACCCGTTCACATTGTGTCATTGATGATTATGTCACTTGCTTATGCGGGCATTGCGTTTTCGACTGATCAAACCCATATCATTATCTTTATGGCACTTGCCGGAATCGGTTGGGCATCAACGCTTGCACTTCCTTTCGCAATGTTGACGAGATTTATCGGTTCGGGTTCTGAAGGTTCCGTAATGGGTATTTTCAACATCTTTATCGCCGCTCCGCAAATCATCGTTTGTACTTTGGTTGCTTGGTTTATCAACCACAGTAAAGTTGCATGCGAATTTGGGGTAAATTATCACTTTGAATATGCTTTGATGGTTGGTGCGGTCGTCCTTATGTGTGCTGCACTTTCGGCATTCACAATCAAAGAAAAAGTTATTGAATAAACGATTTTTCAATAAAAATAAACCGCTCGAGATTTTCGGGCGGTTTTTTTATTATTTGATATATTTTTTTGCAAGCATTTTGCTTATTTCTTCCCAAGCGTGGCGGTTCGGGTGATAATTATCCTCGTCAAGAAATGCTTTGTCTTTGAGGCTGACGCCTAATTCTTTGTCCGCATCAATGACGATAATGCCGCTGTCTTTGATTTCTTTCCAACGCTCGGTTTCGATAAACCAACTGTCAAAACCGTCACAACCGTTGTATTTTAAGACGATGAATTTTGTGTTGGGATTGTGTTGTTGCAAAATTTCTTTTGAAAAAATCAAATATTTTTTGAGCAAATCGAAGTTTTTGTCGTGTTTTTCAGGTGCAAGTCTGATTTTGTATTCTAAATCGGTCAGATAAATTTTGACTGCACTAAGTTTCCATAAAGGCTCCAAAATCGGCTTGATTTTAACCAATTTGCCGTCTTTTTCTTCATATCTTAAATATGCCCCATCTGACCAAAAATCGTAGATTAATTTTTGCGTTCTTCTTGCGTGGTCTGCAATAAAGACATAGACAACATATTCGGGAGAGGGAAGATTTTTGAAAATATCACCTTTTTCAAGTTGATAATACATGTGCTGAATGCCCCATGACGGATAACCTCTCGTATAAACGGGGTGATGAGTTTGGCTTGATAAAATATAGCCGAAAGTGTCTTCGTCAGGGTGATTGCCGTTTACGGTACTTGTTCCGAAGACAAAAGAACAACCGAAAATCCAAATCGGTGACTTTTTGTATTCAAGCCCGAACGGCGGACGGAAAAGTTTATCGCCCCCGTTTTTTTCAAACCAATACAGCGTTGTTTGGTCGTGCATGCGAAATCTGTCTGTTCGCCAAGATGGAAAATGATATTTTGACCATTGGTCTTTCGGCACAAATTCGTTCAAAAATTTTTGGTTTGCGACTTTGTAACTTACAATATCAAAAAGCACAATCATTACCACAACAACGAGCAATGATATTATTGTTTTGGTCGATTTTTTCATCTAATCCTCTTTGTTAAATAATAAACGGGCGGATTTTTTAAAAATCCGCCCGATGAAAAATTTATTGGAAAGAAGTCGGGTGAGTAACGATACCACGTTTTGTTGTTCGGATAAACTCAACCAATTTCTTCGTGTAACGGTCTTGCGGAATTGTATCTTCAACGATATCCGCTGCTTTCAAAGTTGTATGTTCGCCTGAGCAAATAATTTTGAAAGCGTGTTTGAGATTTGTTCTTTCTTCAAGTGTCAAACCACGACGTTTCAAGCCGATAACGTTAATTCCGTGAGGAACAGGCGGTCTGCCGTCCCCTTTACAGTAAGGAAGAATGTCCATTCTTGATGCTGAAAATCCGCTGACGATACACATTTCACCGATTCTTACGAATTGATGGAAAACGCTCATGCCGCCGATGAAAGCACCAAATCCGACTTGGCAATGTCCGCCCAATGTTGCGAGGTTTGCCATGATAACTTCATCTTCCAACTTGCAGTTGTGTGCAATGTGTGCCGATGCCATAAGAAGGCATTTGTCGCCGATAATCGTTGCATTGCCTGCTCCTGAGGCTCTGTTAACCGTAACGTATTCTTTGATTAAACAATTTTTACCGATAATTGTTTTGGTCGGTTCATTGTTGTAACTCAAGTCTTGAGGGGGTGTTCCGATACTTGCGAAAGGAGAAATTGTTGTTCCGTCGCCGATTTCGCAATGTTCCAAATAAGCGTTCGCAACGACTTTTACGTTTTCACCCAAAACAACATTTTCACCGATTACAACGTTCGGTCCGACTGTTGCACTGTCAGGAATTATCGCCGATTTCGCAATTACTGCACTTTTATCTATTGTCATTTGTTCCCGCTTTCTTTATACCATTGAAAATATCATATCTGCTTCGACAGCAAGTTTTTCGCCTACGAAAGCCTTTCCGTGTGCTTTTACGATGGGTCCCTTAACTTTTACAAGTTCAACTTCCATATCAAGTCTGTCGCCGGGGCGAACCATGCACTTAAATCTTGCTTTATCAACGCCCGCATAAACAAAGAATTTGTCTTTGTAATCAGGATTTGTCAACAAAATCGACGCACCCATTTGTGCCATTGCTTCAAGTTGAAGAACTCCGGGCATAATCGGTCTGTTCGGAAAATGTCCTTGGAAAAATTGTTCGTTCATCGTAAGGTTTTTATAACCCTTTGCATACTTGCCCGTAACACATTCCGTTACTCTGTCAATGAGCAAAAACGGGTATCTGTGCGGAAGCATTTGCATAATTTGTTCTATATCAAGTGAAATAACTTCTTCTGACATGATTACTCCTTAACTAATTTGTCTTTCAGCATTAATGCGGTTTTGTAATGAACGGTGTGTCCCGCTTCTTTTACAATGATTTCTGCTTTCCAATCGAGCGGATTCGTTCCCGTCAATGAAAAATCTCCGATTAAGTCCAAAATTTTATGTCTTACGGGTTCGTATTGGCTGCGAAGTTCCGTCGTATAACCGTCTTCGGTCATTCCGACTGCGTTATCTTCTTTTGCACCCCTTGCAAATCCCATTAATTGCAACATCTTTAACTCTTTTAAGTATCCGAAAGTCCTTGCCTCGATTACTTTATCAAGTTCTTTGAGTTCCATGGAAACCCAACGGTTATTGAGTTCGGGGTGGTTGTAATTTACCCCGTATGTAATTCTGAAATTATCAGAGGGCAAAACTACGCAGTGCGTTTTTCCGTTCAAATATGAAACAGGTTCTTTTATGCGATAAACGGTCTTTTTTTGACCTGTGATACCTGTCTTTTTGAACAAATCAACCCAAGGTTTTGAACTTCCGTCCCCAATCGGCATTTCATAATGTGTCAAATACACATCAAGTGCGTCAATTCCGCAAATCGCACAAGCCGCTGAAAAATGCTCAGTGAGCATAATTTTTTTGACTTGTTTGTTGCCGAAAACGACACAGTGGTCTGTCGAAATGACATTATCAATATTACCCTCGACAACTCCGTCCTGAAAATGGTATCTGATACCTTTTTGCTCAGACGGTTCAATCGTTGCCGTGCAATCTTTTCCTGTCATTAAGGCGATTGATGAAAATGTTGCTGATTTTTTAAGCGTTCCCATCTATTAACCTTCGTTGTTTTCTACATCAGCGTTCAAAACTTTTTCATAAGCCTGAAACTTTTTGATAAGTTGTTCTGCTTTTTTCATAGTTTGAAGTTGTCTGATAAATTCTTTTCTCGGAACGGCAGGAGCACCCACGATGATTGATTTTTCGGGGAAACTCTTTGAAACGCCCGCTTGAGCCATAACGATTGAATCCGAGCCGATTGAAATGTGATCTGCCATACCTGCTTGACCTGCAATTACGACTCTGTCACCGATTACGCAACTTCCTGCAACACCGGCTTGTGAAACTATCATACAAGCGTTTCCGATTTTACAGTTGTGACCGACTTGAACGAGGTTATCGATTTTTGTTTGGTCGCCGATTGTTGTATATTCGATTGTTCCCTTGTCGATACAAGTATTTGCACCGATTTCAACGTCGTTACCGATTCTTACGCCGCCGAGTGACGGAATTTTGAATACAACTTGGTTTTTATTTGTTTCTGTAATTTCGCCGCTGTTTTTCTTAGCATTTTCAATATTGTCGGGTGTTTCCGTTACGAAACTGAAACCGTCTGCACCGATACTTGCACCGTGATTAATTACGACTCTGTCACCGATAATTGAGTTTTTGCCGATGTTTACGCCTGCGTGGATTAAACCGTCTTTACCGATTTTTGTATTTTCGCCGATGTAAGCATTTGCCAAAATTCTTGTATTGTCACCGATTTCGGCACCTTCTGCAACTACAACGTTAGGTCCCAATGATACATTTTGTCCGAGTTTTGCAGTCGGGTAAACCACTGCTGTCGGGTGAATTCCGTCGCCTGTTGTCGGGGGAACATAAAACATTGTCAAAAGTTTCATCATTGCAAGACGAGGTCTTTCAACTTCAATAGACGTAATGTTTTCAGGTGCTGCTCCCAAAGGTACGATTGCGATTTTTGCTTTTGTTCTTTCCAAATTCGCAATTTCTTCTTCATTTAATGCAAGTGCAAGAGTTTCTTCATCTGCCAAAAGTGGCGGAAACAACTTGCAAACCTTGACATCTTCAACTTTGTTCAAAATACCGCCCGTAACGTGAGCCAATTCTTCTGCCGTATAGTATCTCATGCAATTTCTCCATTTTACATTTTCTTCAATTGTAATATTGCGAAAATAAAAATGCAAAAAGTTTACAATACTTGAAACAACTTAATGACGGTTATTTTTGGGCATTAATTTTTTTGATGGTATTTGTAGTGGATTTGCCTTCGACAAATTTTATAAATTCAAGCCTGCCGCCGTTTTCGAGGATAATTTTTGCTTCGGGCAAAGTTTCGACCGTATAATCGGCACCTTTTGTGTGAACATCTGGTTTGATTTTTGCGAGCAAATCGGCGGGTGAATCTTCGTCAAAAAGTACGACGTAATCCACGCTTTTCAACCCGTTCAAGACTTCTGCTCTGTCCATTTCGTTATTTATCGGACGACCTTCGCCTTTTAATCTTCTGACAGATGCGTCGGAATTTAAGGCTACAATTAAGACATCGCCGAATTTCTTTGCTTCTTCAAGGTATCTGACGTGTCCGACGTGCAAAATGTCAAAGCAACCGTTTGTTGTCACGATTGTTTTACCTTCTGCTCTTAATTTTTTCAATAACGCTTGCAAATCTTCTTGTTTTACGGGTTCTTTCATAATTTTTCCTTTTAAAATGCGAAAATCCGATTTTGAAGTCGGATTTTCGCTGAATTTTAACTATTTTTGAACAGGAGCACCGGGCATATTTTTCAATGCGGGGTTATTTTTCACTTCTGCTTTTATTTGTTTTTGAATTTCCTCGGGGTTGAAAGAGGGGTCAACGTATTGGATTTTTGCCTCTTTTTTAGCATTTTCGAGGTATGTTTGCAAAACTTTGATTTTTTCTTGGTTTTCAAGGTATGTTTTAATTTCGCCTTTTACTTTTTCATAAGGTTCTGTGCCTGCTGCCACTCTGTCTTTTACCAAGATGATGTGATAGCCGTAAGCAGACTTAACGGGCGGGTTTACGACTGACGGTTTTGCTGCGAATGCTGCTTTTGAAAATTCGGGAACCATTTGTTCTTTTGTGAAGTAGCCTAAATCACCGCCTTGTGAAGCACTGCCAGGGTCATCGGAAACTTCTTTTGCAACTGATTCAAATTTTGAAGCATCAAATTTAAGTTCGTTATAGATTTTTTGAGCCTTTGCTGCTTTTGCGGCAATTTCGTTTTGAACTGCTTTTTGAACGTCAGCATCTGACATATTTTTATTTTCTTCTTTTGCAAGGATTTGTTCTTTAATTCTTTCGGGGTCAGCACTGATTAAAATGTGAGATGCTCTGACTTTGTCGGGGTATCTGAATTGTTCGAGATTTGAGTTGTAGAATTTTTTTGTTGTTTCTTCGGTAATATTTACCATTGAAATTTGGTCAACCAATTTTTTGACCATGAGTTCTTCTTTCAAATCTTTTTTGAATTGTGCTGCTGAAATTCCGTTTTGTTTCAAAACTTCGTTAAATTTATCTTTTGAGCCGACTTTGTCGATAATATTTTTCAATTCTTTATCAATATCGGAGTCTGAAACTTTGATATTATTCTTTTTGAATGCCTGTTCGAGCAATGCACGAACGACGAGTTCATCGGAAAGACGGTCTTTGAGCATTAAGCCGACGTAGCCGTTTTCGTCATCTTTAAGATTAACGCCCATTTGCTTGAACATCGGATTTTCTGCAAGTTTGTCAAATTCCGCTTGATATGCTTTTTTAGTAATTGCTGTGTCATTAACCATAATTACGGCATCTTTTGATGCATTGAAACCGCAACCTGTGAGTAATATCATTGACAATATTGACATTACTGCTATTCTTGAGTTTACTTTCATTAATTTTCTCCTATTTTGAGTTTCGGGTATATTCCGATATGGTCTTAGATATATGATAAAATAAATCCGACAATTTGTTAAATAATTCATCAAAATTAAAATGCGAACTGTTGAAAATCAGCACAAATTCCCCGTCGTTGCAAGCCTTGGGAAGTTTTACCATCTTAATATTTCTTTTTATATCAAAAGGTAACTTACTGAGGATAATTCTGATTTCGGCAGCGGAATAATCGGAGTAAATTCTTATGCCGCCTGCTGTTTCACGTACAGACGAAATTCCCGCTCCTGTTGCGGACATTTTGAGTTTGATAAGTTTAATGAGATTTTCGACAGGTTCTTCAAGTTTTGAAAATCTGTCTTTCCATTCATTGACGATTTCGTCAAGTTCCGTCGGGGTTTTCGCTTCGGAAATTCTTTTATATTCAAGCATTTTTTGTTCTTTTGAGCCGACCCATTCGTCCGGAATGAAGGCGGTGACGTTGATATCGATGATTGAAGATTTGAATTTGTGTTCTTTAATATCCTGTAATTCTTTGACCGTTTCGTCGAGAAGAGAACAATATGTGTCAAATCCGACAGAAACCATTTTGCCGTGTTGCTTAGTGCCTAAAAGGTTTCCGATACCACGAATTTCGATATCTCGGAGTGCAATTTGATATCCGCTTCCAAAAGTTGTAAATTCTTTTATTGCACGCAAACGTTTTTGAGCGTCTTCCGTCAAAAGTTTGTTTTGCTTGTAAAGGCAATAACAGTAAGCCTGTCTGTCAGTTCGTCCGACACGACCTCGGAGTTGGTAAAGTTGTGCAAGACCGAATCTGTCTGCATCGTGAATAATTATGGTGTTTGCGTTTTTGATATCAATCCCCGACTCAATGATTGCACTGCAAAGCAGGATATCGTATTGTCCGTCACGAAAATCGCACA
>CAKVJR010000040.1 GCA_934754855.1 uncultured Candidatus Melainabacteria bacterium
GTCAATTGCAGGATAATGGTTCATTTCGGCAACTTTTCTCGACAAGAAAATGTGACCGTCCGTAATACCCCGAACCGTATCTACAATCGGGTCGTTGATGTCGTCGCCTTCCATAAGTACGGTATAAAGTGCGGTAATAGAGCCTTTCGGGGAGTTACCTGCACGTTCGAGAACTTTTTGTAACCATGAGAAAATTGACGGCGGATAACCTTTCATTGTCGGCGGTTCGCCAATTGATAAGCCAACTTCACGCCCAGCCATTGCACAACGGGTTACGGTATCTGTCATCAAGAAAACTTTTTTGCCCTGGTCACGGAAATATTCGCAAACGGAAGTTGCCGTGTGCAGGCATTTTTGTCTAATCAAAGGCGGTTGGTCGCCTGTCGAGCAAACAAGTACGGATTTTGCCATACCTTCGGGGCCAAGCGAATCTTCAACAAACTCTTTAACTTCACGGCCACGTTCTCCGATTAGTGCAACTACGTTTACGTCCGCATCAGAGTTTCTTGCAATCATACCCAAAAGTGTTGATTTACCTACACCTGAGCCTGCAAACAATCCCATACGCTGTCCGCCGCCGAGGGTCAACAATGAGTCAATTGCACGAACGCCGCAAGAGAATTTTTCCGTAATAATCGGTCTTGCGAAAGGTTCCGGAGGCGGATTGTCAATGTGCATCCAAGTCGCATCGGTTGTGTCTAAAGGTTTTCCGTCAATCGGTTCGCCCAACGGTGAAATTAATCGTCCGAGCAAAAAGTCGCCCATCGGCACAGTGATTGGGTTTCCTGTTGTTGTAACCAATGCACCCTGACCGATTCCCGAACCGTCGTAGAGCAAAAGCAATTGAGCAAATTCCCCCTTAAAAGCAACGACTTCAGCGGGTTTTCTTTCTCCGTTATAAGTTTCTATGAAACACAAATCGCCGACTTTCAAGCCGGGAAGATTGACCTCAACCGTTAAGCCCAAAAGTTTCGATACAGAACCTTTATAACTGAACAACGGGGTATTGTGAATAATATCAAATGCCCTTTGTTTCGTAAATTCTATTGATTTTATTATACTTTGATTAAGTTCCATTATCCGTTATTTCCGAAATTATAGTCTTGCATATAAGATTCGCCGATTGTATCAACCGCTTCGACTCTGATATCCGTAATCAATTCCGAGTATGAAATTACGACAATTGTCGGAATGTGACGTTCCAAAAGTTGGTACAACGGAAGTCTGATACGTGGCGAGCAGAGAATTACAGGCTGACGACCGATGTTTTGGTGAGCACGCATAAGAGTTTGTGCCGAAGATTCAATAAGTTCTTGAACTTGCAACGGGTTCAAGAGGAACATCGTACCGAGTTCCGTACGTTGACAACTGTCGTCCAAGGTTTTTTCCCAATCGGAAGAAAGTGTCAATGCGTACAAAATCTTGTCTTGCGTCGAGTTAGACAAACAAATTTGTCTGCCGAGAGCCGCTCTCAAACGTTCTGACAAGATATCAGGTTCTTTTGAAAATCTCGCATAATCACAAAGACGTTCAAATATAAACATAATATCCTTGATTGAAACTTTTTCTCTGATTAAGTTTACAAAAATCTTTCTCAAGTCTGATGTTGAAATAATCGTCGGAACAAGGTCGTTGACGAGTGTCGGGTCTTGGCTCTTGACAAGTTCCATCAACTTCAAAACGTCGGTTTTTGTCATAACTTCATCAACGTATTTTCTTACGCTTTCTTGCAAGTGAGTTACGATAACGTCAACGGAATCGACTTGTGTCAAGCCGTCACGAGGGTCGAAATCGTCAGGGTTCAACCAATATGCCTGAGTTTGGTATGTCGGGTCAATTCCGACAATAGCATCTTTCGGAACATCTTTTCCTAAAGCGTCCCATTGGTCTGCGATAACCATGTTTTTTCCGGGGTAAACAGAACCTGTTGCAACAGTGTTACCACGGATTGAAATCATATATTCGTTTGCATCAAGTGCCGAAGAGTCCATAATACGAATGTTCGGAATGATAAAACCTAATTCGTCGGTAACTCTTTGACGTAATGCTGCAATTTTCGGTAACAATTGACCTTCCTGATCAGGGTCGGCAATAATCAACAAGCCCGAGCCGACTTGCAAACTCAAAACATCGACGCCCAATCTTTCGTACATTCTGTTCGGGTTTACCAAATCTTGCATGTTTTGACGAACGCTCTCTAATTGACCCAATTGAGCCTGTACGTCTTGGTTTACCAAAACTGAGAATGCAGAAACAGCAATAATTCCCGCATATAAGAAGAACGGGAACCATGGCAATCCTGTCCAATGTGAAGAAAGTCCGATTAATGCCAAAAATCCTGCCGCAAAGAACAAACTGAACGGTTTGCTCAAGATTTGAGATTCCAAATCTTTACCCAATGACGGGCTTGCAGCCGTTGAACGGGTCATTACGATACCTGCTGAAATTGCCATCAACAATGACGGTAACTGTGCCGAAAGACCATCACCTACGGTTAGCATTGTGTATTTTTGAACTGCCTCTTCGGGAGCAAGTCCGTTTTGCAAAATACCGATTAACAATCCGCCGACGATGTTAATTACCGTAATGATGATACCTGCCATAGTATCACCTTTTACGAATTTCATAGCACCGTCCATAGAACCGAACAAACTTGATTCACGTTGTAAGTCTTCACGTTTTTTAACCGCTTCTTCAGGTGATATCAAGCCTGCGTTGAAGTCGGCGTCGATGGTCATCTGCTTACCGGGCATTGCGTCCAATGCAAATCTCGCAGATACTTCGGCGATACGTTCAGCACCTTTTGTGATTACCATGAACTGTACAACCGTAATAATCAAGAAGATTACAAAACCAACAATCAAATTACCGCCTGTTACGAAGTTTGCGAATGCGTCAATTACATCTCCCGCTTCCCCTTTCGCCAAAATCGAACGGGTTGAGGCGATTGACATTACCAGTCGGAACATCGTTCCGATAAGAATAATGGACGGGAATGATGACAATTCGAGCGGTTTGGTGATATACAATGATATCATTAGCAAAACAACCCCTAAGGTAATGTTGAATGCGATTGCCATACTGATGATAAACGGCGGTAACTCGCAAATCAAAATGACTACGAGGATAATTACAAATATTGCCAACCCGATTTCACTTATCGGATTACTTTGTCCGCCTTGTGCTTGTCCCAACTACTGCTCCTGCTGTTCTTGTTGTTCCTGCTGTTGTTGGATATTTTTAAATGCCTGTTCCAAAATCGATAATCCTGTATCGATTGTTGCATCTATAATTCCGTTTTCCGTTAAAATTATCGCCCCTCCTGAGGTGATATTTTCATCGGGAATAACTTTGATTTTTGCCTCAATAGAATCCGCCGACAAATATTCGGGCAAATTCTCTTTTACGGTCAAAACGTCCTGAGGCTGAACCTTTACCGTAATTCTGTTTTCCAGTTTAAACGTATCTCCCAATGCGGATTTTATCAATCCTAAAAGAGCCGTTTTGTCTTGTTCAATTTCTTTATTAATAATTTTTTTAGCAATTTCAACGCTGACTTCCAAAATATGAGGGGCAATCATGTTGAACATTTCGTCCTTATATGAGAAAAATTCCTTAATCGCTCCGACAAGTTGATTGACCTCTGCCTGAGCATTTTCAATTCCCATTCTGTGACCTTCTTTTACCGCCTGTTCACGAATTGAATTTGCTTCTTCTTGTGCCCTTGAAACAATGTTTCTATCGTCAATTCTTCTGTAACCTCTTCGTCTTGAGCCTTGACGACGTTCTTGTCTTTGGTCAAAAACAATATCCTCAAATTTCAACGGTTCGGGTGCTGCTGCGGGTGTACTTTGTTGATTTGCAAACGAAAGTTCCGCACTCGATTGTGCGGGTTGGACAGATGGCGTTTCGTTGTTCGCTTTTTTATTATCTGACTGACTTCGTTTTATAATCATTTATTTTTCGTTCCAAATGTTCGCTGATTATTTGAAATAGCGGTTCCGATATTCCTAATTTTTTGAAATCTTCGGGATTATTGACAAGTTCCTCAACCAACGGGCGTTCTCGTTCTATTATAGCCGATAATTCCGTTTTGGGGATAGATTTTACATTTCTTCCGAACCTTCTCAAACTTTTCGCAAAATCTGAGCCTTCTCCTGTCGGAATGACTTTTTGGAAGTCTTCTAAGCACTGTTTTAACAACGACGGGTCGATTTTTGTTTCCAAATCGTCAAGTTGAATGTATTGCAAAATAACGTTTGCGTCCGTTTTGTCAAATTTGTTCAACAAAACTGTCATTTTATCATTGGGTAACTTTTTCGCAATCAATGCAAATGCTGCCAATTTAAGGATTTTTAAGTCGCTCGCATTGTCGAGGGCTTCGTTTTCTGCCTTAGCCATTTCGTCAATGTTTGACTGATTTGCGGCGTTTTGTGCCTGTTGTTCCGTCAATGCACCACGTTTCATCAACTCTTCAAGGGCTTCGTTATAAGCCTTTTTTACGTGGTGTTCGACAAGACCTATCATTTGGTCCTGCGGTAAGCCTTTAAAGGTTGCCTGTTTTGCTATTTCAAAGATTGTAAATGCAATCTTCTGCATAATTCCGTCACGGAATTGAATAGGGACATTACCTCTGATTATATCGAGTGATTTGTGAAACGACCATTCCCCGATAAACTGCGTAATGATTGACGCTTGGTCAATTGTATAGGTATGTTCCTTATCGTTTGCAAGGGCTTCACCCGCAATGAAACAGAAATTTTTGACGGTATTATAAACGTATTCCTGATCTTGCGGGGACAATTCATTCGGGACAACCGCTTTCGCCTGCCCCGATAAATCTTCTGCAAATTCTTTATACTTAAATCCCTCTGCCGTCATCTTTTCTGCCGATTACTTACTTATACACATACCCTTTTTGAACTATGACCGTTCAAGCCAACTTTTTACCTGATCTCCGAGTTCGTCAACATCTGCTACCGACAAATCCGTTCTTACGTCGTCGAGAACATCTTGAAGTTCATCGTGAACTTGCGGTTGTTGCTGAGGAATTGCAGGTGCTGCCTGTTGTTGATTTGATATTTGTTGGACAAATTGTTGCGACAATGCCTGTTGTTCCATCAAGCCTTGTGCCATTTGTTGTTGCTTTTCAATCAATTGTGATGCTTTTAAGTTAACATCATTAAGTTGTTTTTCTTGGTCAGCAGCCTTTTTACGGAGTGCCTCAACTTCTTCCTGTTGTTTTTCCGATTTTTCTTTCAATTTCTTCGACAAGTACGTATAGCCCGCCGTCAGCAAAATAATTACGAGGGCAATCGTAAGCCACCACGGGTTTCCTGACTCATCAGGTTTCGGAAGATTAACGGGTTTATCTCCTGCAAGATACGGTTCAATAGAATCTGAGAATGCAATTGAAACATTGTCGATGCTTACTTTTGGCGATGCCGAACGGGCAACTTGTGCCTTTAATTCGTCCAAAGTCATATTTGACGGCATTGCTGAAGATTCGATTGTAACTGCAATTGAAATTTCTTCAACTGTACCTGTTCTTGAATATTCGGTTGTTTGTGATTTTGAAATACCATATTGCGTTTCTCTTGCGGTTCTTGTGTAATTTCTGTTTTGAGAAGAGTCGCTGCCCGATGCGGGAAGACCGTTCGGAAGATATACGCTGACTGCATTTAAGCCCGCATTGCTATCTTGCGTTCTGTCGCCCAAACCTTCCGAGAAAGTTTGTTCTGTTAACGCTATTTTGCTGTTCGGGTCATATTCGATTTTTGTTGTTTCCTTCGGAACTTGTCGCAAGAAAGTACTTACTGTTACGACATAGTTTCCTTTTCCGACCAATCTGTCCAATTGTGATGCAACTTTTGATTGCATATATTGGTCTTGTTCCTGCAATTTTGCAAGTTGATCGTCTGAGGAATTTGCAATGCTATTATAAACATTTCCGTTTGTGTCGGTGATTGAGATATTTTCTGCCGTAAGCCCAGAAACACTGCCCAAGAGCAAGTTTTGGATTGCTCTGACTTTGTTTGATTCAAGTTTTGTGCCTGACGGAATAACGATTTGAACGGTTGCCGTGACAGGCTTTTTGTCTTGTGAAAACATTGTTTGCTCAGGAATTGATATAAATACCGAAGCATTTTCAATCGGGTCGATTTTTCTGATAAGTCTTGAAAGTTCGCCGTTTATCGCTCTTGCAAGTCTGATTTTTTTATCTTCTTTTGTGGAAGTAAAATCGCCTTTATCAAAAATTTCAAGTCCGACATATTGGTCCATCAAACCGCTTGATACAATTGTTAACAATGCTTGGTCACGTTGGCTCGGAGTGTATTTTTCGAGTGATAACGTGGTTTTTGAACCTTCTGCTTTTCTTGTGGCAACAATATTTTGTCGAGCTAAAAGAGCTTGAACCTCGATTGCTTTACCCGCATTATCGGTTGTAAACAATACAAACGGTGTATCGATAACTTTTTCGTAAGTTTGTGCTTTGTCTTTCGGCTTTGAAATCATAACGATACCGACAATCAAAAGCACCACAACGAGTATTGTTGCCCCTATTGCAGAATACAATATTGTCTTATTTTTTAATAACTCCTGTATTTTTTCCATATCCCCTGTTTTTCCGTTAGACATGTAGTATTAAAATTATACTATTATTTTCGGAAATGGGCGACAACTTAACACTTTTAACACTAAATGTTAATTTGCATGATTTTTTCGTAGGCTTGAATAATTTTTGTTGCTACGTTTGTCGCCAGTTGAATTTCTGTAGTTGATTTATTGATTGCAATTACGACGTCGTGGATATCGACATTTTCGTTGCCCATTAATTGTTGTTTCATCAAGGCATCAGGGGCTTCTAAATCTTTGTTAAGATTTTCGACAAGACCCGAAAAAACTGCCTTGAAATCAGGAGTTTCAGGTTGTTCAAGACTTTTAAAACGCAATCCTCCGTGAACCCCCCAATCGGTATATTTTGTGGGTTCTAACTTTGTGAAGACGTCAACGTTTGGAACTAACCTGTTTTGAAGCATTTACATATCCTTATTTTTTTAAATAATTTGCCAAAATATTTTTTACGTAGTTTTGAGTTTCTTTGTAGGGAGGAACTCCGCCGTATTTGTCAACCGCTCCCGGTCCTGCGTTGTAGGCAGCGAGCGAAAGAATCAAGTTGCCGTTATATTTTTTCATCAATGATTTTAAGTATCTGACGCCGCCATCGACATTTTGAACGGGGTCTTTTGCGTCGGTTACTCCCAATGACTGTGCCGTTGCAGGCATCAATTGCATTAAGCCCGTTGCACCTGCTTTTGATACAACTTTCGGATTGAAGCCCGATTCTTGTCTTATTAAAGCACGTACTAACTTTTCGTTCACCCCATGTTTAGATGAAATTTCAGAAATTATGTCATAAATTTCATCTCTTGAGTATTTTTTGTCTGCTGCTGAAACAGATGAGGGTTTTACAAGTGAGCCGAATACGACTTTGTTCGGGTTGCCTGTTTCTCTGAATCTGTATGCATTGTCGTTTATGCTTTCATTAAGGACTTCTTGGAATTTTGTCGGGGTTGTATTTTGTGTTGTTTCAGGTGCGGATATATTTCTGTTGAAATTGTTAACGTAGTTTATTAACTGTGCCGCTCTTGCTTTTGCTGCACTTTCTCCGCTTGTGCTTATTAAATTTTGTATATTTGCTGAAAACATTATCCCTTATTATCCCTATAATCCTTAATCAAACTTATTTTTTGTTATTAACTGCCTAATTGCAATGCATTATCAATCATTTCTTTTGTTATCTTCATAACACCCAAACTGGCTTCGTATGCTCTTTGTGCCATTGCTGCGTCTGCAAATTCGACCATCGCATTGACGTTTGAAGTTCTTACATAGCCGTAACCGTCTGCATCGGGGTGTCCGGGAAGATACATTTTGTCGCCCAAAGTCGGATCTTCAACCATACCTGACATTGCGACGCCACCGCTTACGAAAGGTACTGTTGCCGAACTGAACAAATCATCTTTCATTGTTGTTAACAATCCCGCAAACGAAACGTTGTCTGTTGCGTTTAATACGGGGATTTTTCTGATGTAGTTAGGAGTGTCGATATTTGCGATGTTTTTTGCACAAATATCCATACGTTTTCCGTGTACGCCGATTGCTTTTTCACTGATTGTAAATGAACCTAATAATGTCATAATTATGATCCTACGTTAATTACTGTCTTTATTGCGTTCAATGCTGCCGTTACTCTTTTTACTGCCGTTCTGTAAGCAATTGAGTTTTTATGCATTTCAGTCAATTCGTGAACTTGGTCAACTTTGCCTTGTTGGTCTTGAATAACCGCTGACGGTCCTAATTTCTCCGATAATTTCGTTTCCAACGGGCTGTTCATACTGCCGAGGTATTGCGAAAAATCAATGTCTTTTCTGATATACCCCGGGGTATCAATGTTTGAAATATTACCTGCCAACGCTCTTTGTCTGTGTGCTGCCAAGTCTAATATCAAATTACATTTGTCTATTGAATTGTTTGGTGTAAACATTTCATACCCCTTAATTTATCAGTTTAATTAACTTTGAAGATTGATTGATTTTGAATACAAATCATTGATTGTTTTGACCAACTGAAAACTTGCGAGCATTGAGGCGTTTAATCTCATGACTTTGTTTGAGTCGGAAATCATATCGACATTTGCAACTTCAAGTTTTTGTTGTTCTATCCTATCATGATTTACTACTAAAACGGGTTCGCCGCTATCCTCTGTTGGTATGAATTTATTTCCGTCGAGTGCTTTCAAACCTTCAGGATTTTGGAAGTTTACAATCGGAATTGTTCCGATTTTTTGTGGCTTATCGCCGTATTTCATTGATACTTCGACGTCACCGTTTGATTTAATCCACCAATTGTCATAGTTGATGGGAAGTTTGATTCCGTCGCCGACGAGGTATCCGTCACGGGTTACGAGATAACCCTCTTTATTCTGCATCATTGCTCCGTCACGGGTGTATTTTACGTCCCCTTCGGGAGATGTTACGGGAAAAAATCCCTGTCCGTTGATACCCATATCGAATTTATTGTCGGTAATCATCAAAACTGCCGGTCTGTAATCTTTTCTTAAAACACCAGATAAATATCCGTCTTCCGACAAAACTTGTTCAAAACTTACTGATTTATATGCAGTTGTGTTTTGGTTTGAAATATTGTTTGTGATGTAGCCTAATTTTTCAAACTGTAAGTTTGCATTTACGATGTTTTTTTGAATTAATCCGTGAAATGTTGTCATTTTTTAACACCTCTACATTTGAGTTAATCTTTGAACTGCTGTCGAAATTAATGAGTACGATTGTTGGAACATTGCTCTGTTTGCGTCAAATGTTTTCAAAATCGGGAATGAACTCATAAATTCTGCACTCAACGAAACGTTTGAATCTTCCGTAAATCCTTGTCTTACTCCGGGGTCGAGAACTGCCGCTCCGTTTGTGCTTACGACTGAAATTTGTCCGACATTTGCGATTCTGTTGTTCATTCTGTCAACAATTTTAATCTTGCCCGAAAGGTCGATTTTAACGTCATTCGGAGTGTCGGGAACGAAAGGTAAAACAATCGGTGTGCCGTCATTTGCCATAACTCTTTCGTTTGACAAAGTTAAAAGGTTTCCGTCTTTGTCATAATGAAATCTGCCGTCACGAGTGAGTTTGATGCCCTCGTCGCTCATTACTTGGAAGTAACCTTTGTTGGAAATTGCGATATCAAGGGGGTTTTTGGACATCGACATTCTTCCGGGTTCGTCATCGATTGAAGTTGAAAGTGCGTGTGCACCGACAAATTCCGTAAATGATGAAACAACGGGGTCTTTTCTTTGATAACCTACTTTATCAAAGCCGTTGATGTTTTCTGAGTGAATACCCATAATTTCCGTTTGAAGGTACATTGCCCGCAAACTGCTTGTCACTCCTGATTCGATGTAATCAACTTTTCCGTTAATTTTCATAAATTACCCCTTGTCAATTTACTTATTAATGATAACTCATCGAAAGTCAAAAACAAAGCGAAATTCAGAGAAATCAACCCTTTAGAGGATATTAAAAACAATAATTACTCCCGTTATACGAAAAGATGTTATAATATTTTCGATGAAAATAAATTTTGTTAAATATTTTTGCATAGTTTTACTTTGTATGGTTGCTTTTTCGGGACGTGCCGAGGCAATCAAAGTCGGGTTGCAAATTGACACAAAATCTGTCATCACGGGAACTTCCGTCAAAGGTACAATTACCGATAAATATTCGGGAAAAGTTATCTGCGGCATTGACCCGATGAAATCTTACAAAGTTATTCCCAAAAAAGATGATATCCAAATCGAAGTTAACGGAAAATATTACGATACTGGCACCGATTCTATCGTTATTAAGCCTTCCTCAAGCGGGTTTGTTTGTGCCAAAAATCGTTGGTATCGTGGCTCAATTATCGTCACAAACAGAAACAAACTGTTAACGGTTGTTAACAATGTTAAACTTGAGGATTATTTGCTCGGCGTTGTACCTTGCGAAATGCCTTCGGGTTGGAACGTTGAAGCCTTGAAAGCCCAAGCAATTGCCGCAAGAAGTTATGCGGTTGCTAATGTCGGCAAAAATGCAAGCAAAGGTTTCGACATAAAAGACAACACGGAAGATCAGGCATACGGCGGTGCTTCAAGTGAAACAAACCGAACAAATCAAATCGTGGCGGAAACTTACGGCATCGTTGTAACTCAAAATAAACAGGTCATCACCGCATACTACTGTGCAAGTGCGGGCGGAAAAACAATAAATTCGGGCGATATTTGGTACAAAGATTTGCCCTATTTGCACTCCGTTCCGTCTTTTGACAATGAATTGAAGAAAAACGGGCATGGTATCGGCATGAGCCAAAATGGGGCTAATAACCTTGCAAAACAAGGCTATAACGCTTATCAAATCCTTTCTTACTATTATAACAATATTAAGTTTGGTAAATTAAGTAATAATTGGAATTTGTGATATTTTCCTTGTGTCGCAATGGTTTGAAATTCAGTTATCGCAATTGCTTTTTTATAATTTAAACATTTGACAACTAAAAAAACATGTGATAAATAAGAATAAGCACAGGAAAAGGAGATTACTATGAACAAATGCGAATTGGTAAAAGAAGTATCTAAGCAAGCAAAAGTTTCACAAAAAGCAGCAGCAGATGTTGTTGACGCATTGATTGAAACAGTTGAAAAAACAGTTGCTAAAGGAAATAAAGTTACATTAGTCGGTTTCGGTACTTTTGAAGCACGTAAAAGAGCAGCAAGAACAGGCCGTAACCCCCAAACTGGTGCAGAAATTAAAATTGATGCAAAAGTTGTTCCCGCTTTCACAGCAGGCAAAAAATTTAAAGAAGAAGTACAATAGTAACTTATTTCTTATGAAAAAAGCACTTGCTTATGGCAGGTGCTTTTTTTTTTTTTAACAAATTTTTATTTTTTATTTTAAAACAACGATTGCTGCATGTCGTCGAGTTGAAGTTTGAGCATTTTTGCAGCGTAAGGAGTCAATTTCCGTCCTTTTGACGTTCTTTGAATAAATCCTTCCTGCAAGAGATAAGGTTCATAAACTTCTTCGATTGTTTTTGAATCTTCTCCCAAAGATGCAGCGAGGGTTTCAAGCCCGACAGGACCGCCCTGATATTTTTCGGCGATGACGGTTAATAATGCTCTATCCGTTGTGTCGAGTCCGAATTTGTCGATATTTAAGTTATCGAGGGCATCATTTGCAATTTTTTCGTTAACAATGCCGTCAGCGATAACGATTGCATAGTCTGCAACTCTTTTGACGAGGCGGTTTGCGATACGAGGTGTTCCTCTTGAACGTTTTGAGATTGCAGCGGCACCGTCGTCTGTAATTTTTATATCCAAAATGTCGGCAGTTCTTTTGACGACTTGTTTTAACTCTTCGTCGGAATAAAATTCAAGCCTGTGAACGATGCCGAAACGGTCACGCAGAGGACCTGATAAAGAACCTGCTTTTGTTGTTGCACCGATGAGGGTGAATTTCGGAACGGGTACTCTTAAAGTCTTTAAAGACTGACCTTTTCCCGTATTCATGTCGAGATAAAAATCTTCCATTGCGGGGTATAAAATTTCCTCGGCAACTTTGTTAAG
>CAKVJR010000041.1 GCA_934754855.1 uncultured Candidatus Melainabacteria bacterium
TGTCGCCCTCATCAAGTTTTAAATTATAAATGTGCATGTGGCGATTTGGAAAGGCTTTTGAGGTAATTACCGTAAATTCTGGCTCCATAACCTCGCCGTTATGAATCCATAAAAATTGAGGATTTCCCTCTTCAACAATCTTTACATGCCCGTCATCATCGCAATCCATTGCGGAGAATGTCGAGTAACTTATTTTTCTCACCTGACAGACGGGAAGAGAGTTCAGCACGATTTCGCATGCCTTTTCGATATTAGTTTCCGCCTCAATAAATTTCAGCAACATAGTAGCGGTCATCGACGCCAATATGTTTGCCTTAACGCCGCTTCCGAGTCCATCCGACAAAACGGCAATCAATCTTCCGGAATCGGTGTATCTTTTGGACGTAAAGTAGTCACCGAATGCGTTTTGATTATATTTTTTTTCCTGATAACAATCAATATCGATAAACATTATTTATCTCCATTGTCCGCCGAATAATCTTCTGCAATCGAACTTAACAGTTTTTCGGTTTCGACCATGTGTTCGCCCAAAAGGCATGCAATTTCCTGAACTGTTGCAATATTTTTCGTAATAACTTCTCTTGCCTTTATCGCAATTTTTTCTCTGTCGGTTTCATTCGCCGTAACATCAGTAATTACCGCACCGACAACCTCATTTTCCTCAATAACAAACGCATTGATGTCGTACAATTTATGTTTATCGGGATAATGTTCTTTGTGAATATCCACGCCTGTTTTAAGCATTTTTTTGAAAATATCGGAGAAAGGAACAATTCTGTCAATTGCTGCACCTTTCAAGCCCTCTTCTCTATCCGCAAAAATATCATACATATCTTCGCAGAACATGTGCATAAACATGTCGTTTGACTCGATAATGTTCATTTCCTTATCGACCATAACAATCGCTGCGGGCATGCATCTTAGCATTGCCGCTGATTTTTTCATCGCCGATTTTCTCATATAAGAAACGCACATTGACGGTTCAGCATCACCTGAAAGCAATGCACAAGCCAAATCCCGACAGGTTCCGTATCCGCAGCCGCCGCAATTTAACTCATCTTCTTCCCTTGTTTTGCCTATTCTCTTCATCGCCTCAGTAATTTCATCAGGAGAATAACTGTGTTTTTCAACAGGAATAGGCTCAAAGTCTTCTTCCACAACAGTTGTTGCTTTTTGAGGAATTTCATCTCTGAATTTCACTTTCGACAAAATCTCGGAATTGATTGTAATTCCTGATTTCTTTGCCGCTTTGCAAGGCCCGTTTACACAACCTGTATCGCAAGAAAGTGCTTCCAAAAATATTTTCTTGTTAATTTTTTCTTTCTTTAATCCCGCAAGTGCGTTATCAAAAGGTTTTATACCGCTTACGCTGATTAAGACAGTATCGCTGTCAATGCCCGTCAACTTAATCGTTTCGTTCATTCCGCCCTCAATCGGGTACAATGCACCCTCTCTAGATTCTTCGGGAATAAACTTGTCTTCTTTTGTGACAATAATCTCATCGGGCTGAACATACTCTTCTTTAATCCAATAATTTAATTCCGCAAACGTTAATGATGCGTCAATCAAATCCTGATGTTTGTCGGATTCGTTTTTCTTGCCGATACAAGGTCCGATGAAAACAATTGCAATATTTTCGCCATATTTTTCTTTCAAAAATTTAGCATGGGTCAAAGCAGGAGATGCAAACGGTGTGATATTTTTCGCAAATTCGGGCTTATATTTTCTGATATAATCCACAATTACGGGGCAAGCACTTGAAATATAAAGTCCGTTGCCGTGTTCTTTCATATACTCTGCCGTTTTAATGGAAACTTCCTGAGCACCCAATGCCGTTTCACTGACCGCCGTAAATCCTAATTTTTTCAAAACGGCAATCAATCTTGCAGGCTCAAAATCGTATAGACCCGCCCAACTCGGTGCAAGCGATACATAAACCTGTTTTTGAGCCAAAAGTAAAGTTTTGACTTTTTCAATATCATTTCTTACCCGTTTTGCATTGGCAGGACATACCGTAACGCAATGACCACAAGCAATACAACGGTCACTGATAACCGACGCATTGCCGTTTTTAATTTTGATTGCTTTTACGGGACATTCTCGAACACACTTGTAACAATCGTGACATTCGTTTTTCAACGTGTAAACCGGATAAAGAAAATTACTCATTTTTCAAACCTTCTAAATATTCCATAACCTTATTCAAGTCATTAGTACATTCGTCGTTTATGTAAAAATTCGGTCCTTTTTCGCATACGTTTTCACATCTTGCTCCATAAAGTTCCACCTTGGCATCTAAATTGTTATTGCTAATGTATTTTTCTATAATCTCCGCATTCTTGTCATTTCCTCTGGCAAAGCAAGCACTTCCCATGCAGATTCTTATTTCCTTTGTCATTTCTACCTCATAAATTTTTTGATATATATTATATCTCAAAATTTCGTCTGTGTTTAGTGTTTTATTAAAATAAAAGCGGGTTTCGTCTTAATGACGAAACCCGCTTGAATACGATATCTTAGACTATACCATTGTAAGCATTGAGGAAGATTTCCTTGATTTCGCTCATCAACGGATAAGCGGGGTTTGCACCTGTACATTGGTCGTCGAATGCTCTTTCAACCAATATGTCAAGGTTTTCCATAAATTCTTTTTCATCAACGCCGAATTCTTTAATTGATTTCGGAAGATTGATATCCGTCATCAATTTATCAATTGCATCGATAAGAAGTTTGACTTTTTCATCATCATTCTTGCCGCCCAAGTTCAATTCGTCCGCAATTTGACCGTATTTTTCTTTAGCACAGGGGTACTTATATTGCGGGAAGATTGCTTGTTTAGACGGTGTGTCTGATGAGTTGTATTTGATGATTTGTCTGATTAACAATGCGTTTGCAACACCGTGAGGAATGTTGTACATAGCACCTAATTTGTGAGCCATTGAGTGGCACAATCCTAAGAATGCGTTTGCAAATGCCATACCGGCGATTGTTGCTGCATAGTGCATTTTTTCTCTTGCTTTCGGGTTGTTTGCACCTTCGTGGTATGAAGCAGGTAAATACTTGAATACCAATTTTGTTGCTTCTAAAGCATTTGAGTTCGTGAAGTTTGTTGCCATACAAGATACATACGCTTCAACTGCGTGAACGAGTGCGTCGATACCTGATGCAGCAGTCAAACCTTTCGGCATACCGTCAACAAAATTCGGGTCGATGATTGCCATATTCGGTGTCAATGCATAATCAGCGATTGCATACTTGTAGTGTGTCTTTTCATCTGTGATGATTGAGAACGGTGTAACTTCTGAACCTGTACCTGATGTAGTCGGGATACATACCATTGTTGCCTTCTTACCAAGATCAGGGATTTGGCAAATTCTTTTTCTGATATCCATAAATCTCATTGAAATATCTGAGAAGTTTGTATCAGGTTGTTCATAAAGTAACCAGATAATCTTACCTGCGTCCATCGGTGAACCACCACCAAGTGAGATAATCAAATCAGGTTCGTAAGGTTTAACAATTGCCATTGCTTCTTTGATTGTTGCAATTGTCGGGTCAGGTTTAACATCGAAGAAGATTTGATAATCGATGTTCAATTCATCTAACACGTTTGTAATGTTGTAAACCGCACCTGAGTTGAACAAGAATCTATCTGTTACGATAAATGCTCTCTTCTTGCCTTTGAGTTCTCTGAGTGCCAAATCAACCGCACCACGCTTGAAATATACTTTCGGCGGAACTTTGAACCATAACATATTTTCTCTCCTTTCGGCTACGGTTTTGTAATTTAACAAGTTTTCAACTCCAACGTTACCGCTGACTGCGTTACCGCCCCAAGAACCGCAACCTAATGTTAATGACGGTTCTAATTTGAAGTTGAATAAGTCACCGATACCGCCTTGTGATGACGGAGAGTTGATTAACAAACGACAAGTCGGGAGTTTCTTAGCAAAGTAGTCAACTCTTTCTTGTGTTCTTGTATCGGTATATAATGCGGCTGAGTGACCCGCACCGCCCAAAAGGACTAAATCATGTGCCATATCTACGGCGTGTTCGTAATCTTGTGCTCTGTACATTGCCAATACAGGTGACAATTTTTCGTGAGCAAACGGATCTTTTACGTCAACTTCTTTTCTTTCTGAAATCAAAACTTTTGCCTTAACAGGAACTTCAACGCCTGCGAGTTCTGCAATTTTGTGAGCAGGTTGACCTACGATTGCAGGGTTTACCGTTCCGGCAGGTGTCAAGATAATCTTAGCTACCTTTTCTGATTCCTTCTTGTTCAAGAAGTATGCACCACGGTATTCAAATTCTTTTTTAACTTCATCATAAACACTGTCAACAATAGTAACAGATTGTTCTGATGCACAAATCATACCGTTATCAAATGTTTTTGACATCAAAATGTATGATACTGCCATTTTGATTTCTGCTGTTTCATCAATGATTGCAGGAACGTTTCCGGGGCCTACACCTAATGCCGGTTTACCTGATGAATATGCTGCCTTAACCATTGCCGGACCACCTGTTGCCAAAATGCAATCAATGTCGGGGTGGTGCAAAAGTGCGTTTGACAATTCCATTGACGGAGCATCAATCCAACCGATGATGTCTTTCGGTGCACCTGCTTCAACTGCTGCGTTCAAAACAACTCTTGCTGCTTCAATCGTGCATGCTTTTGCTCTCGGGTGCGGTGAGAAAATTATTGCGTTTCTTGTTTTCAATGCAATCAATGATTTGAAAATTGCAGTTGATGTCGGGTTTGTTGTAGGAATGATACCTGCCAAGATACCCAAAGGTTCTGCAACAATCTTTGTTCCGTTAACTTTATCTTCTTTAATAATACCGCATGTTTTTGCGTTTTTGTGTTTGTTGTAAATATATTCTGAAGCAAAGTGGTTTTTGATAACTTTATCTTCAACAATGCCCATTCCTGTATCTGCAACAGCCATCTTTGCAAGCGGGATACGAACTTTGTCAGCGGCAGTCGCTGCTGCTTTGAAGATTTTATCAACTTGCTCTTGAGAAAATTTTGCATATTCTCTTTGAGCAGCCTTTACTCTCTCAACTAATTCGTTGAATGATTCAATATTATCAACCAACTTAGTTTCTTTAGTTTCTTCTGCGGTGTTAGTGTTTTTCTTCGGCATAAGCCCTCCTTTAAATCGTGATTAATTTCACCAATCAACAATATATTTCAATGGCAATGTTTCGTCAAGTGTTGGTATTACACTCTTTAACAAATCTTCATATCGTTATTAAAATCACGAATTAACAGACTATTCGTGATTAATCTTTCAAATTGCCAAAACGGGCAATTGACAAGATTTTTGGACAAAAAAAAGGGGAACATGCCCCTTAAAAAATACAAATAAAATTATTTTTTCAACAATAAATATTTTCTACCCTCTTTTATGACGGTTGCTTTTGAGGGAAGTTCATCGAAATTTTTCTTTCTGATAATAATTATGTTATCGGGTTCTGAAATTACGTGAGCGAAGTCTTCTTCGGGAATATTAAACACTGCCTGTTTGCCCGAATAATAAAGCAGGCTGTATCTTTTGCCCGTTTTAAAAGTATTTATGTTTAAATTATTATCCTTTGCATATTGAGCAAATTCGACGAGGTCATTTTGTCCGAAACGATAATTCATCTCCAAGATTTTATCGTAAGCAAACCCGCTCAACGAAGCCATAAACAGGATATAAGACGCCAACAAAAGTTTTCGATTATCTTTTTTAATCGCAACAAGTCCGAGGACAGGAAATACGACAACCGTAAAAATTACGGGGAGAGCGATTGTTTGAAAATCACCTTTAATCGGTTCAGGGAGAAAATTAATTGCCACAGCAAAGCCAATGCCTGCCACGACAAGAAGGTAATTAAAAATCTCAGAAGAAATTTCTACACCTTTTTTATGGTCACAATTTTCTATATATTCAATCCAATATTTAGCGATAATCACCGCCAAATAAGGATAAATCGGAATGATATAAGTAATTAATTTTGTTCCCGAAGAAGAGAAAAACAAGAGAGTCACAATTGCCCCAATCAAACATAACGAGAGGAATTTCGACTCTTCATTCATTTCTTCAAATTTTGGAATTGAAATATTTTTGAAACCTTTAAAGTTTTTAAGTTTTGAAAGTTTTTCGACAATCAAGGCTATAAACGAGTGAGCGAACGGAAGTGTACCCCACAAAATGACGGGGATAAAATACAAAAGCGGACGTTCTCTGTGGATTACATCAGAGCCTAAAAACCTTGCAATATGGTGTTTTATGATATATTCATCAAAAAACAGAGGATCATACATCGAAAGCATCAATTTATGCCAAGGAATAACAACGGCAAAGAACATCAGCAAGCCGACCAGAAAATATTGCGGTTTAAAATATTCTTTCAATTTTTTTGTATAAAGTCCTGCCACGAACATTATGCCGAAAGGAACGGCGATTGCGGGAATGCCCTTACCAAGCACACCAAGAGCCGAAAAGAGATAAAATCCCCACCAATAAAATTTCTTTTGTTTTTCCTCAGCCGAAAACGTCATAAATCCGCACAACACGGAGATTGTAACCATTGCACCGAGCAAAATATCCAAAATAGCCGTTTTTGACAAAATCAAAAATTCCGCCGAACATAACAAAACGAGGGCGGAAATTGTTGCCAATTTTGTATTTTTGGTAAATTTTTTCGTTGTAAAAAACAAGACCAACGCTGTTAAAATGCCTTCAACGCAACCGGGGACTCTTGCGGTAAACTCATTTACGGCATTAAAAATTGCAAAGGAAACATTTTCGAGCCAAAAATACAGAGGCGGTTTTTCAAAGAAATATTCCCCGTTCAAAAACAGTGTCATATAATCGCCTGTTTCCCGCATATAGCGTGACATATCGACATATCTTGTTTCATCAACATCAAGTAATTTAAAATTTCCCAAATTATGGAAATATAAAAAATAAGTAACAATCGCCACACCGAGTACAAACAGGGCGTTTCGATGTTTTTCATAAAATTCTTTCAACATATCTGTCCTTTTTCAAAACTTCCAACTCAATACTATACTGACATAAACTCTATGTAAAGCAGCGATTTTGCAAATAAAAAAGGTGACTTATTAAGCCACCTTTTCGTTGTCAAATTAACCTTGTTTCAGATATTTTGAATCTTTAATTTTCATTGCAAAATACGGAACGTTACCGTCTTTCGAGCGAATGAACAAAACGAACGGTTTATTGAAATAGTAAAGTTTTTGCGGTTCATGCGGTCTTAAAGCGGTTGTTCTGATTCCCATCATTGCTTCGTTTTTGATTTTTGCACCCGTATTATCGAGGCTGAATTCAATGACTTCAAGTGCTGTATCGATAACGATATTGCTGCCGACAATCGGTTTGCCCGTCAATTCGTTATAATTGATTTCCTTTGTAAAATCGATGAACGGAACGAGCAATTTTGAATTTTTGTCAAAATCCAAACTCATATTTTTCGACAATTTTTCGGCATAAAATTTATCCCAAATTGCCAAAACGGGTTCATCAGATTCCGAAGTCAACAAAATAATTTCGTCGCCTGTTTTCGTCAAAAGTCTTACGGCGTAATCGTTTTTGTCATTGTAATAAACAGGAATTACCTGATGAGCAAATTTGCTTTGATTTTTCATAGTTCCAAACATTTTGTAGTAAGTTGTTGATTTTTTTTCCGAAATAAAAGGCACAGGCGGAAGTTGCTCAAAAACTTTCGGGAAATATATGTCTTTTTTGAACATACAATACAAAACTTTATGAACTTTGTCATCTTTTTTAAGCCAAGAAACTCTATCGAGTAATTGACTTTTTTCGTTAAATTTTTTCTTTAAATCTTTTTCAATGGTCTTTTTGGTTTTGACCGTTTGAGGAGCGATTGTTTTGTAATAATCCTTTTCGGACAACATTTTATCCGTCAAACGTTTTTGGTTGAATTCATCAACAATCTGAGGATTTCCGCCGACAAATTCGACTTTGTGTCCGATAACTTTATCAGAAAAATCGTTCCAAATTAACTGAAATGCAGGCGTGAAAAAATCCTGAAATTGATTATATTCATTCATTTTAACCGTTTCCTTCGCTTTTTCGCTCTTCGTCGGAAAAGCATCAACCCTGTTTCTATCCGTCAATTTTCCGCAGCCTGCCAAAAGTATCAACGAAAAAATTGCAACAGATGCAACCGTAAAAATAGTTTTCTTCATATTTTCTCCTTATTTTCGGGCTAAAACCACGAAACTACCGATTTTGACTTGTGTCTGTTGACAATACCTGTCTTGTAATATTGCTTGAAATTCTTGTCTAAGTCTTCGTTAAGTCGTTTAATCTCATTTTCTACTTTTAAACGAATTTGCTCCATTAATTCATCATCCGCATCAGCAGGAACATCAATCGGTTCACCGTATAATGAAACCGTCTTTGAATGAACAATCGGAATTTGCAACTTATCCCAAGAGTTTACCGTAAAAGTAAACAACGGCGTGGTTTTCCAAGCCATCGGAACAATCTTCGCTCCGCCTAACTTAGCAATCTCAACACAACCTTTTTTGACAACTCCGACAGGACCTCTCGGACCGTCAACAGCCAAAAATGCCGACGCTCCCGCCTTAACCTTGTCTATCATTTCAAGTGCAGCAGCAGCCCCGCCTCGTTTTGAAGAACCTCGAACTGCGTTAATTCCGACTCTTCCGCCCGCTTCCGCAACTAAATCGCCATCTCGAGAATAACTAATCATTGAATATAAATTTTCACGATTTAAAACAGCATAAGCACCGCACTGCTGCGAGTGCATAATCGCAAAAACATACTTCTTTCCGTCTGACATATCAGGGTGATTTACGTTCTTGAATACAACACAATATGAGTTAATTAAAAATAAAACTTGTCCGAAAAAACAACCTACTCTCGAAAGAAGGTACTTTTTTAATGATTCGTTTTTATCTCTTTTTCGTGCCATATCACCCTCGTTATTAGTATAAAAAATGCGGCAAGGCATAAATGTCTTGCCGCAAAAAATTTAGAACTATGCGTTCAAATATGATTTTACTTCGTTGGGAAGGTTTTTAGCATCTAATTTGATGCCGGGTCCCATCGTAGTAGTCAAGTAAACTGATTTGAGGTATGTACCTTTTGCTGCTGACGGTTTTGCTTTGATAATCGCTTCAGCAAATGTTACAAAGTTTTTCATCAAATCTTCAGTCGAGAATTGTGCTTTTCCAACGGGGCAGTGAATCATACCTTGCTTATCAGCACGGAATTCAACTTTACCTGCTTTGGCATCTTTAACTGCTTTAGCAACATCCATTGTAACAGTACCTGTTTTCGGGTTCGGCATCAAGCCTTTAGGACCCAAAACACGACCTAATTTACCTAACATAGGCATGCAATCAGGAGTTGCAATCAATGTGTCAAATTCAAACCAGCCGCCCGAAATTTTTTCAATGATTTCTTCTGCTCCTGCTTCATCAGCACCTGCTTCTTTCGCTTCACTTGCCTTAGGTCCTTTTGCAATAACGCAAACACGAACTGTTTTACCCAAACCTGCCGGAAGTACTACCGTGCTTCTGATTTGTTGGTCAGCGTGCTTAACGTCGATACCTAAACGCATGTGGCATTCAACCGTTTCGTTGAATTTGGAAACTTCGCTTGATACTTTTTGAAGCATTTTGATTGCTTCAAGTGCTGATGACGGTTGTTCAAAACCTTCCATCAACTCTTGTATTTTTTGTTGTTTTTTTGTTAATTTTGACATTTTAATCTCCTTTCGCGGTACAAACGGGAGTCACCCCTTCCGCTTATTAATCAACTACGGTTACACCCATTGCCTTGCAAGAGCCTTTAATCATTTCTACTGCTGCATCAAGAGTTGTTGCGTTTAAATCGTCCATCTTGATTTTTGCAATGTCTTCTAATTGTGCTCTCGTAATTTGACCAACTTTAACTTTGTTGGGGGTAGCAGAACCGCTTTGAAGGTTGATTGCTTTCTTAATAAGAACTGCTGCCGGAGGTGATTTTGTTACGAATGTGAATGATCTGTCTTCGTAAACATCAATAACTACCGGAATAATGTAGCCTGCTTGTGATTCTGTTTTAGCGTTGAATTGCTTACAGAATTCCATGATGTTAACACCGTGTTGACCTAATGCCGGACCTACCGGAGGTGACGGGTTAGCCTTGCCGGCTTGAATTTGTAGTTTGATTTTTCCTACTACTTTTTTTGCCATGTTTTCTCCTTTCGCGGTACAAACGGGTCTGACCCCTTCCGCTTATTTTTACGCAACCTTTCGGTTATACTTTTTGTATTTGTTTGTATTCAAGTTCAACAGGGGTTTCTCTGCCGAAAATGGATACTGTCGCTCTGAGTTTCGATTTATCAGGATATACTTCCGTGATAATTCCATCAAAGTCTGAGAACGGTCCTGATATAATCTTAACTTTATCTCCGACTTTAACGTCAAGTTCAACCTTCGCAACCGTTGTTTGTGTTTTGTATAAGATTTTCTTAATTTCACTATCCTTAACAGGTATAGGTTTAAGTCTTTTTGAATTTTCTTTTGCTCCCGCACTGATGAATTTTGTAACACCTGCGGTGTGTCTTACGACATACCAACTGTCTTCGTCCAAAATCATCTCAACAAGAACGTATCCGGGGTAAATCTTTTCTTCACGTTCTGTCTTCTTTCCGTCTTTAATCTTTGTAACGGGTTTTTGCGGAACTTCTACACGGAAAATCTTTTCTCCCATGTTCATATATTCAATACGTTTTTCAAGGTTTGTTTTTACCTTGTTTTCGTATCCTGAATATGTGTGAACAACGTACCATCTTTTCTTAGGCATTTTGTCTTTCTTTTCCGCTACGGGTTCAACGACTTCGTTATTCAATTGATTTTCGTTATTTTCAGTAGTCATTTTTTATAAATCCTGTCTTTTATTCCGGAACTATACTTTCGGTATAAAGCCCAAAAGCCATTGGAACAACAAATCAAGCGACAAAATCATTATCGTGAATATTGCCGTTATGATTATTACCTGTATCGTTTCAGCAATGACTTGTTGCTTCGACGGCCAAGTAATCTTGCCCCATTCCGACTTAACACCTTTCAAATATACTTTTAAGTTTTCGGTAAAATTACCGTTGCTTGATTCTGCCATTGTTCCTCTATTTCTATAAATCGCGCCCTGAAGGACTCGAACCCTCGACATCCGGTTTTGGAGACCGACGTTCTACCAACTGAACTAAGGACGCTCTTTATAATAAACTTATTTTGTTTCTTTGTGAGTTGTATGCTTTTTGCATCTCGGGCAATACTTGTTCAACTCAAGTCTTTCCTTGATGTTCTTCTTGTTTTTAGTAGTGGTGTAATTTCTTTCTTTGCATTCTTCACATGCCATTACGACCATTTTATCTACTTTTCCTTTAATACCCATAATTTCACCTTCTGTGTTCTTTTCTTATACAAGACATACCAAATCCATAGAATATTTCTATTCTACTTAAAAAAGATTTCTTGTATGTAAATCATAAAACAAACATACAATTTGTCAAAGTCCCTTTTTTCAAACTTTACGAAAATTTAAAAACAGAGTTTGCTCGACTATTTTATTATCTCGATTTTTGATGCTTCAAGTTCGATTGACTTGAAATCACGGTCAACATCTCCCGAAATTCTTACCCTGTTCTTCGGCGTTACCGTTATATTCATCAGCAATTCATCGTCAATTTCAACTACAATAGACGATTTGCCCGATTGTACAAGATATTTTTCATTTCCGACCTGCTTCACGATATTTCCCTCAATCGTCACAAACGAGTCATCAGGCATCTTTAAAACCTTTTCAACACTCGTTATTGCAGTCTGCTCTGT
>CAKVJR010000042.1 GCA_934754855.1 uncultured Candidatus Melainabacteria bacterium
TTTTGTAGAGTAACGTATTTGTTGAGTAGGCGGAAAAGCAATAATCGTAAGGTTTTACTCATTTGCTGTCATTGCGAGGAACGAGCGAGCAGAGTGCGAAGGGCTTGGCGATGAAAAGACAAAGTCTTTGATATCGGCAACCAGTAGGCACGTTTAATGCGAGCGAAGTGAAAAACAACAAATTTGTGGTAATCCAGTAACCACGCAATAATTTTATGAATGAAAACAGATTCTTCGGGATAAATCCCTCAGAATGACGAAAAGAATTTGGAATATTTACAAAAATCAGGTAAATCAACAATCCCCGTCCCTGCCATTTTCAATCAGCGAAAAATTATACAAATTTCGCATAAAATTTGCAACTTTAATCGATTTACAATCTCGAAAATTTCACGACTCGTAAGTCGTTCTCTCAACAGAGCAATGGCGAAGAACTTTCCGTCGGAGTTTAATCTTATCATCACAACGAAAGGAGATTTTATGTTTTTTAATGTTTTAAAAGCAAAAGATATCGTGGATTTTAAAGAATCAAAATTCCAAAAAGAAACTTTATTGGTCAATGAGGAAAGCAGTTTAAACGTCATCGCTCTCAAAAAAGATGAGGTCATCGACACGCACACATCAGCCCGTGATACGGCTGTTTACGTGATTGACGGAGAAATTGAACTTCATTTTGATGCCGAAAAATTTACCATCGACAAGGGCGAATTATTGATGTTCAAAAAAGAGAAAGAACACAAAGTTCTTGCGAAAAAAGACAGCAAATTCTTTGTCATAAAAATTTAACAAAAAGCCCCAAATACGGGGCTTTTAAACTATTTATTCTGTTCTGCAAGTTTTTTATCTCTGTCAAATCTGAACTGGTCAGCATACGAATAATAGAAAAGTCCCAAATCGAGTTCTTTCGTACGTCTTTCGACATAAGCGATAAGGTTTGCGATATGTTCGGGAACATTTTGTTTTCTCGGGATATACCATTTGCCCTCAATATCGATGCAGACTTGTTTTAAGCCGATTTCGCAAGATTGTGTAAGCCAATTTTCGATTTCACGTTCGGAATCGTTAACGCCCGGAATAATGATATATTTTGAGCGAACGAGTGTTTTATTGTCGGTTTGAACGGACGCATAAAGTTTCAAAGTTTCCATAACCTTGTCATAAGCGTCAATTTGCTTAATTTTCTTATAAGTTTCTCTATCAGAACAATCAACAGAAACAGTAACATCAAGACGTCCCGTTGGAATGCCTTTCAATATTGACTTAACGGGTTTTATGCCCGACGTATTCGTAACGATACTTCTGACGTTGTTTTCGAGGAATAATTCCGTAATATCGTCAAATTCGTCCAAACAAGCGGGTTCTCCACCACCATAAGCCAAATAACCGTTAAATCTGAGCAACTTTCTCTCAAGCATTTCTTGCAAAATAGGCATCATTTTATACTCTTGCAAGGAATTAAAATATTTTTTATTTTCCTCGGTATAACAATAACTGCAATTGCAATTACATCTTGTCCAATGCGAAATATAAAAATTTGAGAAATATTCTTCTGTGTCCCACCAATCCTCTTTGAGGTTAAAACAATTTTCACAATGCGGGTCAATTATGCCCCGTTTGTTCTTTTCACGAATTTCCCTCATTTGGTCACAAAGTGCGTCCCAATCAATTTTTTGACCGTAATAATCACGTTGGAGCCAAAACGGAGTTCCCAATTTGCCCGTCAAAAAACAACAAACCTGAATACTGTCATAATAAAAATATATTCCGTGCTCCAAAAGGTGACAACTTTTGTATTGTTCCATTTTTACCCCGTTTCAAGGATTAATAACTTTTGATTTTCTTAATTTACATTGTATAATGAAAAAGTAATTATGCAAAGAGGGCTACAATATGACTAAATTACCTTTTTTTTACGATATAACTTTGCGTGACGGCAACCAATCACTCAAGCGTCCGTGGAATATTGACGAAAAAGAAGAAGTTTTTAAATTACTTATGGATTTGAAAATCCCCGCCGTTGAAGCAGGTTTCCCCGCATCTTCGGAAATGGATTTTGAAACTTGTAAAAGACTTGCAGAAATTGCTCCCTCAAATGTCACAATAAGCGGACTTGCAAGAGCCGTCGAAAGCGACATTATCAGAGCAGTTGAGGCAATCAGCCCCGCTAAAAAGCCCCGTTTGCACACATTTATCGCAATGAGCCCGTTCAATATGAAATACGTTTTGAACAAACGTCCCGAAGAAGTCCAAAAAACGGCAATTGAAGCGGTAAAATTCGCTAAATCAAAATTAGGCAAAAATGCCGACATCGAATTTTCAGCAGAACACTTCGGCGATTGTGCAGAAAATATCGATTTTGTTATTGAAACATTTAAAAAAGTTGTAAAAGCAGGTGCCACAACGATTAACCTCCCCAATACGGTTGAACGTTCAAGAGTTAAAAACTTCACCGATTTGGTCGAAAAAGTTTATATCGCTCTTCCGAAAGACATCAACATTTCCGTTCACTGTCACAATGACCTCGGAATGGCTACTGCCGCAACCGTTGAAAGTTACTTCAAAGGTGCAGTTCAGTTAGAAACAGCCTTGAACGGTTTGGGTGAAAGAGCAGGAAACACGAACTTCTACGAAGTCGCAGTTGCTTTGCACAATTCAGGCGTCGAAGTTCCTGTCGATTTGTCCAAAATTTACGAAACTGCTCTCATCATTGAGGAAATGTCAAAAGTAAGAATTTACGAAAAAGCACCATTAATCGGCCCTGAAGCACTCGCTCATAGAAGTGGTATTCACCAAGACGGTGCAGTTAAAACAAAAGATATGGAAAAAGGTGCATACAGACCTATTCACCCGTCACTCATCGGAAGAAAAGATGACGAAAAGTTGGGCATCACAAGCCAATCGGGCAAAACCGCACTCTACGAAATTATCAGCCGTGCAGGTTATCCGATTACAATTCAAGAGGCAGAAAGAATTTCTCCAACAATCAAAGAAGCAGCAGAAAAAGTCGGCGAATTGCCTACTCGCAACCTCATCGACATCTATTTGAAAGAAGTTTTCGACGTAAAAGGTCCTTTCCACATTTTGAAATTGGACAAAATCAACGAAAACGATTACAAATTGTTGTTCACTCACAACTCGGATACTTTTGAAGTCGAGGGCAAAGGAAACGGGCCGCTCGATGCTTGCCTCAACGCTTTGAAACAAACAGGTTTTGAACAAAAACTCGTTCACTATGAACAAAAAGCAATGGACGAAGAACTTTTGGGTTCAGGTGCAACCGCTATGACGGTCATAAAATTTGAAGCACCGAACGGCAAAATCATTATCGCAAGAGGTCAGGACGAAAGTACCGCAAACGCTAACGTTAAGGCAATCTTTAACGGCTTGAATATTATCGCAAAAATGCAATAATATAAACAGATAGGCAAAAGAGTAAAAAAATGATGGAAGTACTAAAAACTTTATTTGCAATATTTTCTGCACTTTTTTTCAAGATTGATATTTTGGGCAACTTGCCGATTTTCATCTCATTGACTGCAAATTATTCCCCCCGATATCAACGGAAAATGGCGTTGAAAGGTCCTGTCATCTCATTTTTCATTCTTACGGCATTTGCTCTTTTGGGCAACGTAATTTTGGAATGGTTCGGGCTTTCTCTTCCTGCATTCAAGTTTGCCGGCGGAATTTTACTCCTCTTCCTATCAATCGACATGGTTATGGCAAATCCTGAACCGCAAATGAAATCAGAAACGGGAGCCGCAAAAAAAGAAACAGATCATCGTCAGGATATTTCGGTCTTTCCCCTTGCAATACCTTTGCTTTCAGGTCCTGCATCAATGACGCTTTTGGTCTTGATGATGAAAGAATATCAGGCACAACCGATTAACCAAATCATCGTTATCATCGCTCTTTTCCTGAATATGGTGCTTTGTTGGATAGCATTCAGATATGCAACTTACATTGCCAAATTTTTGGGTCGCTCAGGTATCAACGTACTGACCCGTATTTTCGGTGTGCTTTTGACCGCACTTGCCTGCCAATTCTTTATCGACGGCATTATCGAAGCATTCCACATCAAATTCTAAAACGATGTGTTTGTAAAAGGATTTTCCTTTTGTGGGTTTAATTTTTCGGAAATTTTTTCACCGATTTTTTCGGCTATTTTTCCGAACCATTTACCCGCAGACGGCTCGTCCTTTGTGGTTTCCTCAAACTTATCATTAAAATCCGACTCAGAATCAAGTTGAAGAACATCAGCATCGTCTTCAGAGAGAAGTTTCTTTTCTTCTTCCTCTTTTTTCTTCCTCTTTTCTTGCTGCATGTAGCCCAAATTACCGCCCCCACCATTGTTTTGGACGAACTGAGGATTTTGAATGTACGGCTGCCTGATAGGCGACGTTTCAAATGACATTTTAAACCACTTCTTCCTTTGACCTTAGTCTAACTCTTCTATCGGCATAATTTCATCATTTATTTAACGTATCATTAAGAATTATTAAGTAATATTAACTTCAAAAATCTCATAACCTCAGAGTATTTTTGCGATGAAGATTTGAAATCGTGTTTGAAATAATTATAATAAAAAAGGTAAAACTATGAGCGAAGGTATAAATTTCAATCCGAACAATGCTCGGTTTATAAACACAAATATGAACACGGCAAAAGCAGTGGCGGCAGAAGTCGTCAATACTGTCGTGCAACAAACCGTTGTTCAAAATACCCAACAATTTGTCAATCAATCGGCAAGGTCGCTCTATCAATTTTTTGCTAATCTTCAAGCCTCACAACAACTTCAAGCCAATGAAATGAGTTTGGTTTTGAAAGATTTGTTGAATATGCAAAAGGATATGGAGTCGTTTTTGACGACAATGGCTGACGGGCGAACAGCCGCACAGTTGTCGAAAGCGGACATTACACAAATTCTGATGAATTCTCAAATGGATTTGAGCAAAATGATTGCATTTATGCAACAAAACGGCAAAGATGCACTCGGAAAACTTTTCAATATGACGGCAAAATTTGCACCGACAGGCAACATCACAACAGGCTCTCAAATGGGCGAACTGATAGCAATTCTGAATGCTTGTACCCCGAAAGCGGACACTCAGCAAGTTCAGGTTTTAAAAAATATGATGTTGTTGTATTTGCCATGGTTGCCGCTTGGAGAACAAAATTTTTCTATCGAAATCGGTACTTCACAAAAAAACGGTGAAGAGGGCGGCGGCGGAGAAGATTCCGTCACAATCCTCATTCAGACGGTCAATTTCGGCAATGTTCAAGTTTTGATTTTCAAAAGTGATTCCACAATAAATTTCAACATCACAGCGGGCGACATTTTCCCGAAAGAAGACATTATAAGCCTTATCAAATCAGAGGCGAAAGATTATAACGTTCAAACAGAGATGTCGTTTGAGAAGAAAGAGGTCTTGGGCAAAAAACAAAAGCCCGAAAACGCCCAAACTCAGATATCCGTAAATACAAGCAGTCAGGTTAATCCGTTTTTGATTTTAATGGCACAACTTGCCGTCAGAATAATTATTGAATTTGACAAAAATGCATCGCTTGTTGAAAATCGTAAGGCAAAATTGGAGTAAAACTGTGATATAATCGCCATGTAGGAGAATTTATCATGGCGACTAAAACAAAATGGGTTTGTCAATCTTGCGGATACGAAACCCCGAAATATATGGGGAAATGCCCTGAATGCGGTTCTTGGGCAAGTTTTGTCGAAGAAACTGTTTCATCAACCGAAAAATCAAAACAATCCGCCATCGTTGATATTGGAGAAATTTCAAAAATAAACGAAATTAAAATTGACGAAAAAGTAAGACTGACAACGGGATTTGAAGAATTTGACCGTGTTCTCGGCGGAGGTGCAGTAACAGGTTCGACAATTCTTCTCGCAGGCGACCCCGGAATAGGAAAATCCACCCTCGTTTTGCAAACCGCAAGAGCCATTGCAGATGCCGACAAAAAAGTTCTCTATGTTTGTGCGGAAGAATCCGCAAATCAAGTCAAATTGCGGGCTGAAAGATTAGGCGTAAATTCCGAAAACATATACGTTTACTCACAAACAGATGTTTCTAACGTAAAAAAGCAAATTTCAGAAATCAAACCCGATTTTTTAATCATAGACAGTATTCAAGCGGTTTTTGCCCCCAATATCACAAGCGGTGCGGGAAGTGTATCTCAAATCAGAGAATGCACAAACATTTTCACAGAAATTGCAAAATCAAAAAACATAACAACGATAATTATCGGTCACGTTACAAAAGACGGAAACATAGCAGGTCCGAGGGTTTTAGAACACATGGTCGATGTCGTTCTTCACTTTGAGGGGGATAAATACAAATCGTACAGAATTTTGCGGAGCATCAAAAACCGTTTCGGCAGCACGAACGAAATCGGCATTTTCAATATGGTTGAAACAGGATTGAAAGAAATTTCCAATCCGAACGAAATTTTCCTTAGCGAACGAAGCGGCACATCAACTCCCGGAAGCACCGTAATTATGGCATTTGAGGGCAGCAGAGTCATAACTGCCGAAATTCAGGCACTTGTCGGCACAACCGCCTATCCCGCCCCAAGACGGGTTACGAACGGCATTGATTACAACAGACTTTTGCAAATCCTTGCCGTCATTGAAAAAAGAATAGGTTTAAAATTTAACACAAGCGATGTTTACGTCAATATTACGGGCGGAATCGAAATCGACGAACCCGCAGCAGACTTGGGAGTTGCACTTGCAATCATAACTTGTGCAAGAGATGTTTTGGTCAGCCCCGATACCGTAATTGTCGGCGAAATCGGACTTTCGGGCGAAATTCGCAAAGTTAATAACATCGAAAAAAGAATTGCCGAAGCCCAAAAGTTAGGTTTCAAAAAAATTCTTATCCCGAAAGGAAATTTATCCTCAAACAGCAAATTCACAATTAAAATCATAGAAATCGAAAGAATTACGGACGCTCTGACAAGTTGCGTTTCAAAAAATCAATAACAAAAAGGCAGAACCGAAATTCTGCCTTAATTTTTATTTTAATTTTTTATCAATGTCCAAAAAGTCAACAATTTCAACGATTTTATCCACATTTTCCATATAATCTTTATAAGTAATTCCGTCATCTTTCGGAACGGTATAATTAACATCAGCCAATTTGTGAATTACGCCCAAACCTCTTTCTTTATTGACGAGATAAACTTCCAAGGCAGGATTTTTCATTTTTGCAATTTTATAAAACGACTTCCAAACATCGCCGACCCAAATTCCGTTTGTCTTTCTCGGAACTGATTGTTGTGCCTCTGTTTTCGGCAAAACATCACGTACAACGACATATCCGCCTACATTAACCGCACTGAGGGCATTATGGATATCTCTATCGCATTGTTGCTCTTCGTGCAAACCGTCAATGAAGAAAATATCAAATTTATCTTTATTTTGAGCAAAAAATTCGTCACTCGTCATTCTGTGAGTGCAATACGGCAGCCATTGTTTGAAACTTTCATCATTGGAAAAATCAAATCCGTTAACCAAAAACGGGTCAACAGAATATTTTTCCTCGGCAATAATATTCACGTAATTCGCATAAGGGTTGCTTAACCCGATTTCAACATAAGAATGAAGATTTTTTTCCGTAATAATTTTATTCAAAAGTTCAGTGCGGGCAACTTTATAAAGCCCTTCCGCTCTTTGAATTTCTTTCTTCTGCAAAACGGCAAAAACCCCGTAAATCAAGCACAAAGCCAAAATTACCAACAACAAAACAGATGCAACTTTTTTCAACATAAAAACACTCTCCTTTAGAAAATTATAATAACATATTCAAACAAAATGTGAAACAAATGTAACATTCAAAATCTAAAAATTTCAATATCACCGTCACTCGTGAAAATCGTCAGGATTAATTACCCATAAAAAAATTTTATAGTGTGATGTAAGAGGGGACATTTTATGAAAAGAATTTTAAGTGTGTTGTTTATTATGATTTTCATTGCACTTGAGGGCAATGCCGCCGTGACAGGCGGAGTTCAAAAAAATGAAGAATTGAAAAACTTTAGCCAAATCATCGATTCCCAAACAGGAAAAGGCATTCCAAAAGCAAAAGTTTCCGCTCCCGCACTGAAATTTGTTACAATTACAGACGAAAACGGTCGATTTGAACTCAATGCAAAAATAAAAGCACCGACAATTTTATCCGTTCAAAAAGACGGCTACAAGCCATTTTCACTCACAATTAACGAAACAGGAAAAACTCCGCTCATCATCGGTATCGAAAAAACCGAACTCGGCAATATTTCCATCGAAACAGACATGATTCACCTTGGCGACAATAATTACAGCATAAATTCAGCAAATGCCGAGGACTTCACCTCAAAAGCAATCGGCGCATTTTACTCAAAAGACTTTCTAATTCCTACTTTTTCAAGCAAAGATGTAATCCTGACAATCGGCTCAATAATCGGTATAGACACTCTCGCCGCCAAAAATGCAGGTCAATCAAAAGTCCGAACAAGTTTCGCCTCTGCCCCCGAAGTTTATTGCAACGGCAACAAAATCTGCGAAATTCACCTCAACGGCGATAACCAAAAAATTAAAATTCCAAAAAATTTAATCAAACCAAACCAAAAAAATTCAATCACCATTAAAGCGGGAAAAAATCTGTTCCAAACCGCATACATCGACTACGACGACATCGAATTTACAAACATTTCAGTCGATATCCAATAAAAAAACTCCCCTTTTTGAGGGGAGTTTTAAACTTTTCGTCCCGATTATGACATCAATCTCTTCAACATAACAGCAACGCCTAATTGTCTGTCAACATAGTTTGCATCATAAACGCCGTCTGCTACATATTTACCGCCTGAGTAGTTTGTTGTACCTGCCCATACGTAAGGTGATTGAACGCCTTTGTTTCTGTAACCTAAGCCGTTGTATCTTTCTGCAACGTCATAGTATGTGTTGAGATCATCTTTATCAAGTTTATCTTGGTCGATGTATCTTGTCATTGCATCGCATGCTGCATCTTCCCAATTGCTGTAGTTGAGTCCTGCAGGAACGTGTGTTGTCGGTTTGCCGAGCGGGTCACCGTTGTGGAGGTAAGTGTCGAAGTTTCCTGAACTTTCTCTCCAGTGGATTGCTGCAATCAATTCAGCAGGAACACCTGTTTTTTCAGCAACTGCTTCGTATCTGTCTTTGTTATTTTCAAAGTTTGCTTCAAATTTTTCAAGTGCTGCTTTTTGTTCGTCTGTCAAGTTTTCACCGAAATCGAAATCAAATTTGTTTACGCTGTTTTCTTTTTCAGTTTTCTTGTTTTTAACTTCTGTGATTTTTGCTTCAATTTCTGAAACTGAAGATCTTGCTTTATCAAGTGCAGCAGTTGCAGTTGACAATTCAGTCTTCTTAACTGATTCAACATTTGCTTTTGCTTCGTTGTATGCAGTCATTGCTTCTTTAGTTTCTGTTGAGCATTTTGATTCGATTTCTTTTTGAATTTCTTGTTTAGCCTTTTCTAATTGACCCTTTTCAACTTCAAGTTTACCCTTTTCTTCGTTCAATTTGTTAAGTGCATTCTTTTCTTCTTGAAGTTTTGATTTTGCTTCTTCAAGTTCTTCTTTCTTTGCAGAAATTTGTGATTCTATGCTACTTTTCTTTTCTGCGATTTGAGCATCTTTTTCTTTATCTTCTTCTTTTCCTGTGGGAGAAGGTAATGAAGACAATGAACTTTCAAGAGATGATAAACTGCTTTCGTGTGAAGATACTGTGTTTTCTTGGTTTGCAATATCTGATTCTTTGTTGTTGATAGCAATTTCTTTATCATCAATTTTCTTTTGGTTTGCTTCAATTGATTGAGTATTTTGAGTTTGTTTGTTCTTTAACTCATCAGGAACATTTTTGTCTTCTTTTAATGCTTTTTCGTATTTTTCTTTTGCTTCGTCTGCTTTGTCTTGTGCAGCCTTAACTTGTTCGTTGTCACCGCTGTGGATTGCATTTACTGCATCTTGAGCGTCTTGCATTTCAGTTTGTCTTGTTTGTTTTTCTGATTCCAATTCTTCAAGTGACATATTGTCAATTGTTTTGGGTTCGTTTGATTTGTTTGCTGCTGAAGTGCTGCCTGAACCTGAAGTTCTGCCTGCTCCGCCAACGCTGCCTGAACCGTTTGAACCGCCTGCTGATTGTGCTTGTTGAGTTTGTTGTGCTTTTTCTGTTTCTTTTTGTTTTTCAAGTTCGTCGATTGCTTTTGCATCGTTTTCTTCTTCAAGAGCAGAAAGTGCATCGTTCATTGATTTTTCAGCGATTGATTCCAAATCAATTCCCAAATCTTCAATAACTTTATCAATGTCTGACATTGACAAAGTTGTTGCATCACCGTCAGCACCTGCGATTGAAGAGATATAATCTTTCAATTCTGCTTCGGTAACTTCGCCGTCGCCGTCAACATCTGCGGCTTCTTGGATTTCATCTAAACTGATAAAACTTTTCAAAATATTGTTCAAACTTTTTTGAGTTTGATCTGTAACACCTTCGTTTAATTCTTTATCACTTGCATCGCTCAACAATTTAGCGTAGTCAAGTGCTTGTAAATCTTGAGTATTTGCACCTGAAAAGATTGAAATGTTATTAACAGCACCTGCATCGTAACCTTGATCGTTACCGGCAGATTTTTGAATAGACATTGCAGAAAGTCTTTTAATCAAATAACTGTTGAAATCCATAATATACAACCTTTTCTTACACTTACACATGTATTATCGACCAAGCAAAGTAAATCTTTAATTCATGTTTTTCAAATGTTACAAAATGTTTACAAAAAAAAATTCCTCTTTAAAGAGGAATTTTCGTTAAAATATTTTTCTGAACAAATTATGCTTTAATTTTATTGTAAATTGTTCTTACTTTGTTAGCCCAATCGCCGCCTACGCAATATTTGTTACCGATTGCATCAACGTGGTCGATATCAACAGATGAAACGCCTTCGTATTTTGTGTATCCGGAAAGGTTTTTAGCCATTGCTTCAATACCGTCTTCGATAGAATTGTACTTAGCGAATGTACGTCCGTCACTTGTTGTGTAACTTCCTGCCGAGCCTGAACCTGTTGTTCCGCCGGGGTTGTTGCAACTGTTCAAGAGTGAACTTGAGCCGTAACCTGTTTCAAGACACATAATTGCTGCCAAAAATTCAGGTTCCAAACCGTATTTTTCTGCGATTTCGGCAACTTGGTCTTCTTTTCCTGCCAAAGCACCGTCTTTTTTGAACAAGTCTTCGGGAAGGTTTGAAGTTGTTACTTTGTTTTCGCTGATTACAGAATCGAGTTGTTCTTTTTGTTTAGCATCTTGCAATTTTGTTTCAAGAGTTTGAACTTCTTGTCTTAAACTTGCAACTTTTGTATCTTTGTCATTTCTGATTTGAGAAATGTTTTCATCGTATTTTGAAATTTGAGTTTTGATAGCGTCAACTGCTTCTGATGAACCTACTCCTTTTGCAAAATCTTTTGAATTTTTCAAAGTTTCGCTCAAAAGTTGTTGTTTTTGAGTTTCAATTTCTGTTTTTTGTTGTTCAAGTTCTTTCTTTTTGTTTTCAGCAGTTTCTACTTCTTTTTTAAGGTTTTCGTTTTCCTTTTCTTTTGCACTCTTTTCTTCTTCTAATTTTGCGTTCTTAGATTCCATATCTGATTTTTTGGATTGGTAAGAATCGCTGTCAGAATCGAGTGATGAGATTGCTGACTTATTGGCTTCGATTTGAGAATCCAATGAAGAAATGTAGTTTTCGTTTGATGAAATAGTCGCATTGTTCGATGTGATTTTTTCATCTTGTTCTTTAATTGCGGTTTCTTTTTCCGTAATTTGTTTTTCTAATTCTTGTTCTTTCTCTTGATAAGCCTTGTAT
>CAKVJR010000043.1 GCA_934754855.1 uncultured Candidatus Melainabacteria bacterium
GCACAGGAAATCAGAGCATCAATCCCCGTCAAAAAGCCCGAAACGAATGCAATGTTCAAAATAAATTACGGCTTATATCTTTTATCAGCAAATGACGAAAACAAAGACAATGCCTGCATTATAAACGCAGTTAACCAAATTACGGAAAATCCGAAAAGAATATCAATCGCAGTCAACAAGCAAAATTTGACCCACGATATGGTATTAAAAACAGGCAAATTCAGCATTTCCGTTTTGACGGAAGAAACGCCGTTCTCAGTTTTCTCAAAATTCGGCTACCATAGCGGAAAAGATACCGATAAATTTGCTGACGTTAACAACATTGAAAGATGCACAAACGGAACAGCATACTTGCCTGAATATTCTAACGCAATAATTTGTGCAAAAGTCGTTGATACTCAAGATTACGGCACCCACACTCTTTTCGTTGGAGAAGTCGAATCTTCGGAAGTCCTCTCGGACAGCCCATCTTTGACATATTCTCACTATCTTGAAAATACCAGAGTTAAAACCGTAACCGAAAAGAAAAAAGGGTTCAGATGTAAAATTTGCGACTACATCTACGAAGGTGAAACACTCCCCACTGATTACATTTGCCCCGTTTGCAAACACGGTGCGGCAGACTTTGAACCGATTGAATAATCAAAAATCATTCATAAAAAAAGAGGTTGGTTAACGCCAACCTTTTTTATTGAAAAATCAAATTATTTTTTGATTTTGAATTTTTTATAATAAAAAAGAGCGACTTTTGTCGCCCTTTTTCGTAACCTTTCGGTATCTGAATTAGTATCTGTAATGAGAAAACGCCTTGTTTGCTTCAGCCATTTTGTGGGTGTCTTCTCTTTTCTTACATGCTGCACCTTGACCGTTTGCTGCGTCTGTGAGTTCAGCCGTAAGTTTTTCAACCATTGATTTTCCGTTTCTTTTCTTTGCTGATTCAATCAACCATGTTGAACCGAGAGCCATACCTCTGTCGGGTGCAACTTCGAGAGGAACTTGGTATGTTGAACCACCGATTCTTCTTGCTTTAACTTCAAGAAGAGGAGTTGCATTTGTAAGTGCCTTTTGGAAAACTTCAAGTGCATCTTCCTTAGTTTTTTCTTTGATTCTTTCGAGTGTTGAATAGAAAATCTTTTCAGCAATCGATTTTTTACCACGTCGCATAAGACGGTTAATAAATCTTGAAATATCAACGTTATTATATACTGCATCAGGTGCCGGTACTCTTTTTTCCGGTTTGCTTCTTCTTGACATAATTACCTCTATTTCTTAGCTTTTGCTTTTTTAGCACCGTATTTTGAACGGCTTTGTTCTCTGTTTGCAACGCCTGCAGTATCCAAAGTACCTCTGATGATGTGATATCTTACACCAGGTAAATCTTTAACTCTGCCGCCTCTGATGAGAACTACACTGTGTTCTTGCAAGTTGTGACCAATACCGGGGATATATGAAGTAACTTCAAATCCGTTAGTCAATCTTACACGGGCTACTTTTCTTAATGCTGAGTTAGGCTTTTTCGGCGTAGTCGTATATACTCTGGTGCATACGCCACGTTTTTGCGGGCAATTTTCCAAAGCAGGTGACTTCGTCTTATCTGTCAATTTTTGACGTTCTTTGCGAACTAATTGTGCAATAGTCGGCATTATTTTCTCCTTTTTGTTATTCAACTCGTTATCAGCACATTACGAGTATCCCCTTGTCGGGAATAATTCTATTTAACTTTAGACATAACTCGTTGTCAACCACATTGTTTTCAAAGAGTTACATACTTTTAATAATTTTTAATAAAATTATTTATTATCCTTTTTAATAAGGCTGTCAAGTGCGGTTTCAAGCGTTTTTACCTTATTTTCAAGAGCCGCAATTTCGCTATCCTTTTCCGCTCCTGAAATCGAATTTTTTTCACGTTCTTTTTTATATGCTTTCAATTTATCTTGTTCGGCAATATCAAAAAACATGTGCAAAATCGTCGAATATACCACTCCCGCAAGATATACAACCGTTACTAAAATCGCAACTGTCGTATGGTATTCATTTCCGTCAAACGGGCATGTATAGTTGAAATCCATCGGCATGTAAGTATTCAAAACAAAATAAATCGCCACTGCCGTTAAAATTTCGCCCAAAACAATAATCAAATTTTTATTCATTTTTATCGTCCCTTAATTTATTCAAAACCTTTGTAATATCATTATCCGAAGAAATTTCTATGTCAATTCTGTCGCCGTTCATTATACAAAACGACAATTTATAAGCCTCTAAGACCTGCTCTGTGGTTTTAACTTTAATTTTTTCGCCGCCATAAAGGCTGTCATTCACAATCGGGTGTCCTATATGAGCCATGTGAACACGAATTTGGTGTGTTCTGCCCGTTTCCAATTGAAGTTCCAAAAGCGTATATTTTTTAAATCTTTCAAGCACCGTATAGTGCGTAACAGACGGTTTTCCGCCATCTTGAACACAGAATTTTTCACATTTAGTTTTATGTCTTGCAATCGGTTCATCAACCATACCGCAGTCATTATCAAATGTTCCCGAAACAACCGCAAGATACTTTCTGATTGCGGTTTTTGACTTTATTTGTTCCGTCAAAAATTCATGAGCGGCATTATTTTTTGCAACCATCAAAAGCCCCGAGGTATTTCTATCAAGCCGATGAACAATCCCCGGACGCATTGAGCCGTTTAAATTCGACAAACCGTTATAGCCGTATTTATTCAAAAGAGCGTTAACAAGCGTATTTTCACGCTCTTTCATTGTGGGGTGAGTAAGCATATTTTTGGGTTTATTAACAACCAAAATATTTTCATCTTCATACCTGATATCGAGCGGAATATCTTGAGGTTGAATAAAAATTTCTTCGGCATTTTCTATCGAAAAATCAATTTTATCATCTTCTTTAACGCAGTACGATGGCTTTTCGGGGTTTCCGTTTACAAAAACCTCGCCACGTTTTATTGCGGATTGAATTTTACTCCTCGAAAAGTCGGTCAAAACCTCCGCCAAATAAACATCGAGCCGTTTACCTTCGTCATTAATCTCCGTATATAAGGTCGTCTTCTGCATCTTTATTCTCTTGAATTTCACGTCGTTTATCATTAATGACGGCTAACGCAATCGTTACTGCCCCAACGGTTATCATAATATCATTGAGATTAAAAACAGGGAAATTAAAAAGATTTATTTTTATAAAATCTTCAACATATCCGAGCGTGTATCTTTCAATCGCATTTCCCGCAATTCCTGCCGAAAAAAGAGATAACATCATCAAAAAATTTTCGGAAAGATAAAGTTTTTTCATCGACAAATAAACAGTTATCGCCAAAATTATCGCAATTGCAAAAATAACGAGCCAATCCTGAAAACCCGCAAACAGATTAAACGCCGCACCGTTATTTTTCACAAGCACGAGCGAAAAGAAAGAATTTGTATCCGTAAATAATTGACCGATAACTTTATTCAAAATATATGATTTCAAACAAAATGCCAAAACATAATAGATAAAAGCATTTCCGAAATAACTCAACAGTCTTTTTAATCTATTCACCTTGACCGTCTTTCTCTGTTACCTTATCAATTTTTTTCTCTACATGTTTTTTTGAAATTTTTTGCGGCATGGGTCTGAAAACATTGACACGACGCATAACAATAGCCGAACCCGTTGTTTCAAGTTCATACTGATTATCGGTAATCAACTTCGGAGAAGTCATACCGATTGTAGCAACGGCATATTCGTTATAATCATCAGAATTAGCCGTAACAAGCCGCTCAAGCACACCATCGCCCTTGATTGCCTTAAAATCTGTTTTCGGCAAATTCATAGGATAAATAATCGGGGACGAAAACAATGACGCTGCAACAAAAACCTCTTTCAACGGGGCAAAAGCCAATGATATCGTATATTCGCTTCCCGATTTAACTTGAGAGGGTACATTTATGGAAAAATAGACGCTTTTTGCCGAACCGTAAAGGATTGAGCAAGTTTCGTCCATAATATTCGACGATGCGATTTTCCATTTTCCATTTTCTCGTTTCAAGTAATAATAAACGTCCGCAGTCGAGATAATAAGCCCGTTTCCGGAAATTCCTTCAACAGGTTTCAAGGTTTCTGCCTCGCCCGTTTCTGTTACGTGAACAACGGCGTAATCGTCATTTATCGCAATATTATTGACTTTCGTAAACAAATTTTTAACTTTGTAACTCGAAAATCCGTTCTTAACAGATTTGAGATACGTATCAATATCATAGCCGTCATTATTTACAAAATCGTCGCTATACAACAATTTCAACTTTTTTAAATCTTGTTTTTCGCTATAAGAATCAAGTTTTTTGAAAATGTTTAAAATTTCTTTTTGAGGATCAGAAGAAAAAACTTTCCCAAAACCGACAGCCGCAATTCTGTCTTCAACAGAAAGTTCATCAGTTTCATCTGCTCTTATCGGTTGTTGTGCAAATGCAGTCAAAATAACCGTTATTGCTAACAAACTAAACAACTTTTTCTTCAATTTTAATGCTTTCATCGGGTTTATCATTTTTCTTTCTGTAAATCATAACGAACGTAAAATCGACTGCAATCAGCAAAAAACAAGCCACATACATCCAAAATACGATATCCATATTATACAATATTTTATGTAGCATGCCACAAATATAGCCGATTAAAATCAAAACATAAAAAGTTCTGCTTTTTCCGCTTGCAGTCTTGGTTTTAAGAGTTTTATAAAGAGCAAACGGCCAACTTGCACCAAAGCAAAAAATCATGCCCGCTTCAAAAATGCTCATGCTCTTAACTTGTAGTGATGCTGTTAAAAAATCCATTTTTTTCTCCGTGACAATAATAACATAACTATGATTTTAACGGCAACAATCCGCATTCATCTATAAGATTTGTAATATCTTCGGGCAAAATATCGTCAAGACAGGGTGAATATTCCTCATTTCTAAGGCGACAGCGTGACTTTCCGCAAGGGATACAAGAAAGATATTTTGAGGAAAGGGAATATATTTTTTCTCCGACAAAACCTTTGTTTTGTGCAGATGTGGCACCGAAAAGCCCGATTGTCGGAACTCCGACGGATTTAGCGATATAAATCGGAGAAGAATCAATGCCGATAACACATTTAGCCTTTTTCAAAAATGCCGCACATTCAAGGATATCAAACCTTCCTCCGAAATTATGGATTTTCGGATTGATATTTTCAAAAACGCTCAAAGCACTCCGTTCACGGGCTGTTCCGATAAAAAAGACCTCGACATCGTACTTTTCGACAATTTTTTCCGCCAAATCTTTGAATTTGTTAAGCCGATATTTCTTTCCCTCTGTGGCTTTTGCCGTTTGAGTCGAAATCACAACAAAATCTTTCTCCGTCGGAATTGCCGCAGAAACTATATCAGAAATCTGAGAAGGCACTGTTATTTCAGCATTTTCAACAAATTCCAATCCATCAATTTTTTCACTGACTGACTTATAAAAATTTTTAACGGGCGGAATATTTTGCTCTGTTTCTGCCGTTATGACCTGATTTGCACCGATTAACAATGTTAAAAAATACGATTTAACAGAACCGTTCAAGTCAATTACCGCATCATATTTTTTCTCTTTGAAAATTTTGGAATACTTGAGAATTTCTCCGAAAGAAAGATTTTTTGTCGAAAAAATCTCAGAAATATTTTTCTCGCAAGAGAACAATTTTGCGGGAATTTCCTCGGTAAAATAATCAATTTGCATATTCGGATAAGAATTTTTAATACTTTGAACAGTAGCCAAAGATGCAATTATTTCGGAGGTTGCACCGTATTTTATAATGAGAATTTTTTTGAAATCACAACTCATTGTCAATCCTTTCAAATCGTTTTTTGCTGTTGTTATAAGAATACAGCAATATTTTATCTTTTTGCAAAACTGCCTTAACCGCATTATCCACATCGGTTCGCAAGATTTTCACATGGTGCTTTTTGAGCAAGTCAATTGTTTCTTCATTCGGGTGACCGTATATGTTAAAACCCGTTGAAATAAGAGCAATTTCAGGATTTATATGTTCTAAATATTTATCCGAAACCGTCCCTTTTGCACCGTGATGTGCAACTTTCAAAATAGAAACTTTACGGGGCAAATTTTCTTTCACCCTCTCAAAAGAATCCACACCGCTATCACCCGTAAAAAGTACCGTCCCGCAAGGAGTTTCAAGAATATTCATCAACGAACGGTTATTGTCATCACCATTTTCAGAATAAACAACGCTAAGGCTGTTTTGCCCGTCATCATAGAGAATATCGAGATTTTTCGGAACAGAAACAGGAATGTTATTTTCTTTTGCCTTTTTCAAAATTTTCTTTGAAAGAGGTGAATCACCTTCCGTAGAGCGGACGATGATTTTATCAATCGAAATCTTGTCCATAATAGGGATTGCACCGCCTGCATGGTCAGAATCGAAATGAGTCAACACCAACAAATCCAAACGGTCAATTCCCTTGTCCTCAAAGTATTTTAAGATAACTCTTTCCGCAGCGGGAGAAAATTTTTTAAAAGGAGCCTTACCCGTGTCAATCAAAATATATTTTTCAGTTGAAGTTTTGATTAAAAACGAATCGGCATTTTCCACATCAAAAAATAAAATTTCATTCTTTCCGTTTTTAAAAGGAATATAGGTAAAAAGCAATAATATCAAAGCGATTGATGATATTAAGACAAATATTTTTTTTCTGTTTTCCGAAGCAAAAAATGCGATAATCGAAACCAAAATCGAATAGTACAAAAATATCTGCAAAATACTCGGAGATGGCACAACCACATTTGAATACGGCAATTTGGAAAAGAAATCCGCAACTCCGACAATAAAACTCAAAAACGGCATTAACATAAAATCGAAAATTTTAACGCAATAAAACGCTATCGGCTTAAACAGTGCGAGAATTGAACTTATAAAGCCCAAATAACTTACGACCGATAACGTCGGAACGACCGAAATATTTGCGAAAACCGCATAAGGCGAAAACGAATTAAAATAAAACATTTGAATAGGCGAAGCAAAAAATTGGGCTATAATCGGCACTATTACAAACGATGCGAGAATATTCAAAAATTTATTTTTTATTTTGTCAAAAATTATCGGGCAAGTAGAAAGCAAGCCCAACGTGACGGTAAACGACAACTGAAATCCGATATTTGTAATCATTGTCGGGGAAACAGCCAACATTAAGAATGCAACGATAAACAGCAATGTAACTGAATTTGCGGTTCTGTCGATTAATTTTCCGAGCAAAATCAAAAGTAACATCAAAGTTGCACGCAAAACAGGCGGTCCAAATCCCGTCATACAAGTATAACAAACGACCGACACCATACCGATGACAATTGAGAATTTGTAATTTATCCGAAGAATTTGCGACAGGAAAAACCACATACCGAAAATCATACTGACATTCATTCCCGACGCAGCAATGATGTGCGTTAAGCCCGAATGTTGAAAGGAAGTTTTCATCTCAGGCGTCGGACTTACCGCATCGTCCCCGAACACAATTCCGCCCAATAACTCAAGTTCTGGCGATTTTATGTTCACAGCATGCATATCGACAATTTTATTTCTCAATCTGTTTAATGATGCCAAAAACTTGAAAACGCCCTTGTCAGGCTTGGAAACAAGCATAAAGTTTCCGTCGTTAACAAATAATCTTGCGTGAATATTTTGCAATCTCAAATAGGTTGCATAGCAAAATTCCGAGGGATTTGCGGCAGATTTCGGAACGGTTAATCTGCCCGTTAAGGAAATTACATCGCCCGTTTCAATATTTTCATATACATTTTTATTTGCAAAAAATGTGACTAAAATCTTTGAATTTACAGGCTTTTGTTTCTGCTTGTAAAGATTATATTTTTGAACATCAAGAGAAAATTTTGTAAACTCTTCTGACGATGACGACGGCAAAGAAACAACCTTTCCGACAACCGTAACCTCATTTTTCGGTGCAATTGCGGCAAGTTCATCAAAATTTTTCATTCTGAAAGAAGTGTTAACAAAACCGACTAAAAAAACTAAAAAGCAGGCAATTGCATACTTTCCCGAACAAAAATGTTTACTTACCGCAATAATGAGCATGACAAAAAGCAGAAGTGCAAAAGGGGTGATACAATCGGTCAAAAACCCTGCAATTCCTGCCATATAACATATTACGAATAAGATTGTTCGGCATTGCTTTTCCATATAAAAAGTATCAAATAACTTCACAAATTTATCAACAATTTTTTTTTGTGATAATATTAATGTATATATGTGAGGTGCAAATGGAACACTTAACAAAGGTTATATGCGGATATACCGTGAATTTGGATACATTGATTACAATGTGGTCAGTCATGGCGTTTTTGATAATATTCTCTTTGTTTGCAACCGTGAAAATGTCAATTTTCCCGACTAAGTTGCAGGCTGTTGCAGAAGCGATTGTCGGAATGTTTGTAAACTTAACCAATTCGATGATTGGCGGAAAAAACGCAAAAAAACACGTCCCTCTTGCAGCATCATTGTTCCTTTTTATTGTAACTGCAAACCTATGCGGACAATTGCCGCTCAGAATGTTTCACCTCTCAAAAGGAGAACTTGCGTCCCCAACGAATGACATAAACTTGACAGCCGCAATGGCAATCATAGTGCTTGTTTACTACGTTGCAGTCGGTATTAAAAAGAAAAAATTTAAGTTCTTTTTACACGAATTTTCATTCGTCGGAATTGTCATGGCTCTTGTCGAAATTCTCGAAATGTTCACAAGACCGTTGAGTTTGGCAATCCGGTTATTTGCGAATATCTTTGCAGGCGAAGTTCTTGTATCCATTGCATTATCGGCTTGTGCATATTTTGTTCCTCTTCCGGTAATGTTATTTGAAATTTTGGTTGCATTTATCCAAGCAACCGTATTTATGATGCTTACGGTAGCCTATATAGGCTCTGCCGAAGGCGAAAGTCACTAATCAAACAATTTTATAAGGAGAAAAAATTATGGCAGCAGAATTGGCTCAATTAGGTGCAGGTATTGCAATCGGTTTCGGTGCAGTCGGTGCAGGTTTAGGTATCGGTATTGCAACAAAAGGCTTGATGGACGCAGTTTCAAGACAACCCGAAGTTGCAGGTAAAGCATTCGGTTTCTTCCTTTTGGGTGCAGCACTTTCAGAAGCATGTGCTTTGTACGGTTTCGTAATCGCATTCCAATTGTTGGGAAAATAATTAAAAGGTCAATTCGATGGAATTTAACGCAACGTTTTTAGTATCAGCAATAAGTTTTATCCTCTTTGTTTTCATTATGAATGCAATCTTGTATAAACCAGTAATTAAAATTATGGAAGAAAGAGAGGCTTTTTTGAAAGCAAATTCCGACGAGGCGGAAAATGCCCGCACCGCAACGGATAAAATTGCAGAGAAAAAACAAACCGAACTCGCTGCTGCAAGAGCGGAAGCAACTGCAACAGTTTCAAACGGAACAGAAAAATTCAAAGCGGAAAATAAAGCCGAAACAGATGAATTTGAAAAGGCTCAAAAAATCCGCATTGAAGAAGAAAAATCCGTTTTGAAAAACGAAGCGGAAAATTCCAAAGAAGAGTTGAACAAAGGTTCGGCAGAAATCTCAAAGATTATTGTCGATAAGGTTTTGGGGGTATAAATGCTCGACTTATCGTGGAATAACATAGTTCATTCAAATATGCTCAATTTCCTCATTTTGGCGATTGCTTTGTACTTTTTGTTAAAAGACAAAATGAAAAATGCAGTGGATAATTTGACGGAAAAAACCATAAAAACAGTTAACGATTCCGTTTCTGACAAAGAAAACGCACTTAAAACTTTGGAAGAAACAAAATTGGACTATGAAAAAACTCCTCAAGAAACGGCAGAAATCAGAAATATAGCCCAAAATACTCTTCATTCGCTTGAAAAGAAAGCAAAAGAAGATACAGAAAAGGCAAAACAAATCTTGACTGAAAATGCAACAAAATCAGTCGAGAGTGAAGCCTCAAGAATAAACTCTTCTTTGACAAAAGAAACGGCTGAAAATTCAGTCAACACAGCCCTCAGCGATATTCGTGCAAAATTATCGCAAGATGAAACATTGCACGATAAATTAATCGAAAATGCAATCGAAGAATTGGAAAAAATCTGATGAATAAGATTAACTCAAAACTTGCAAATACAGCGAAAAAATATGCAGAAGCACTATTTGAGGTAACAGAAAACTCGAATACAACAAATAGTGTTATCAATGATGTTAACTTGATTTCAGGCACTTTTGACGAAAATTCGGAACTAAGAACATTTATTTCAAATCCGATTATCAAACTTGAAGATAAAAAAGATGCAATTAAGCAAATTTTCGAGAACAAAGTGTCAGAAACGGCGATGAATTTTTTGTATCTTTTGGCAGACAATGCAAGATTTGATGCAATTTCAGAAATAAAAAATGCCTACATTGAACTGATTAAGCAAAAACAAAATCTTTTGACCGTAAAAGCAGTAACAGCGGTTGAAATGAAAGATTTTCTCAAAGAAAAACTCAAAAGAAAACTTGAGGAAAAACTTTCAAAACAGGTTGAAATTGAATATTCAATTAACCCTGAGATTGTCGGCGGAATGATTGTCGAACTTGACGGCAAAACTATTGATAATTCCGTTGCGACAAAATTAAAAAACATTAAAAAACAACTTATATAAAAGGATAGAAAAATGGCAACCATTAGACCTGAAGAAATTACGTCGATATTAAAGACGAAAATAGAAAACTACAATGTCGAAACCGATGTTAACAGTATCGGCTCGGTATTGTCTGTAGGTGACGGTATTGCAAGACTTTACGGATTAAAAAACGCAATGTCGAGTGAACTTGTTGAATTTGATGATGAAAACAACACTTTGGGTATGATTTTGAACCTTGAAGAAGACAACGTCGGTGTTGTAATTCTTGGTGATTACACGCATATCAAAGAGGGCATGACCGTAAGAACGACAGGAAGAATCGCATCTGTTCCGGTTGGAGATGAACTTATCGGAAGAATCATCGACCCGACAGGACGAGCAATTGACGGCAAAGGCGACATCAAAATTGACAAAACAAGAGCGATTGACACAGTTGCCCCCGGTATTGTAACGAGAAAACCTGTAAACGAACCGTTACAGACAGGTTTGACGGCAATCGACGCATTAACGCCTATCGGTCGTGGTCAACGTGAACTTATCATCGGTGACAGACAAACAGGCAAGACGGCTATTTCGATTGATACGATTTTGAACCAAAAGGGGCAAGATGTAATTTGTATCTACGTTGCAATCGGTCAAAAAACATCAACGGTTGCACAACTTGCGAAAACACTTGAAAAGCACGGAGCGATGGATTATTCGATTATCGTTTCGGCAAGTGCAAACGATTCTGCACCGTTGCAATACATTGCACCGTTTGCGGGCTGTGCGATTGCGGAAGAATTTATGTGGCAAGGCAAAGCGGTTTTGATTATTTACGATGACTTGACCAAACACGCACAAGCATACCGTGCAATGAGTTTGCTTTTGAGAAGACCGCCCGGACGTGAAGCATACCCAGGAGATGTCTTCTATCTTCACTCAAGACTTTTGGAACGTGCTTGTAAACTCAATGACGAGTTGGGCGGCGGCAGTATTACCGCACTTCCGATTATTGAAACTCAAGCGGGCGACGTTTCTGCATACATTCCGACAAACGTAATTTCAATTACGGACGGACAAATCTTCCTTGAATCGAACTTGTTTAACGCAGGTATCAGACCGGCTATCAACGCAGG
>CAKVJR010000044.1 GCA_934754855.1 uncultured Candidatus Melainabacteria bacterium
GCATTACACCATACGCAAGGGTTTGGGGTTCTTCCCTCGAGGTATTCTTTTTTAAAATTGTCCAAAACAATTCTTTCATATTTTTCCGCACAATCGAAAACGTAGTAAGGAATACCGATTTGTTCCGCAATTTTGCGTGCTTCTTCAATGTCTTCTTTTTCGTCAGGACCATAGCAAGCACCCTTGTGACCCTCTTTCAGGGCAATTCCGTCTTTACCCCAAATAGCCATTGTTGCACCGATTACTTCGTGACCTTGTTGTTTTAATATTAATGCGGCAACCGAAGAATCTACACCGCCCGATAATCCTACTAAATATTTCATTTTTTTGCTCCTGTATGAAAAAATTATACACAAAAGAAAATTCACAAATCAATATTTTTTTCAAATCCAAAAAAAACACCGCAAAACAATCTATTCGCCAAACAACCACGAGCCGCAAACTTCGACAAATTTATCTTTTTCGGCAAGAAACAAATCTTCAGCGTGATTGCAATTCTTGAAAAGTTCGTATTTTTTCCTGCAAACCGCTTTTTCAAACAATCTTTCCGTATGCCAAGGATAAACCGTGGGGTCGTTTTCCCCCGCAATAAACAGTGTCGGACACTTAACTTTTTCAACGACATCAATCGGTTTAATTTTCCGCAAAATACGTGCCGACGGACGAATTGAAAGCCATCGTTTCATCTCTGCTTTTTTTAATGTCGGAATCCATGCTTCTTTTTTCCAAAAATGATTTTCTATTTTATCAAAATCACAAGCAGGACTGACAGCAACAATTTTATCAATCGAACTCGATTTACTGCCATACAAAATCGCCAAAGATGCTCCCAATGAAAAGCCCATAAGGTAAATTTGTGAATACTGTTTACGAGCATAATTCACAACTGCACGAATGTCCAAAAGTTCCCAAGTCGTAAATGAATAAAACCCGCCGCTTTTTCCATGCCCACGAAAATCCATTCCGATAACATCACTCGCAAGCCCGAAAGTTTTGCACATTTCGAGGAAACAATCGCTATCTTTTGTCATAAACCAACCGGGCATAAAAATCAGAACTCTGTCGAAGCCGTTTTGGTAATGATTTATTGCAATTTCGACGTTATCTTTTGTTTTTAACTTTGTTTCAATGAGCATTTTCGACCTTTGCAATTTTTTTCATTATAACTTATTTCCGAAAATTGGCAATAAAAAAGGCGGGAATGAACTTCCCGCCCGAAAAACAACAATAGTGAACTATTCTTTTGTATATTCAGCATCGATAACATCGTCATCATTGTTATTTGATGAATTGTTATTTGCATTATTTTCAGCACCGCCGTTTTGTTGTTGTTCTTCTTGTTGAACTTGGCTGTATGCTGCTGAAGAAATAGCGTACATTGTTTGTTGTAAGTCTTCTGTCAATTTCTTGATTTCGTCAACAGGTTTGTTTGTTTTCAAGGCTTCTTCAAGAGTTTTCTTTTGTTCTTCAAGTTTAGTCTTGTCGCTGTCAGCAATTTTGCCTTCAAAATCTTTAACGATTCTGTCTGCTGAAGAAAGCATACTGTTTGCACTATTTCTGATTTCTGCTTCTTCTTTGTGCTTTTTATCTTCTTCAGCGTTTGCTTCTGCTTCTTTAACCATTCTGTCGATATCTTTTTCATCAAGATTTGATGAATTTGTGATGGTAATTTTTTGTTCCTTGCCTGTTGCTTTATCTTTTGCAGAAACATTAACAATACCGTTAGCATCGATATCAAATGTAACTTCGATTTGCGGAATGCCTCTCATAGCGGGAGCAATACCGTCAAGTCTGAACATACCCAATGATTTGTTATCTTTAGCCATCGGACGTTCACCTTGGCAAACGTGAATATCTACAGCTGTTTGGTTATTTTCCGCAGTTGAGAAAACTTGTGATTTAGAAACAGGGATTGTAGTGTTTCTCGGAACCAACGGAGTCAAAACACCGCCCAATGTTTCAATACCCAATGTCAACGGAGTAACATCAAGGAGGACGATATCTTTAACTTCACCTGCGAGGACACCTGCTTGAATAGCAGCACCGACTGCAACTACTTCATCAGGGTTTACTGTTTGGTTAGGTTCTTTACCGGTGTATTCTTTAACCAATTGTTGAACTGCTGGGATACGTGACGAACCACCGACCAATACAACTTCGTTGATTTCTGATTTTGAAATGCCTGCATCTTTAATTGCTTGTTCAACAGGTTTTTTACATCTTTCGAGCAAATCGTGTGACAAATCTTCAAATTTTGCTCTTGTAAGGTTAACGTCTAAGTGTTTAGGACCGTTAGCATCAGCCGTGATGAACGGTAAGTTGATGTTTGTTTCAACAACTGATGACAATTCGCATTTTGCTTTTTCTGCTGCTTCTTTCAAACGTTGCATTGCTTGTTTATCGTTTGAAAGGTCAATACCTTCTTGTTTTTTAAATTCATCAACCAACCAGTCAATGATTTTCTTATCGAAGTCATCACCACCCAAGTGAGTATCACCTGATGTTGAAAGAACTTCGTGAACACCGTCGCCGATTTCAAGGATTGATACATCGAATGTACCACCACCTAAGTCGAATACCAAAACTTTTTCAGAATTATCTTTTTCAAGACCGTAAGCCAACGCTGCTGCTGTCGGTTCGTTTACGATTCTGAGAACGTCCAAACCTGCGATTTTACCTGCATCTTTAGTTGCTTGACGTTGTGCGTCGTTGAAGTATGCAGGAACTGTGATTACGGCAGATGTAACTTTTTCTCCGAGGTATGCTGATGCATCGTCTGCCAATTTTCTCAAAATCATTGCTGAAATTTCTTGCGGAGTATAATCTTTTCCGTCGATATTCTTTCTGTAATTTTCGCCCATGTGTCTTTTGATTGAAGCGATTGTTTTATCAGGGTTCAAAATTGCCTGACGTTTTGCAAGTTGACCAACCAATTTTTCACCTGTTTTTGAAAAACCTACGATAGACGGGGTTGTTCTTGAACCTTCCGAGTTTGCGATGACGGTCGGTTTACCGCCTTCCATAACTGCGACTACCGAGTTCGTTGTACCTAAGTCGATACCAATAGTTTTAGCCATTTTTTATCTCCAATTCTTATTTTTCTTCTTTTCTATATTTTTGTTATATCACCTGTTTTTCAAATTATTAAAAAAATACACAAAAAATTAATATTTTGAGGTGCGATTTTTTTCGTGATATAATTTTTTGACTGAAATAAGCGGATTTTCAATGAAAAAAACTTTCTTTATTATTGCTGTAAATTTAATTTTATTGATTTTTGTCGGATTTTTAGCGGAATGCGGCAGTTTTTACATTATCCGCAAAATATGGTGCTATCCGAACAATCGGTTTATTTTGGACTATAAATTTATTCTGAAGAAAAAAGATAAACTCATGCAAGATACAGATGAGGTTTTTTATAAATTTCAAGGCTCCAAAAACAAAAGTCCGATAGTGCTTTTGGGCTGTTCTTATACCGAAGGTTTTTCTTTAAAAAGAGAGGAAACTTTTTCGGCAAACCTTTCCAAAAATACGGGACGAACCGTTTACAGTTACGGTCTTGGCGGCGGAAGCATGGCGACTGTATTAACCCAACTTCAATCGAAAGATTTTTTGAAACAAATTCCTCAAAATACGGAATATTTTATATATACGTACATAATCGACCACAACAAAAGATGCCACGAACGTTCTTTGGGATGGGAGAATGATGTATTGTTGGATTTATACAGAGTTAACGACAAACAGGGCATCGAGAAAGTTCCTTGCGGCAAAGTTTGTTGTTTCATAAATTCAACGGCAACAGGCAGATTGTATCGAATGACATTAGGCCAATATTTGGCGAAATCGGGTGATTTTTCACTCCCCGCCGCTATTATCGGAGAAATTTCAAATATTTTGAAAACAAATTTTCCAAAATCAAAATTCGCAATTTTAGTATATGACGACGATACCGACATCATTCACTTGCCGTTGGATTTCGAGGAACAAAAAATGAATGAAATCGGAGAAAAGAACGATATAAAAATTTTATACACAAAAAAAATGTCAATCGGGGAGGAAATTTTGGACGGAAAATACAGAGCATCAGACGATGTTCACCCGTCGGGCGAAGCGTGGAGAAAACTTGTTCCCGATATTATCAAAGAGTTAAATCTTTAGAAAATACACTTGAAGTCCAAATCGATTAAGGTTATAATTTAACCAACGATGAAAATTATAGATAAAATTAAAAATTCTATTATAATTTCAGTTCAAGCAATGCCTAATGAGCCTTTGTATCAGGAAGAATGCATAAATGCAATGATACAATCGGTTTTGATGGGTGGTGCGAAAGCCTTGCGACTTGCGGGTGCAAGAGATATTAAAAACGCAAAAAGATTTTCTGACGTTCCGATTATCGGGCTGACAAAACCCAAGGTCATTCCAAAAAATTGGAAACAAATTGTTTATATTACCCCCGGAATGAAAGAAATTTCGGAGTTAATTTCCGCAGGTGCCGACATTATTGCGATGGACGGAACTTCCCGTCCGAGAGGAAACGACAATCTTCGCAAATTGGTAAAATATGTCGCAATGCACAAAAAAGCCTCAATGGCAGATATTTCAACTCTGTCAGAAGCAGTTGCAGCAAGGGCTTTGGGCTTTGATATAATTTCAACAACATTATCGGGATATACCCAAAATTCCCCCGCCCCAACGGACGAACCCGATTTTAAACTCCTCGAAAGAGCCGCAAAAATCTTGGATTGCCCGATTGTTTTAGAGGGAAGAATTTGGACACCCGATCAGGTCAAAAAAGCGTTCGACTTAGGGGCTCACGCTGTCGTAATCGGTTCGGCAATTACCCGCCCGCAACTGATTGTAAAAAGATTTTACACAAAAAGTAAACCATAATTAGTTATTAGTTCAACAAACAACAAAGGAGATACAAATGAAAAAGGCACTCGGGATTGACGTCGGCGGAACGAAAATCAGTTACGCAATCATTGACGAAAACGGCGAATTTGTAAATAAAATTAAAAAAGTTCCAACTCCAAAAACCTTGGAAGAATTGAAAGAAACTTTCCAAAACATCGTAACGGAAAACGAAAAAGACGTTGACTATATTGCATTTGCAACTGCCGGTGCTATCAATCTCCAAAATACAAAAGTTGAATCTTGCTCTCCGAACTTGCCCGACGGATATAATACAATTGAATTTACAAAATTCAGTAAAAAACCCGTTTATGTTGAAAACGACGCAAATGCAGCAGCATGGGCAGAATATAAAGTCGGTGCCGCAAAAGGTTATGATAACAACGTAATGGTAACATTGGGAACAGGTATCGGCGGCGGCATCATTATCAACGGCGAAATGCTCCGTGGTAAATCGGGTCGTGCGGGTGAAATCGGTCACATCAAAATTTTCCCCGATAAAAGACGTAAATGTAACTGCGGAACTTACGACTGTTGGGAAGCATACGGCTCAGGTACGGGTTTGGGACGTTCTTTCAAAGAAGAAGCACTCAAAAACCCTGTTTCCGTCGCAACAGAAGGCAAAAAAATCGACGATTTGACAACTTACGACTTAATTGACGGCTTCAAAAGAAACGACGAACTCTGCGTAAAAGTTATGGATATGTGGCATAACCAAATCATCACTGGTATGGTTACATTGAATAATATTTTCGATACAGAAATCTTTGTTATTTCAGGCGGCATGGGAGAATTCATCAATACAAAAACTATTGAAGACGAACTTAACAGACAAACTATCGTATCTCCCGCAAAAGTTGTCCTCGCAACAACAGGCAATAACGCAGGTATGCTCGGCTGTGCATTGCTCGCAATTGATACATTTAAAAAGAAATAGGAAGATTTTTTAAAACATTAAAAGTTTTAAAAGTCTTAAAGAACCTAAAGTTCTAAAAGGATTAAAAGAAAAGAACTAAAAAGGTCTAAAAATGTTTAAAAGGGGCGAACCGCAAGGCTCGCCTTTTTTTGTTGAAAAGTTTTCACGCCTACCAATAGAATTATTGTCATTCTGAGCCTGTAAGGCGAAGAATCTATATAAATATAATTAAAACAGATATTTCGAGGACAAGCCCCTCAATATGACGATAAATGTTGATGTTTTAAGAGGTAATCGCCATTGCAAAAGTGTAGGGTTCAGGCGACAAATACTGTTCCTCATTCACAGTCATTGCGAGGAACAAACGAGCAGAGTGCGAGGGCTTGGCGATGACAAGATTTGCAAATTATTTTTTTGTTAAATCAATAAAATAGATTCTTCGGTTTTTACAAAACTTCAGAATGACGGTAAATTCGTAGTTATGACAATGAATGCTATCAGTGAGATAAAACAAAACCTGTTATTTCAAATACAATTTTGCGACGACGGAAAGGATTTTATTCAAAAAGTTTCTATAACTCGAAATCGGTGCTGCACCCGACAAAACAATATCCGCAACCTCACGGCAGGGTTTTATATAAATTTCAGCCTTTTGAGAAACATTTTTATACATAGATTTTGCGGAGTCACCCAATTTTCTCTCTTCCGCACGGGCAAAAAATCTGTTTTTTTGAATTTCCGAATCGATATCTACATAAACTTTAAAATCGAAAGCACCTCGAATTTTCTCCGTAAGTGCAAACAAACCCTCTGAAATAATAATTTTCGAGGGTTCTGCAAGTGTATGGTTATCCCATCTGATGGTAGTTCCGGACATATCATATTTAGGGAGCATTACGGAATTTCCGGAGAGAAGTTTTTGAACATGCGTAAACATCAAATCCAATTCCAAAGCCTCGGGAACGTCCAAATCATAAGTTTTAACAAATTCAGCCATGCTTCCTGCTTTTTTAACCTGTTCGGAGCGGTCATAATAATAATCGTCCGTGTTAACTCGAGTAATGACTTGCCCGAGATGATTGTCCTCGGAAAAATTTTCTATCGTTTCAATAAACTCTCTTGCAATAGTCGATTTTCCGCTTGCAGACTCGCCTGCAATGCCTATCGCCATAGAACGGTCAATTTCGCCTGAAATAAATTTTGCCAACAATTCAAGCGATTCAGGTTTATAAAACAAAACCACCGGAACGTCGGAAACACGGTCGTTTTCAAATATTTCCGTGAGTTCTGTTTCTATATCATTCTTATCAGCGACTTGGAGCATACTTTTCTCAAATCTATTCTTATTGTTTACATTATAGCAAAAATTTTCAAAAATACTATTAATATTTTTGTATGAATTTTTAAATAAAAGCACTCTTTTCCCTTTAACCGCAAGTAATAACACTAATAGTGTCATCAAATAACAAAAAATTCTTAATATCTTTTTTATATAAAATTTTCGGCGTAAAATCTGCAAATCAATTGTCACGACAGTTTTTTAAAGAAATCTCTACCGACAAAATAACTTAAAAAATATTTTAAACAAAAAAATAGTTTACGGTGAAAAAATATGATATATTTAATTTATGCAAAATGAAATCTTCCAAAAAGCAAAGCATTTTTCAGCAAAAAACATCTTGTTCTTGGTAACTTTTGCTTTAATTTTATTTTTCGGGGCGGTAGTCCGAACAATCGCTTGGCAAAACTGTCTTCCGCTATTTTACGACGAAGCCTCTTTGATTTACAATATGATGGAAAAGCCAACGGCAGAGTTATTTTTACCGCTTTTTGAAGGTCAATGCTGCCCGCCGTTATTTATAATCAGTTCAAAAATATTTTACTTAATTTTTGGTGCAAACGAAATTGCCATGCGGTTTTTGCCTTGGTTATTTTCGATTTTATCGTTATTTTTATTCGGATTTTTATCATTCAAACTTTTCAAAAACAGACTCTGCATTTTAGCCGCAAATGCCCTGTTTGCAACGTCTGAATACATAATTTTATACACAATGTTTTTCAAACATTACATGTCGGACGTATTTTTCTCGATTTTAATTGTGATGCTTGCACTTTTATTAAAAGACAAAAAGTTTTCAAAGGCGAAAATCGTTGTTTTATCAGCCGTTTCTATATTTTTTATACTTTTTTCCTACACGGCTGCGTTTGTAATTAATGCGGTATTTTTAACATATCTTATCTCTAGGATATATGCCGCAAAGAAAGCCGCCGAACCGATTTGCGGAATATTAAAAAAAGCCTTATTATACATTCTACCAATAATAATTTTTGAAATAACTTACTTCAGAGCAAATTGTTTAGGTTCGATATCCGATCCGTTCGTTCAGGAATATTGGTGCTGGATGTTCGGAACAATGTTCCCGCAAAACTTCACCCAAGTAAAAAATTTCTTCATCTTTTTCGGAAGCACTACGATAAACGTTTATGTCGCAATGATTTTGTTTTTCGGTTCGATAATTATTCTTTTCAAAAAAGACAGATTTCTATGCGGAATTATATTTTTAACATACGTATTGGCAATGATAACGGGACTTTTGCACCTCTATCCGTTCTTTGCCGAAAGAATTTCAATGTATTTAATACCGTTGTTTATTATTGCAATTATCAAACCGATTGATTATATCAATTTCAAGAGCAAAACCCTTACGACAACTGCAATTGCAGTATGTTTTCTGCTTTTGCCAAATTATTCAAAAATCTATAAATATTTTGAAAATAATCCAAATCCAACCCTGCTTGATGTAATAAAACACAACTACGATAAAAGATATTTGACGGAAAAATCAGTTTATGCCAAAGAATTTATCGATTTTCTCAAGCATTCCGACTTTTCAAAAGAAGATTATCTTTTCTGCAAATACGCTAATAATATGCTTTTCGAGGTTTATGACAAAGAGCAACTTGTCGATACAAAAAAGGTTTGCTATTTCATCAAAGACTTCCCCAAAGTAAAAGTCGGAAGCACACTGTTTTTCTGCCTTTCGGAAACACACGACAACATCTATCCCGAAGTCAAAAATTGGCTTGACAAACATTGTGTAATTTTATATGAAATTCCGTCAAACGATTACAAATTTATCAAGACAAAAAGAATTAAATAACGCTATTTTTCGCCCAAAACAAATTTTTTATCCGAAAGTTTTGCGAACTTGAAATCGTTTGTTTTAAATTCATCAAAATTTCCGCCAAGAGCCTCAACAAGCCTCAAAGACTCGGGAACAGAGCCGATATGACGAACATCATTAAATCTGTTTTTAACGTTAACAAAATAAATTTCACCCATCGCATAATCCTCGAGAACGTGCATAATCAGCGGGTCAAGAGAATTATCGTCAATTTTTTCATTGTATTCGTAAATATCAATCGGGACACTGTGTGTCACATAAAAAACACACTCAAACATAGTCGTTGGGGGCAATGCAGGCGACATGTCCTTGTATTCGTAAAATAATCTGATTTTATCGTTCAAATAAGTAAATTTCTTTAAATTTAATTTTTGATTATAAAAGCCATTCGACAAAACGCACAAAACAAAGGTACTTCCGACACATAAAACAACTAACAATTTTTTAATGTCTTCAAATTTTACCCGCTTTAAAAATTCAAAAATCGAAAACGAAAGCGAATAAATAAACAACAATATTATCAACAAATGAATATCTCTGTGCGATGTCCAATAACCGCCGCTATAATGGTGTTTTCCGGCGAAAATCAACATAAACATGAAAATCAAAATTCCGACGTAAACAAAACTCGGGAAAAAAGTCGGCACAAATTTTTTCCTGTCAGGCAATGCCCAAAAATTTACCCCCATCAAAAACAACAATGACAAATATATCGGCAGATAATTTATCAAAACTTTTGCAGAATAATCTTTCCAAAATTCAGGCAACGACATAAAAATCGCCGTCCAAGAAAAAACCTGCCCCGCAGATTTATGCAAATAATGCATTCTGAAGCCTTCATTCGTCACCAAAAACAAAGTTCCGCCAACCAAAACAAGAAACACGCCAAGCGTTATTAACAAAGATTTTTTATTCAAATTCTTTGTCAAAATACCCTCAATTAAAATTGCCAAAATCGTCAAAGATACCGTCACGAGCGAAATTCCCGCAAGAACCTCTGAAGAACTTGCCATCAAAAAAGTAATCGGTACAAAAACCTGATAGCAAACATCTTGCTCACGAAGAATTTTGTATAAATTATACAAAAAAATCATAAACAAAAGCGGAGGGAAAACGAACCTGAAAAAAGCACAAAAAATAAAGTAATCAGGCGGTTTCAGCATATAAATAACCTGAAAAGAATAAACAAAAATTATAAACGTAACAGGAATAACAATTTTGGGGCTGATTTTGTTTAAATAACCGTTTTTTTCCACAGCCAAAATCATTCCGAGGGTAACAATTGTCTCAAATAAACCCCCGACAACTCCCGACCAATCCTGCAAATTGATTTTAAAAGTGAACGGTAGCCAATATAACAAAAAATTATTCAAAGGAACAACCCAAGAGCCGTAATACCAAAAGGATTTGCCCAATGTTACAGGGAAAAAACCGCAGCACGCCACATCATCAGTGTTCAAACAACCATTCTTAAAAAGCACAAATAACAATATGAAAAGCAAAAAATAAAAAATGCTCCTTGCAACAAATAATTTGTCCTTGAATAAAGAAATGACCTTTTGCATAACAAAATAATACCACAAATGTAAATCGTCACCTGTAAGATTATCTAAAGATTTTATTAATTTCACAAAATGTCTATTTCCCCCATATTTAGCCATTAGCATAATTTGACAATAGTTAATATAACGGAATTTATAAAATTAACAGGCAAATTTTATTTTCTAAATTCAGATATAACCAAACCTGAAATTGTCAGAATTATACCCATAATTAATAATGCAGACACAGGCTCTTTTAGTATTATGGAAGATAAAATAACTGTCACAACAGGAATCAAATATATATAACACCCGCTTTTTACGGTACCTAATATTTTTATGGATTTATTCCAAGTAAAGAAGCAAACTCCGGAAGCAATAAATCCTAAAAATAAAATATTTAAAATATTTGTAATATCCAAAAACCTTGATAATCCCAATTTAAAGTTAAATAAGAAAAGAAAAGGAATCATAAAAATGATGCCGTACAAAAAACTTTCCCTTGTTATTATCAAAGTTGGGATATTATAATTTGAGGTTTTTTTGATTAAAATCGAATAAAAAGCCCAAGATGTTGCAGCACAAATCGCCAATACATCACCAAGAGGGTTAAGATTTATTTTATTTCCGTTAAATAAAATAATCCAAATTCCGATTATAGATACAAAAAATCCAATAAAAAAGGTTCTGTTTATCTTCTCGTTATTTTTTAGGAAATAAAATGTGAATATTGCAGTCAAAAATGGTGCACAACAATTAATTATACTGACATTTGTCGCAAAAGTATATGTAAGAGCAATGTTTTCAAAAAGATAATATGAAGTAATACCCGTTAATCCCGCAAGAGATAAAGTCAATTTTTGAGATTTTGTTGTCTTTGGAGTTTTTTGAGGACAAACAATGTAAAACAATAATAATGCCATAAGAAATCGGATAAATAAAATTTCAACAGGCTGAAAATTTTTTAAAAGAATTTTTGTTGAAACAAGTGTCGTCCCCCAAACAATAGCGGTTAATAACGCAAGTATATGCCCCAAAAACTTACTGTTTGTATTTATCATTAAAATGATATCCTCTTAATTTTTACGCCTTTGTTAATTTAAAAGTCAGCAAAAGTATATTTCGGCACTAAAAAAGAGCCTTGCGGCTCTTAAAAAAATGGTACCCCCAAGCGAATTCGAATCGCTGCCGCCTCCGTGAAAGGGAGGTGTCCTAGGCCACTAGACGATG